>JAALLE010000033.1 GCA_011087605.1 Hyphomicrobiales bacterium
CGTCTGATGGGCCGTCTATAAAAGCATCAGGTTGGGGTAGCTGGGTAGTTACAATGAAAATTTGGGTTCTGTTCCTGTCAAAAATTCCCCTGCGACTGTCTGCCATATGGCTTCTGGGTGGCTGGGTGGTGTTTCAGCTGTTTATGTTTCTGGCGGATTCAGAAGAAAAGATCAGTTGGGCCGCCCATGTCGGGGGGATTGTCGCAGGTGTTGTTCTGGTCGGTATTCTAAAGCGTCGCGATGTCAGCCTCTTTGATCGCGAGATACAACCGCCCAAAGCGGTCGAAGTGGACGGCAAGGAAACGATTCACTGGGGGCGTTGAGTATTGGGGCGTCAGAAATTGTTTGACGTCAGGCATAGATTTTGCTTGTTACCAAAATTGAAGCCGGGTCTTTGCGGTGGCCCCATTTCCGTCAGAAATCTGGCTTTGCGTGTCGCCACAGAACAAGTGTAATTTGCCGCAATACGCCACTTCATTCCCAATAGTCCTCAAGACTTTAGACAATAAAGGTCTGCACCATGAAAATTATTGTGCCCGTCAAACGGGTGGTCGATTACAACGTAAAAATCCGCGTTAAAAGCGATGGATCAGGCGTCGAGCTGGCCAACGTCAAAATGTCGATGAATCCTTTCGATGAAATTGCAGTCGAAGAAGCTTTGCGTTTGCGTGAAGCTGGCAAGGCCGATGAAGTCATTGCCGTTTCGATTGGACCACAGCAATCCCAGGAAACCATCCGCACAGCGTTGGCCATGGGTGCCGACCGGGGAATTCTGGTCAAGAACGACGATCTGGTAGAACCACTCGCCGTTGCCAAAATTCTCAAGGGTATTGTTGACGAAGAACAGCCGGGCCTGGTGATTTTGGGCAAGCAGGCAATCGATGATGATGCCAACCAGACCGGTCAGATGCTTTCAGCTCTGCTGGGTTGGGCACAGGCGACATTTGCCTCCAAACTGGAAATCGATGGCGCCAGCGCCAACGTGACCCGTGAAGTTGATGGCGGTCTTCAGACCATCAAGGTGAAGATGCCTTTGATCATGACGACAGACCTGCGCTTGAACGAACCGCGCTATGCCTCTTTGCCAAATATCATGAAGGCCAAGAAAAAGCCGATGGATGAGAAAACCCCCGCCGACTACGGGGTTGATGCAACGCCTCGCCTGACCATTGTTACCACCGAGGAACCGCCTCAGCGTCAAGCCGGGGTGATCGTTGGCGATGTTGCAGAACTCGTTGATAAGCTGAAAAACGAAGCCGGTTTGCTCTAAGGATTAGATTAATGACCATTCTTTTGATTGCTGAACACGATAACGAAACACTCTCCGATCAGACCCATAAGGCGATGACTGCAGCTTCCGACATTGGCGGCGACGTTCATGTGCTGGTTGCCGGTAATGGTTGTGCTGGAGTTGCTGACGCCGCCGCCAAACTTGATGGTGCTTCCAAAGTACTGCTGTGCGAAGCTGACTATCTGACCAACCGTCTCGCTGAGCCTGTGGCGGCGCTGATCAGCGGCATGGCCGGCGATTATGACAGCATCGTTGCTGCTGCCACTACTGACGGAAAAAACATCATGCCTCGCGTTGCGGCTCTGCTCGACGTGATGCAGATTTCGGAAATTACCGCCGTCAAATCTGCAGACACTTTTGAACGCCCGATCTATGCCGGTAACGCGATCCAGACCGTCCAGTCGACGGATTCTATTAAAGTGATCACCGTGCGTACAGCTGGTTTCGGTGCAGTTGGTGAGGGCGGCTCGGCTGCTGTTGACAAAATTGATGCAGCGGCAAATCCGGGCCTTTCCGAATTCGTCGGTGCAGCGCTTTCCGGTGGGGACCGTCCTGAGCTGACATCTGCTAAGATCATCATCTCAGGTGGTCGGGCGCTGGGTTCTTCCGAAAAGTTTCAGGAAGTCATTGTGCCAGTTGCTGACAAGCTTGGCGCCGCTATCGGGGCTTCTCGGGCTGCAGTTGATGCAGGATATGCTCCCAATGACTGGCAGGTCGGTCAGACCGGTAAGGTTGTAGCGCCGGATCTGTACATCGCTTGCGGAATTTCGGGCGCAATTCAGCACCTGGCCGGCATGAAGGACTCCAAGGTAATCGTTGCCATCAACAAGGATGACGAAGCGCCGATTTTCCAGGTTGCCGACTACGGTCTGGTTGCAGATCTGTTTGAAGTTCTGCCGGAACTGGAAAAAGCGCTCTAACCGGACGACGGTTGAAATTATTGATGGGCCGGGCGAGCAAATGCTTTCCCGGCCCAATTTTTTGCGCTACTTCACCTGCAAACAGTCTGGAGTCTGAAAAATGAAAACCATCGGTATTATCGGCGCAGGTCAAATGGGCGGTGGAATCGCCCATGTATGCGCATTGGCTGGTCTGGACGTTCTGCTGCATGATGTCAGCGAAGAGGCCGTGGAATCCGGACTTGCAACCATTTCCGGCAACCTTGCCCGTCAGGTGACATCTGAAAAAATTACTGACGAACAGCGCCACGAAGCTCTGAAGCGATTGGCAGCCGCGCCTGAGGCCGAAGCTTTGGGTGTAGCGGACATGGTTATTGAGGCGGCAACTGAAAACGAACAGATCAAACAGTCAATCTACAAGGCGATTTGCCCGGTGCTGTCGCCAACGGCAATTCTGGCCACCAATACGTCGTCAATTTCCATTACCCGCCTCGCCGCCGCGACGGATCGTCCCGAAAAGTTCATTGGCATCCATTTCATGAACCCCGTGCCGGTGATGCAGCTGGTTGAACTGGTTCGGGGCATAGCGACCGATGACGCAACGTTTCAGGCGGCCAGGGGCCTTGTTGATGTGCTGGGAAAAGAAGCCTCAGTCTCTGAAGATTTTCCGGCCTTCATCGTCAATCGTGTCCTGATCCCGATGATCAACGAGGCAATCTATGTGCTTTATGAAGGCGTGGGCACGGTATCCGGCATCGACAAGGCGATGAAACTGGGCGCCAATCACCCTATAGGTCCGTTGGCCCTGGCCGATTTTATCGGTTTAGATACCTGCCTTGCCATCATGCAGGTGTTGCATGATGGTCTCGCTGATACAAAATATCGTCCATGCCCGTTGTTGGTAAAATATGTCGAAGCCGGGTGGCTGGGGCGCAAATCCGGAAAAGGATTTTATGATTATTCCGGTGATGAGCCTGTGCCCACCCGATAGCTATCGCGCATAGCTGGCCTTAATGGCTCTATTCAAAGCTGCAGCTGACGGTGCCAAATTCACCAAAATCTGCTTCGATGAGCGATCCTGCCGGGGCCTCAATCGGGCGAATGAATGAACCGGACAGGACAATCTCACCGGCTTTGATGCTGTCGCCATATTGTGCGAGTCGATTGGCCAGCCAGGCTATGCCGAGCGCCGGATCGTTTAGCACGCCAGCCCCAAGCCCGGTCTCCTCGACCTCGCCATTGCAGCAGGCAATCGCGCCAATCCACCGCATATCCACCTGTCGGGGATCGAGTTTGGCGTCGCCCATGACGATGCCACCGTTTGCGGCATTGTCGGAGATTGTGTCGCAGATATTACGGGCTCGACCGCTCTCGGGATCAACCCGTAATATTCGTGTGTCGAGAATTTCCAGAGATGGTGAAACATAATCGGTTGCTTCCACCACCTGTTCGGCGGTGACGTTGGGTCCGGACAGGTCGGACTTCATCACAAATACCACTTCCGCTTCAATCCGAGGCTGAATAAACCGACCAGCCGGTATTTTGGCTCCATTGGCAAACAGCATATTGTCCAGAAGAACCCCTGAATCCGGAATATCGATGTTGAGTGCCGCCTGCATGGCCTTTGACGTAAGACCAATTTTCCAGCCGATCACATGGCGTCCATTGGCCCTGTGATGATCAATCAGTGCAGACTGCACCTTATAGGCGTCATCCATGACCATATCCGGATAAGCCAGCGACAGGAGCCCGGCCTGTTTGCCAGACTGTTCTGCATCATACAGTTTGCGAGCAGCAGATTTGATGTCTTCGGGCGTCATGATGATCTCTTGGCTTGTTTCTCTTTCCACACTCTATAGCGACATTGGTTAGGCGGCGCATCAGCAAGTTGATACATTGGACAAATGGTGCTTGTAGCTATGGTCAAATGAGCAGTTTTGGTTCAAACAGCCAGCGATTCAACCTGGCGATTCCATAATGACACCAAAAATTTCCGAACTGATTGCGCAATTACTGCCAGTTGCCCAGCTTGCGGGTGAGGCAATTATGGATGTCTACCGGGGTGGCATACAGGTCACTGAAAAGACCGACGGTTCCCCCGTCACCCTGGCCGATCAGCGCGCCGAGAAAATCATTCTGCAAGGGTTGCAAAATTTTGCTTCCGACATTGTTGTCATTTCTGAAGAAAACGCCGACAGCCACACAATTGAAGCGCCCTCGCAATTTTTCCTGGTGGATCCGCTGGACGGCACGAAAGAATTCATCAAGGCCGATGGCAAGGGTGCCTTTACTGTAAACATCGCTTTGATTGAACAGGGGGCGCCGGTCGCAGGCATTATCTATGCACCAGCATTGAATGAACTCTATTGGGGCATTGTCGGCCACAGCGCATTTTTGAATGGAAATCAGATCACCACTCGTGCACCGCAATCTTCATCCATGGTTGCCCTCGCCAGCAGTTCGCATCGCGACGAGCAAACCAATCGCTGGATTGCTGACAATGATATTTCAGAAACGACCTCCATCGGGTCCTCTTTGAAATTCTGCCTGATTGCCCGGGGGGAGGCTGATATTTACCCCAGATTCGGGCCGACCATGGAATGGGATACAGCTGCTGGTCATGCGATCCTGAGCGCATCCGGCGGACGGGTCGAACATCCCGACGGACAGGTGTTCGGCTACGGCAAGCCGAACTATCGAAATGGCGCATTCATTGCCAAGGGCTTCTTATAGAGGCACTTCACGGCCATAGGCCACAAGGCGGCGGTTGAGTTCCCGGGCTTCAGGGTGGTCGCTATCGAGAGCGAAAACAAAGGCCTGCGTCAGATAAAAGCATGTCGCTTCAACGTCCTGCGCTGCCTCACATTGATCGGCAACCTGCGCATAGAGCGAAACCAGCGCATTATGATCGTCAGCCTCATGGGCCTGGAGCAATTGCGCGTTCAGATCCTGCATTGCCACAAACTCCCGCCACTGCCAATGGCTCTAAACTTCAGTCACTGGTCGGTGCAGCAGACATCTGGGTTGCGACCCAATGGTGAAAATTATGGGTTGGACTGTCCATGGCGGGTGAAAACTTACCGCCATCAAAAAACTGCCCGTGACGCCCCCTCTGCATGCCTTCCACAACGAAAATATCTTCCTCAAATACCTCTTTCCATTGTTTCGAGTTGGCCTGTTTCAACTCCTCCGACCGTTCCATATCACGTTCAGCCGGTGGATAATAAATTTCGATATGCTCGGTGGTTTGATCAATAGCGACCGGTTCCAGAATGATCGCAAATGCATGGTCGCGATGCACGCCAAACAGAACATTTGGATAAAGTGCGATATATTCAGCACCTTCATCCCACTTGTTGGAGAGTTTTTCAAAGTCAGGAAATTTTGCACCAGTCTCGCCTTCCAATTGGCGGTAGACCAGTGTTCCCTGGCCTGAATAGGCCAGTGGCAGTTCTATGTGATAGTGATCTTCGAGGCGGGAATAAGTATTCAATCCTGGATGGATCCACGGCAGGTGATAGCTTTCGCAAAAATTCTCTACCGCAAGCTTCCAGTTGGTTTTAACATCAAGCTTGAACGATGAGGTCGCACCGCCGGCAACCATGGGCTGGTCAAATTCTTTCCAGCGGCCAAGCAGGTCGCTGGCATAGTCGGCAAATTCTGGCGCGGTGCCGGAGACATTGACAAATATCACGTCACGCCAAACGTGAGAGCGCACCCGTATCAGGCCCAGTTCGCTGCGCTTGATGTCTTCATGGGTGTTGTGTCCGGGCCCGCCCACATGGGGTGTCGACTTCAAATCGCCGTTCAGCGCATAGCACCAGCTGTGATAGGGGCAGCGGATTGCCCCGGTTATTTTCTTTGGCTGTTCAACCAAAATCATACCGCGATGACGACAGGTGTTCTGAAACACGCCAATCGAGCCGTCTTTGTCCCGAACAATCAACAAAGGCATGCCGAGATGGTCCACAGGCTGTGCGTCACCCGGTTCAGGCACATCCTTGCCAAAGCCAATGCCGGACCAATTGTCAAACAGGACGTCCTGTTTTTCTTTTTGAAATACTTCTTCTGAAACATAATGCGCGTTGGGCAATCCCTTGGCCCGATTTACCGGAGCCAGAACATCGTCCAGATTTGTTTGATCGGATGCCAACATGAAGTTGTTCTTTCTATAACTTCTCGATTGGTCGAGTTTTGGGCATTTTTGGTAAGTCTTCAATAGGGCAAATGCTCAACTTCGGTTGAGTAAAATTCATGTCAACCATGCGATTGTTGCCTTAGACGTTATGGAGCAGCCACTCCAGAACGGTTTTTGCCTTTTGCGACAGATGTCCTTCGGGCTTGGTATGAATGTAATAACAACCGGGCGCTTTAAGGCTCCAACTACCGAATGTGATCAGTTCGCCATTCCTGATCAGCGGTTCCACGAGCGTTTCCCACCCCAGGATCAGGCCGAGGCCATCACGGGCGGCCTGCAGGGCAATGGTGTAATTGTTGACCCGTATGCCTTTCGCCATTGGAGCGGTATAGCCTTGCTGATCAAACCACGTCCGCCAGGTTGTCCAGTTTTCATCAGTCGCGTCCAGGTGGATCAGTGGAAGTGCCGCCATTTCCTCAAGCGAGCTGGCTGAGTAGTTGGACGCAAATTCATGATTGCATAGCGGGATCAGTCGGTCATTGAACAACAGGTGATGATCAGGTTTTGACAAATCTGGCGTCCCGTAGCGCACCACAAAGTCTGTAATATTGTCGGGTGCGGACTGGGTGTCGGAAACCTGCTGGTTTACCGGGATAGTTCCATGCTCTTTCCAGAAGCGGCTGAGCCTCGGTGTCAGCCAGAGGGAGGAGACGGCGGTGGTGGCACCGATGGTAACCGAACGCTCTTCGTCAGCCATGCGCAGTTGATCAATGACTTCGGTGATGTCGTTGAGACTGCGGTGCATCACCTGCGCCAGAATTTCTCCTTGAGTGGTCAGCTCGACGCCTCGATGCATCCGGTTAAAGAGTGGCGTGTTGAGGGCTGATTCAAGCGCCCTGATTTGATGGCTGACGGCACCGGCCGTCACATTGAGCTCTGCGGCGGCGGCCTTGAATGACAAATGACGGGCAGCAGATTCAAAAGTCTGCAGAGCTGAAAGCGGGGGCAGAGGAGTCCGGGAGCGCGCCATATTGGTCAAATCGAGTGAAGAATACTAATGCGAGCTTGCACGCCCGCAGAAATAAATGCCAGTGGCCCGAGTTCGATTATTTATAGGGGTCGGCTGCATCCCGAAGCCCGTCGCCAAGGAAATTGAAAGCGATGATGACAAATATGACCGGCACCACCGGCAGCATCAGCCAGGGAAAGATCGCCACAACATTGATTGATTGCGCTTCGTTCAGCAGGACACCCCAGGATGTGATCGGCTCTCGCAGACCCAGGCCGAGGAAGGAGAGGGCCGTTTCCCCCAGTATCATCGTTGGTATGGTAATCGTTGCTGAGGCAATCAAATGGCTCATGAAGCCCGGGATCAGGTGACGTCCGATAATGCGCGACGGTTTCGCTCCTATCAGCCTGGCGGCCAGCACATAATCTTCCTCGCGCAAGGACAGCAGTTTTGATCGCACCGCTCGCGCCAGTCCCGTCCAGTCAAGCAGACCAAGGATCACCGTGATGCCAAAGTAGATCAGTATCGGGCTCCACGAAGGCGGCATGATTGCTGACAGGGTGAGCCAAAGCGGGATCGTGGGAATCGATTGCAACACCTCGATCACCCGCTGCACGATCATATCAACCCAGCCACCATAATAGCCCGCCGCACCACCAATAATGATGCCAAGCAGGAAGGAGACAGAAATGCCGATCAGACCGATGGTCAGTGATATTCGCGCGCCTTGCAATATTCGAGACAGCATGTCCCGGCCCAGACGGTCTGTGCCCAAAACATAAAACGGCTTGCCTTTGGGAGCGCAGACAAGGTGGTTATCTGCCGCTATCAACCCAAACCAATGGTATTTTTCACCGCTGCAGAAGAACGAGAGCTTGACCGGTTTTTTGTCGTTGACTGTATATTCCCGCTGCATGGTTTCCAGATTGAGCTTGCGCTTCAGATCATAAACAAACGGGCCAATCAGCTCACCCTTGTGGAACAGATGAACAGCTTGTGGCGGTACATAGATGTGTTTGCTGTGGCGGGTTTGATAATTCCACGGTGACAGGAACTCGCTGACCAGCACGCTGGAATAGAGCAGCAGCAAAAAAATACCCGACCAGACAGCTACCCGGTGGCGTTTGAACTTCCACCACATCAATGTCAGCTGGGAAGCAAAATAGATCTTTTCCTGTTCCGGCGTGAGTTTTTCAACCGATCGCAGGTCAAATGGCGCATCGGATACGAAATGCGGCAGGTCTTTCGTACCTTCCGGCGGCAGGCTGTTTTGCGGGCTGTTGCTCACCGTTCCGCCCCCCCGGCAAGACGAATGCGTGGGTCGAGGAAACCCAAGGCGATGTCGGATACCAGAACACCAATGACGGTTAGCGTTGCCAGGAACATCAGGAACGATCCGGCCAGATACATGTCCTGGCTTTGCAGCGCGGCAATCAACAACGGACCAGTCGTTTGCAACGACAGCACGATGGCGACAATTTCAGCACCAGAAATAATGGTTGGCAGGAGCGAACCGATATCGGCAACAAAGAAGTTCAGCGACATGCGCAGTGGGTATTTGACCAAAGCCTTGAACGGCGGAACACCTTTGGCGCGTGCCGTCACGACATATTGCTTTTGCAGCTCATCAAGCAGATTGGCCCTGATTCGCCGGATCATCGCGGCAGTACCGGAAGTTCCAATAACGATTGTTGGCACGATCAGGTGTTCCAGAATGGACTTGAATTTGCCCCAGCTCATTGGCTGGTCGATATATTCTGCGTCCATCAGCCCGCCGATGGAGACGCCAAACAAGGTTTGTGCGAAATACATCATCACCAGGGCGAGCAAGAAATTCGGCGTCGCCAGACCCAACAGTCCAAAAAACGTCAGGCCGTAATCTCCCCAGCTATATTGGTGGGTCGCGGAGTAGATGCCGATTGGAAAGGCGATGACCCAGGTCAGTATGATCGTCGCCATTGAAACCATAATGGTCAGCCACAAGCGGTTGCCAACGACTTCGGAAACCGGGCGCTGGTATTCGAACGAATAGCCAAAATCACCGGTGACGAAATTGCCGATCCATAGCAAATACCTCTGAATCATCGGCTTATCGAGACCATATTCCTCACGCAGATATTGGGCCCGCTCCAGATCAACGCTTTCACCCGAGGCAATCAACTCGCCAATATAGGTTTCCACATAGTCGCCGGGCGGTAGCTGGATGATCGTAAAGATGACAATACTGGCCAGCAGCAGTGTCGGGATCATCGCCCCGATGCGTGTAATTATATAGCGGAACATGGCTCCATTGTGATCCTATTCCTCGAGCCAGAATGTATCAGGCAGATATTGTCCGAAATACAGGGTCGGTTCAAATGCCCAGATACCTTCTTCAGGAAGATTGCGCAATTTCTTGCTGACAACAATGGGTTGCAAGCCTCCAGAAACGATGCCGATTGTGAAGACCTGGTCGGTAAAGATCGACAGCATTTCGTCCCAGATGGCCGATTGCTGCTCATAATTGGCGGCATCGCGCCAGTTTTGATACAGCTCGCTCAACCGGGCAACTTCAGGCAGCGTTGGCTTTTCGCCTGATGCGCCTTTCGAAAAGTAATAATTGCCCCATGTTGGCCATTGCGCCTGGATCGGAGAAGCCGGAGCCAGTTCTTCCGGATTCATTTCCGGCGTCGCCAGGCCGCGATTGAGGCCCTGCCATGTGGACATCACGGTTTCACCATTGCTCACTCGTCCACGCAGAATATCGCGCTGCGATGGCTTGACGAACAGCTTAACACCAATGTCTTTCCAGTGATCGGTGATCAGTTGCAGAATATCGGTTTCCTGACTTTGCTCACCGGCGGTTTCAACAATGATCTCAAATGGCCGTCCGTCCGGCAAAAGCCGCACACCATCGTCATTCTTCTTGTCCAGACCCGCTTCATCAAGCAATTGGTTTGCCTGATCGACGTCGTATTCGATCCATGCTTCGGCATATTCATCCTTGAACAACGGGCTTGACGGCAGCACCGAGTTTGAGGCTTCCCGACCGAGGCCGAAGAATATAGCTTCGTTTATCTCGCCACGATCCATGCCCATGGAAAGCGCACGGCGTACGCGTACATCGTGAAATGCTTTGCGGAAACCTTCATCCTTGGTGTTGAGGTTTGGCAGCAGGGTCATTTCCGATCCCCGACCCGATGGCCACAACAGAACATTATAATTGCCGTCTTCGGCGCCTTGCTTCAGGAAGGAATAGTTGTCGAAACGCACATAGCGTGCCTGCAGATCGCTTTCCCCGGTTCCGGCCTTTGCCGCAATGATCGAAGATGATGCCAGGTTCAAAATCACCTCATCCAGATACGGTAGTTGCGTCCCATCGGGATCGACCCGGTGATAGTTGGGATTGCGTTTGAAGATGATCCGCTCAGATGGCAGTTTGGTCGTGTTCATCCAGGCCTGCAGCGTCGGCATGTCCGGGTTTTCAGGCCGGTACTGGCGGCCAAATCTCTTGTGCAGTGATGACCAGTTTTGCACCTGTTCGGATTCCACCAGCTCTGCCAGTTTACCCGCATCGCCATATTTTTCATGGAACTGTTTCAGATAATGGGCGGGCATATAGATATACATCGGGCGGGCGCCGGCCAATGCTGTCATGAACAATGGATTTACGTTGTTCCACGAGTAGTGAATTGTGTGGCTGTCAATAATTTCAACCTTCGGCATTTCGCCTCCAACCAGCAATTCGCGTGGCGGGCCGCCTTTGAACAAAGCCTCATTTTGAGCAACATCTTCCCACCAGTAGCGAAAGTCTTCCGTGGTGAATGGTTGTCCGTCGGACCATTGGTGTCCCTTGCGCAGATGCAGCGTGAACGACTTGTTGTCGACATTGTCGACTGCCTTGAGAATATCGGGCTTCAGCTGGAATGTTTCGTCATAGGCGACAAGACGGGCACCGGAATAGACGGTCATCCACCGCACATCCTTGGGCTTCGACATCAGCATTTTGATGGAGCCCCCGCGTTTGCCCATTTCTTTTTCGAGATTGTCGAAATTCAAAACCCTGGGCTCGTCAGGAGCACCGGCAAAAGCACTGCCTGTCATAAACAGCAGGGCAGCGCTGGTAGAGATCATCTTCCTGATAGTGTTTGTCATTGGCTTACTCAACTTGCTTTTGAAATGGTTGCGGGATCAGAACCGATTATTGCGCGGACCTGATGGTTTTCGGAAATGGTGATCATTTCCATGTCAGACCCGTCAGTCTGGCTGGAAAAGGGAAAGCTCCAGTCGCGGCCTTCTGCCGCCATATCACGATTGATGCGGTCAAAGTCCAATGGGTGATCAAGATCTGCGTGAGGAACCACGTCCAACAGGGCTTTGGTGTAAGGATGAATTGGGTTTTCAAACAATTCTTCACGATTTGCCATTTCTACAAGCTGTCCTTTGAACATGACGCCGATCCGGTCGGCGATATAGCGGACGACCGCCAGATTGTGAGAAATGAAAATATAGGTGAGACCCAGTTCTTCCTGCAATTGTTTTAACAGATTAAGCACCTGCGCCTGTACAGAAACGTCGAGCGCGGAGACCGGTTCATCGCAGACCAGCAGTTCCGGTCGCAAGGCCAAGGCGCGGGCGATGCCGATACGCTGCCTTTGACCACCGGAAAAGGAATGCGGGTAACGGCCAAGGAATGTTGGCTGCAACCCGACAAGGCGCATCAGTTCGGCAGCATAAGCAGCCTGCTCTTTCTTCGATCCCATGGAATGAACTTCCATCGGCTCTTTCAAGATGTTCAATACGGTGGATCGGGGTGACAACGAAGAAAACGGATCCTGAAACACCATCTGGATCTTGCGGCGAAATGCTTTGACGCCCGCGTTGTTCAACCCCAATAGATCGATGGAAGACTGATCGTCACCGTCGCCTTCCAGCCATTCGACCGACCCGCCACTGGCCGACAGTGCACGCACAATCAGTTTCAAGGTCGTGGTTTTGCCGCACCCGGATTCTCCCACCAGCCCAAAACACTCGCCGCGGCGCACATCAAATGTCACGTCGTCGACGGCTTTAAGCACATTGGCGGTTCCACCAAACCAACCGGTGCTCTTTTTGGTGGTGAATTCCTTTCGCAGCCCGCGCACTTTCAGCAGGACTTCATCTACATGGGTCTTGCGCTCGGTGATCTCGCCAATCATCGACGCGGGAATTTCGTGATCGATATCGCGCAGGCTCTGCAGCTTTTCATCATAGCCCATGCTCAGATCAGGTACCGCGTGCAGCAGGGCCTTCAGATATTGATGCTGTGGGTTTTTGAATATGGCTTCGCGAGGCCCGGCCTCCATAATCTGCCCGTGATACATCACCACAACTTCGTCAGCCATGTTGGCCACAACACCGAGGTCATGGGTGATCAACAACACCGCCATGCCAAGCTTTAGCTGAAGTTCTTTCAGCAGGCTCAAGATCTTGGCCTGCATCGATACGTCGAGAGCCGTGGTCGGTTCATCTGCTATCAGTAAGGCTGGGTGGCAGATCAAGGCCATGGCGATCATCGCACGCTGCCTCAGTCCCCCCGACAATTCCATCGGATACATCGACCATGCAGCCTCGGGGTTTGGAAATCCGACCAGATCCAGCATCTGCACAACGGTTGTTTGAACTTCGTTTCTGGCGATGTCGCGATGCAGTTCAAGTGCTTCGCCGATCTGATTGCCGATTGTGTGGAGCGGTGACAGGGACGTCATCGGTTCCTGAAAAATGATCGAAATTTTGCCGCCGCGCAGCGCAATGCGTTCAGCGGAATCGTCTTTCAGGCCGGCCAGATCGAGTGGTTGGTCACTGGCATTTTCGCGGTACCAGATATTGCCTGCCGTAATGCGGGCCACATTGGGGAGAATTCCCAGAATGGCCTGCGACAAGATGGATTTTCCGGAGCCAGATTCTCCGACCAGCGCAACAGTCTTGCCCGCTGGAATACGAAAGGAGGCGCCACGGATAACTTCAATATCCGCACCCTTCAGGTCGATCGCCAAATGAAGGTCGTCAACGCGAATTATGTCGTGAGAATAATCTCTCGACACTCCTCCTTGTTGCTCCCCCTCATTGGTCTTGTTTGCAGATGCGCTTGCTTGCGCCAAGACTGTTACCCTTGTTCTCTCCCGTACCGGTTTTCCCGGTTTATTGGAAATAGTCTGGCACACTTGAACGCGGTCGTTAAGCGCAGAAAGGCATTTCTAGTCCTGTCTGTGCAATTTTACACCATTCCAACACCAAATTGACACATGAGGCGTCTCAACACTGGTCGCTGCCTGCTTTCCGAAGTCCGTTAAGAGGTGGAAAATAATGCGCAAAACAACGCAATGGGTGATCAAAACGCTGTTGGGTGAAAGCTCGCGAAGGCCATTTTCAATTTCATCGGATCGCTCGGCCATCGATTCACCACCTTGCGGCTTGAAAAGCCATCGATCCAGTTTGCGCGACTTGCGCTCTTCGTAATAGCGCTCCTTGACCTGGATGCTGGTCAATCCCTCCCATCTACCAGCCGACAATTCACGAAATACCGGGTTGATCGTGACCGGTGGGTGAGGATCAAAACAGCTGGAGATGATTTCGCTCGTTTGCCGGGCCCGCTTGAGCGGCGATGACACCAACTGCAATTGGGACAATTCAACCTGATCAGCCTGCAACCGAGCAGCGAGTAGTTTGCCATTGCGCTGGGCTTCGTGCTTTCCCAATTCAGAAAGGCTGGTATCGGTGCTTCCCTGATAGCGCGCCAGGGCATTCCAGTCGGTTTGCCCGTGACGCACAAAATACAGGGGATGGGCGATGTCTATCATATTGAGCGTTCGTTCCAACGGTTGAACCATTGCAACAGGCTAGAGCGCAGTTCGCGGATCGGTGCAAGCCTCAAATTCGTTTTACCGATTGTCGCACCCCAATGCAGGGATGCCGATCCTGACAGGATCATATCATCCGCCAACACCTATTTTGAGTGCAATTGCCAAACACCGGCCCAGTTTTGCGGCGGTCCATCACGGTCAATGGCGTCCAGACGGTAAAGATATGTCTGGCCAGCGCCATCCTCGGGATAGGCATCATGATAGGTTTGAAACGCAGTTCGCGCAGCGGCCCAATCACCGTTGTGAAACGCTGCAAGTGACGCCTCAAAATCATCCTTTTGATCGAGTACGGATTGCTCAACATCTCCAAGTGGCCCCAAAGGTTCATAGATCGACACCGGTTCAGTTTTGCCAGTGACGATAATTTTGTCGATCTTTCGGAACTCAAACCGGACTGATGCCATCTGATAGGTTCGTTCGCATACCAGCACATGGGTTCCATAATTCTTGTTGGCCCCTTCTAGTCGCGACCCCAGATTTACCGTGTCGCCCATCACCGTGTAATTTTTGGTCGTATCCGAGCCTATCGACCCGACCAGGGCTTCACCGGTTGCAAGACCGATACGCATGCCGATTTGAGGAATGTCCTTGCGAAGACCCATCAGCTCAGGCAGTTCAGCCTGCAATTGCTTGATCAGTTCAACATCTTTTAACGCAGCTTCAACTGCCAGGCTCGCCTGATCCCCATCGGTACAAAACGGGGTGGTCCAGAATGCCATGATCGCATCACCGATATACTTGTCGATCAGACCATGATTGGCAGTAATCGGTTGCGACATCATCGTCAGGTAGCGGTTGACCATCTTCACCAGACCGGCGGGTGTGAAGCGTTCTGAAATTCCGGTGAAATTGACCAGGTCAGAGAAGAATACCGAAACAACTTTCTTCTCGCCGTTGACCAATTCCATGTCGGGATCACCGATCAGACCCGATACAACACGGGGGTCAACATATTGGCCAAACTTGTCCTTGATTTCTTCGGTTTTGCGCAAACCTTCGACCATTGAATTGAAGCGGCGGGTCAAATCACCAATCTCATCAGAAGTATCGCTGCTGATGACACCGGTCAGATCACCGGATTCCACCTGCCCAGTTGCGGCCATCAGGTTTCTCAGCGGTTTCAACATGCCGCGAATAACAAACAGCGATACAACAAGCGCCAGCAGACCAGCCACGATGGTCAACCATACGCTCACCAACAGCGCCTGACGCTCGTGTTCTTCGGCAACAAGCGCTGAGCGTTCGGTGAACCGGGCTACCTTGAGCCATGTGGTCTTAACCGCCGATTGCAGTTCGCGATCTTCTTTTTCAATCAGCTCCTCCAACTCATGTTGGAGGGGGCTGTCCGTTTTCATCGCTTCAATCAAAATGGCTTGTTGTGCATGCAGGTTTGAGTGCTGTAAATCGACGGTCTTGAGCAGCGGGATAATCGATAACAGGGTTTCCCGCCCCTGCGATGTCGCGACCCGCTCAACCGATTGTTCTACGAGCTTTTCAGCCTTCTTGATGGCAGCATCAACCTGTTGTTCACGCTTGATGAATTCGCCTTCTTCAATCTTGATTTTGGTTGTGAGAAGCGCGCGTTGTTCATTCAGATGCGCGATCTGCTGGTCCACCGTATTTCCCGAAACCGAGAGGTGTTCAGGCACAATGCCCGCGGCCAGCTCTTTCAATTCTTCATCAATCAGCTTGGCTTCAACAATGTGTTTTTCCGAACGTTCAACATCCAGTTCCTGTTCGACAATCTGGATGTCGATATCCGCCAACTGATCGGAAAGAGGGATGAAAACTTCCGCCAGGCTTTTGATCTCCCGGGAGACGCCATAAAGCTTGTAAGTCGAATACAGGATCGTTGATCCCATGATCATGAATACCAAAATGGCGATGCCAAATATTTTTTGCGGTATTTTCATTTATGCAGTTGCCCGGCGAGTTGGATGTCTGGAAGTCATGACACACAAGCGGCTGCCAATTTGTGTCAATTTGCACGATACACTTTGGGATAATGGAGAACCAAATTGCAGACAATGTGAAGACGCTGGAATTTCAGTCAGTCGAAATGATTTGGGCCGCCTCCAGATTTAGGCTTATGCTAAACCCGGAGACGGCCCAATAAAACGGGAGCTGCTGTGATTGAATCAGTAGCGATAATGCTCGGGCTTGTAAGGGCCGTTGGTCGTCACGCCGATATAGTCAGCCTGCTCATTTGACAATTCGGTCAGCTTTGCGCCGATTTTCTCAAGATGCAGCCGTGCGACTTTCTCGTCGAGATGTTTGGGCAGGATGTAGACCTTGTTTTCATAGTCATCACCTTTGGTCCAAAGCTCGATCTGAGCCAGTACCTGGTTGGTGAATGAGGCTGACATCACAAATGACGGATGCCCGGTTGCATTGCCAAGGTTGAGCAGGCGGCCCTGCGACAACAGGATCATGCGGTTGCCGGATGGCATTTCATACATGTCCACCTGGTCTTTGATATTGGTCATTTTCAGATTGCGCAGATTGGCGACCTGAATCTCGTTATCAAAGTGGCCGATATTGCCGACAATCGCCATGTCCTTCATGGCACGCATATGCTCGATGCGGATGATGTCCTTGTTGCCGGTGGTGGTGATGAAGATATCGGATTCTTCAACAGCATCTTCCAGCGTGGTGACTTCAAATCCGTCCATTGCAGCCTGCAGCGCGCAGATCGGATCGATTTCGGTGATCTTCACCCGTGCGCCAGCACCGCGCAATGAGGCGGCAGAGCCCTTGCCAACGTCACCATACCCGCAAACCACAGCGGTTTTGCCGGCCATCATGGTGTCCGTGGCCCGGCGAATGCCGTCAACCAGCGATTCTTTACAGCCATATTTATTGTCAAATTTGGACTTGGTGACCGAGTCGTTGACGTTGATTGCCGGGAAAGGAAGCAAGCCTTTTTCAACCAGCTGATACAGGCGGTGAACACCGGTGGTGGTTTCTTCTGATACACCTTGAATGTCGTCACGTTGTTTGGTGAACCAGCCCGGAGACGCCTTCAGGCGTTTTTTGATCTGGGCAAACAGATATTCTTCTTCTTCCGACTGTGGGCTTTCGATCAGATCGGTCTCCCCATTTTCCACCCGTGCACCGATCAGAATATACATGGTGGCATCGCCACCATCATCCAGGATCATGTTGCAGGTTCCGTCTTCACCACCAAAAAAGAAGATCTTGTCGGCATAATCCCAATATTCTTCCAGCGTTTCACCTTTAATGGCGAATACCGGAACGCCGGAAGCGGCAATGGCAGCGGCTGCATGGTCTTGAGTGGAATAGATGTTGCACGAGGCCCAGCGAACATCGGCGCCCAGGGCTACCAATGTTTCAATCAACACAGCTGTTTGAATTGTCATGTGCAGGGAGCCTGCAATGCGCGCACCCTTGAGGGGTTTTGAAGCGCCAAATTCCTCGCGCAGAGACATCAGGCCCGGCATTTCGGTTTCGGCGATATCGAGCTCCTTGCGGCCAAAATCCGCCAGCGAAATATCTTTTACTATGTAATCGTGTTGGGCCATGACAGGCATCCTTATCTGCAATTATCCAATGGAACAGGAAATCACGTGCCGGCATCAACCGAGCACAATACTGGGCGCGGGTTTAGCAGTCCGGACTTATCTGCGCAAGTCCATATAAAGAATTGTTTATGTGATTCTTTGCCTTTTGCTAGGGCGTCACATGATCAACGTTTTGTCAGTTGGATCCTTCTTTTTTCTTGCTCAACATTGCCTTCAGATTGTCCCATAATTCAATCTTCGCCCCCTGGCGTTTCATGATGGTTCCTTGTTGCAAGATCGACAGGAAGTTGTTCCACGCCCAATAGATCACCAAACCGGCTGGGAAAGTTGCCAGCATGAACGTGAACATGACCGGCATCCATTTGAAGATCATCTGCTGGGTCGGATCAGGTGGGGCAGGGTTCATCTGCATCTGGATGAACATGGTGATGCCCATGATGAGCGGCCATACACCAACGGCAATGAGTGCCAGAAACGCCGGCGTTTCAAATGGCAGCAGGCCAAACAGGTTCAAAAACGATGTTGGGTCAGGCGCCGAAAGGTCATGAATCCAGCCGAAGAACGGCGCGTGGCGCATCTCGATGGTGACGTAGATCACCTTATACAGCGAGAAGAATACAGGGATCTGGATCAGAACCGGCCAACAACCTGCTGCCGGGTTGATTTTTTCCTTCTTGTACAGCGCCATCAGTTCCTTTTGCTGCGCCTGCCGGTCATCAGCATGGCGTTCGCGAATGGCCGTCATTTCCGGCTGCATTTTTTTCATATTGGCCATCGACGCATAGGATTTGTTGGCCAGTGGGAAGAACAATATTTTCAACAGCACGGTCACGCCAAGAATTGCCACGCCGAAATTGCCAACCAGTTGATAAATCCAGTTCATCACGCCAAACAACGGTTTGGTCAGCCAGTAAAACCAACCCCAGTCGATGATTTTATCAAAAAGCGGAATGCTCAGATTGTCGCGATAGGCATCGATAATGTCGACTTTCTTGGCACCTGCGAAGAGACGGCTGGAGGTTTCAGCAGTGCCGCCGGCGGCAATGGTGATTGCTTCGCCGAGAAAGTCGCTTTGATAAAACGGGCGCCCGTTTGAATAGTAATTGTAATGGGCGACGAAAGAACCGCCGGGGATCAGCGCCGTGGCCCAATATTTGTCGGTTATGCCGAGCCAGCCACTCTCGGCCAATTCCTTGGTGACCTGTTTTTCGTCTTCGATGTCGCCGTAATCGTATTCGTCCAGTCCCTGATCACCGACAGAGCCGACCAGGCCTTCGTGGAGCACATAGATGCCTGCCACTTCAGGTGTTCCATAGCGCGCGATGCGACCATAGGGCTTCAGGGCAACCGCCGCCGGGCTGGTATTTGTTACCGTGTCGGTCACGGTGAACATATAGTCGGCGTCGAGTTCGATTTTGCGCTGAAACTCGAGGCCCTTTTCATTGTTGTATTGCAGCACGATGGGCGAGGAAGGTGTCAGATTGCCCCCTTTGGCCTGTGTCCACACGGTGCCGGGCCCAGGTACCTCGCCGGCATCGGCGTTTGGAGAAAAGCCGAATTCGGCAAAATAGGCGTTTTCATTGTTGACCGGCATTAACAGGCGAATTTCCGGGCTGGTTGGATCAACTGTCTGGCGATACAGCGCCAGATTCAGATCATCAATGCGACCGCCCTTCAAATTGATGCTGCCATCGAGCTTTTCGGAACGGAACTCCACTCTGCCCGCAGAGTCGTTGGTCGATGCCTGCTGGCCACTGCTGCCAGGAACCGCGGATTGGCCGGAGGTTGGCGCAGGCACGCCTTCGCTGCCTGAAGACGGCACCGCCGTTGTTGATTCATTTGATGGCGTGGTTTCAGCCTGCAATTGCGCCTGCGCTTCAGCGGCGGCTCGTTCTTTCTCGATACGCGGGCTGATGACGAGCATCTGCCAGAAAAACACGACCGCCAGCGACAGAACGGCGGCGAGAATGAAATTGCGTTGGTTGTCCATCAGGAAGCCCGTCTAGTTATCAGAGATTAATTCAACTCATGTGGGGTAGCTCTATGGCGGATGCCACAGGAAATTTGCTGGCACGTTTTGCCCCGCTCAGTGTTGATTTGCAACACGGCGATCGCGTCGTTTTCCCTTATTGTTGGGTTTTTGTTCGAATTTTGCGTGACGCATGCCGTGGTTGACCGCCGCGACCAGCGAATCGAAGGGGCAATTCAGCGCAATCCGCCGCGCGATCAGCACGGCATCCTTGTTGCGACACTGCTCAGGAAGGTCAGCGAGTTTCACCGCTTCGCGCAATCGACGCTTGATGCGATTGCGCTCAACCGAGTTTCCGACTTTTTTTGTAACCGTATAGCCGACCCGCAAACCGCCATCACACTGGTCAGTTCGCTGTCGTAATTGCAAAACAAAAGCGCGCTCGTGAGAACGCGCTCCTTCTCTTGCTTTCAGAAAATCTGCCCGGTCTTTCAATCGATTGACCGTGATTTCCGACTTAGGCTGAGAGTTTTTTGCGGCCATGGGCACGACGTTTTGCGATCACCCGACGTCCGCCTGGAGTTGCCATGCGAGAACGAAAGCCGTGGCGGCGTTTGCGTACCAGTTTACTGGGCTGATAGGTCCGTTTCATATCGATATGCCAGTCGAAGACCGGCCCTCTTGTCATTCATCAAAGCTTTGTACGTCGTGGCGGGTAAGGAACTTGTTAACGAATTCCGCTCCGGCTTTGCCAGAAGATGCTCACGTCGCGTTGGCGCTGTATAGGCAGAGCTTGGCGGCGAGTCAATCAAAACCAACCCAAGATTTTACGACAAATCATTCCACCCCACGTAATGGTAACACGGGTGTCATAACAGCGTGATCACCGGCCTGTTGAAAGCGGTGGTTCAAGATCGTACCAGTATAACAACGAATTACATAAATTAATCTGGAACCCGCATGGTCACTCTCTTAAAACCTGACATCTGTGTAATTGGCGCCGGCTCCGGAGGCTTGGTTGTCGCCTCTGCCGCTGCATCTTTCGGAGTTGATGTCGTGCTGATCGAAAAGGGAAAAATGGGGGGTGACTGCCTAAATTATGGCTGCGTTCCATCAAAAGCGCTGATCGCTGCGGCAAAACACGCCCAATCGATGCGCGATGCGCCGCAATTTGGTGTCAGCACCGGTGGTAAGGAAGCAACGGGACCACGGGTCAGTTTCAAGCAGGCGCATGATCATGTGCATGGGGTGATTGATACAATCGCTCCAATGGACAGTGTTGAGCGGTTTGAAGCACTTGGTGTGACGGTGATTCAGGACGCGGCACGGTTTGTCGATAAAAAAACCGTCGAAGCCGGCGATTATGTCATCAAACCGCGGCGATTTGTTGTGGCCACCGGATCTGCCCCATTTGTGCCACCCATTCCGGGCCTCGACACAGTTGATTATGTCACCAACGAAACGATTTTCGACAGAACCCGCAATCCCGGCCATTTGCTGGTTATCGGGGGGGGACCTATCGGTCTGGAAATGGCCCAGGCACATCACCGCCTGGGCGCAAAAGTAACCGTAATTGAGGGTCTGAAGGCGCTGGGCAAGGACGATCCTGAACTTGCGGCAATTGTGCTTGAGAAAATACGCGGCGAAGGCGTTGAAATCCGCGAGGAAACCAAGGTGATACGGGTTGAAAAAACCTTCGTGGGCAAAACCCAGAAGATTCGTCTGCATGTGGAGATCAACGGAGTGGAAGACACCATTGATGGTGACACATTATTGGTGGCCACTGGTCGGGCTGCGACTGTTGGCGGGCTGGATCTTGAAAAGGCCGGCATTGAATATTCGAGACGGGGCATCACCGTGAACAAAAAAATGCGGACCAGTAATTCCAAGGTCTATGCTATTGGAGATGTAGCAGGCAGCCTGCAATTCACTCATGTCGCGGGCTATCATGCCGGTCTGGTCATCCGGGCCATTCTTTTTCGCATGAATGCCAAGGAGAATACTCACATTATCCCGTGGAGCACCTATACGGATCCGGAACTGGCCCATGTCGGGCATACCGAAGAAACCGCCCGCGCCAGTTTCAAAGATATTAGAATTCTGCGCTGGCCTTATGCAGAAAATGACCGCGCCCAGGCCGAAAAGAAGACCAGTGGATTGATAAAGATCATTGCCCGCAAGAATGGCACAATTGAAGGCGTCTCCATCGCCGGCGTCATGGCGGGAGAAATGATGAATATGTGGGCTCTGGCGATATCACAAAAACTGAAGGTGAAGGACATTGCCGGCTATGTTGCGCCTTATCCGACAATGAGCGAAATCGGCAAGCGGGCCGCCACCTCATTTTACGCCCCCGCGACAAAAAAGCCGTTTGTGCGTTGGCTGGTACGCTTTTTGGCAAAATTCGGTTAGTATTCATATAATTGCCAAGAGCATTATCTGAATATGACGATTGAGGGCCCTCTGCCGTTGAGCCAATTTGAACTCAAGAGCGAAAATACCGTGCCGGTTGAGCGGAATCGCATGATTCCGCGAAGCCTGTCGGGCAAGCTGCTCATTCTCACCATGGTGGTGATTATGCTGACGGAGATATTCGTATTCATTCCCTCAGTCGCCAACTTTCGACTGACATGGTTGTCTGATCATTTCGTTACCGGGGAGGCTGCATCGTTGGCCCTTGAGCGGTTGCCGGATGACGCCGTTCCCGATGATGTGCGGGACCAGTTGCTGTCGCTGACGCAAACCGAAGTCATTGTTGTGCGTCGCGAGGGAGCTCGACGGGTGCTGGCCACCAAAGCCATGCCAGGCAATGTGGCGCGCCATGTGGAACTGGCCATGCCGGGCCGTATACAGGCCGTGCGCTCCATCACCGACGCGCTGGATACCCTGATATTGGGGGGAGAAAACCGAACAATCAGGGTCTTCGGTCCGATGACGGAACGAAACGGTACGCTTGAATTGGTCATGAAGGAAAAGCCGTTGCGCGACGCGATGCTGAGCTATGCGGGTAACGTTTTGCTGATTTCACTGGCGATTTCGATTTTCACCGGTCTGGCGGTTTTTCTGACCCTTCGCGCGCTGCTCATTCGTCCCCTGCAGCGCATGTCTGGGGCCATGTTGGATTTTTCCAACAATCCCGAAGACGCTTCAAAGGTGATCGAGCCATCGGGTCGCCGCGACGAAATTGGCGTAGCCGAAGTGCAGCTCAGTTCGATGCAAAAACAGGTCCGCGGCACCATGGCGCAACAGCGGCATTTGGCAGATCTCGGGCTGGCGGTGTCGAAGATCAACCACGACCTGCGCAATATTCTGGCGTCCGCGTCACTGTTTTCTGACCGCTTGTCGGATCTTGAGGACCCGGTCGCGCAAAGGCTGGCCCCCCGCTTAGTCAGGACGATTGACCGGGCTGCAGATTATACCAAATCGGTTCTGGCCTACGGAAAATCAGGAGAGGCGTTACCTCAGCGCAACGTCGTGCGCCTGCATCGCCTGTGTGAAGACGTGGCCGAGGCTCTGGCGTTGGACCGCGACAGTAACGTTGAAAGCCCTGTTGAATGGATCAATCAAACCGATCCGCATCTTGAGGTCACGGCTGATCCGGAACAATTGTTTCGGGTTTTGTTGAACCTGTCGCGCAATGCCGTTCAGGCGATGACCAACACGTCGGATGATGCTGTTGTCAAACGTCTGACCATTTCGGCCCAACGACTGCCCGACGGCGTTCAAATTCTTGTATCCGATACAGGCCCCGGATTTCCAGCCAAGGTCCGCGAGAACCTGTTCACCGCATTTTCCGCAACTGGGCAAAATGGCGGCACCGGATTGGGTCTGGCCATTGCGGCTGAATTGATCCGAGCTCATGGGGGAACAATTGAGTTGCGCGATGATGATGCGCCCGGATCCCGGTTTGTGATAGATCTGCCGGATTGTCCGTCAAGTTGAGCGCGGGTTACTGCAGCCCCACAGCGTCGACAATACCGGCCGGGCAGCCGGGTCGTGTTTGCGGCGCAGCCTGAATCAGGTCGGAAAGGGGCATTTGTTCAGTAATTTCACCTCTTAATCCAATCGTCAGTTCGGTGATGATGGTACGCCTTCCGTCGCGTTTGCAGGCGATGCGCACCCGTTGACCCGCACCCTTGCCGAAACTGGCATTCACCACCTTGCGAATTTGCCGACCGGTCAATTGCTTACCTATCGAACTTGCAAACAGGTCACGCAGTGGCGAGTTGTTGATCTTGTTCATCAACAGGAGAGAATCGTGAAAATAGGTTTCTGCATCGGCGGAATAGCAGGTGCCGTGTTTGATCCATTCATGGCGATGCAGGAAGGATCGGGCACCGGGCATGATTTTCAGCAACTCGTTCTGCAGCTCTTCTGACAGGCCAAGGCCAGTCAGACGAGACCACTTGCGCGAGGTGTCGAGACGCTTTTGGCTGGCGTCGACATTGCAATAGGATTGGTTGCGCGGTTGCGGCCAAAGGCCGTGAAGTGAAAAATGGTTGGCATCATAGCGTCGGGTTGTCTGACTTCGGCATTCGGGCAATCTCGGGCGGGTTTCACAAAAGCCGGCTTGCCAGGAAATTGCCAATACCATGTCGCCATCGTATTTTGGTGGTGAGCTCGATTCATAGCTGCAACTGGCCAGCAATATCAGGCAGCTCACAATAACAAAATTGATCAGGGGATTGTGCTCGACGTTCATGGTGAAAAAGCTACGATACAGCCATGGCGATTGAAACCGGCATGGCCGCGAATAATCAACCTGCAATTGTTGAATCTGCAACTAAATTGCCGGTTGTTTTCGATAATTGGTTTAACGACAAAGGCTGGCGACCGCGCCATCATCAACTCGATCTTCTGCACCGGGCTCGTCAGGGCGGCTCCACCCTCCTGATTGCTCCGACCGGCGCTGGCAAGACATTGGCCGGTTTCCTGCCGGCCCTGACGGAACTCACGGAGCGCCCAAAGCGCAAACCGGGGGAACCTCACAAGGGCATTCACACGCTTTATATTTCGCCGCTCAAGGCGTTGGCCGTCGATATCAAACGCAATCTGGAAACACCCATTGAGGAAATGTCGCTGCCGGTTTCCGTGGAAACCCGTACCGGCGATACGCCTTCACATCGACGCCAGCGGCAAAAACTTCTGCCGCCCGACATATTGCTGACCACACCGGAGCAACTGGCATTGTTGATTGCGGGAAAGGACAGTGACAGGTTTTTCGCCGATCTGCGCTACGTGATTTTTGACGAGCTACATTCTTTGGTGACGTCCAAGAGGGGTCATCTGCTGGCCCTCGGTCTGGCCCGGTTGCGTCGCCTGCAGCCGCAGTTGCAGACGATTGGGTTGTCAGCAACGGTTGCAAATCCAGCCGATCTGCAAAGCTGGCTTGTCGCTCAAAACCGGGGCGATACCAAGATCGATCACCGGGCCGGTCTGATCATTGTTGATGGTGGTGCCAAGCCGCAAATCAAAATATTGGACACCAGCGAACGGCTCCCCTGGTCAGGACATTCTGCACGCCATGCGGTCGGTGAAATCTATGAGACGATCAAATCCGCCCGAACCGCCATCCTGTTCGTCAACACGCGAAGTCAAGCCGAATTTCTGTTTCAAAATCTTTGGCGTATCAACGATGCCAATCTGCCCATCGCTCTGCATCACGGATCGCTGGATGTTGGTCAACGTCGTAAGGTAGAGGCCGCTATGGCGATCAATGCGTTGCGGGCGGTCGTGGCAACTTCGACCCTCGATCTGGGTATTGACTGGGGCGATGTTGATCTTGTTCTGCATATTGGCGCTCCCAAAGGAGCCAGCCGGCTGGCCCAGCGAATTGGCCGCGCAAATCACCGAATGGACGAGCCATCACGTGCCGTGCTGGTGCCGGCAAATCGCTTTGAAGTTATGGAGTGCAAGGCGGCACTGGACGCAAATTATCTGGGTCATCAGGACACGCCCCCGTTAAGAGCAGGCGCGCTTGATGTCCTGTGCCAGCATATATTGGGCATGGCAGTAGCTGGCCCGTTTCAGGAAGATGAACTCTATCACGAAATCATAAGTTCCTCACCCTATGCTGAGCTTGACTGGGACACCTATGAGCAATGCGTGCATTTCGTCTCCACCGGCGGCTATGCCCTTAAAACCTACGAACGCTATTCCAAGATAAAAAAGGTCGACGACAAAAGCGGAGAATGGCGCCTGACTCATCCTCGATTTGCCCAACAGTACCGCTTGAACGCCGGGACAATCTACGAGGCGCCTGCCATGACGGTGCGGCTGCTGAGATTTGTAAAACGGGATGGCAAGGGCATAGCAGCGACGCGCGGTGGAAGATCACTGGGCAAGCTGGAAGAATATTTTCTGGAACAGATGGTTTATGGCGACACGTTTATGTTCGCCGGACAAATTGTGCGTTTTGAGGGCATTCGCGAAAACGAGGCAATTGTCACACCAACGATTTCCAAGGATCCGATGGTGCCGATTTATGCCGGTTCCAAATTCCCGCTTTCAACCTATCTGGCCGAACATATCAGGGCGATGATGGCGAACCCGAAGAGTTGGGCCGAACTGCCGTTGCAGGTTTCACAGTGGTTGAAAATTCAACAACAGAAATCGGTGATTCCAACGGTCGATCAATTGCTGGTTGAGACATTTCCGCGGGGCGAAAAACACTACCTCGTCGTATATTCCTTTGAAGGACGGCTGGCCCACCAGTCGCTTGGCATGTTGTTGACCAAACGCCTGGAGCGAGCGCGGGCGCGTCCCACAGGATTTGTTGCTACAGATTATTGTATTTGTGTTTGGGGGCTGAATGACCTGGGTGCCATGATCGAGGCGGGGAGCCTGTCATTGTCTGGCCTGTTTGACGAAGACATGCTGGGGGATGATCTGGAGACCTGGATGGAAGACAGTTTCATGCTGAAGCGCACATTCCGTCAGGTGGCTCTGATCGCAGGACTAATTGAAAAAAACCATCCGGGTAAAGAAAAGTCCGGGCGCCAGATTACCGTCTCCACCGATCTGATCTACGATGTTTTGCGCGAACATGAACCCGATCATATTCTGATGCAGGCGACCCGCGAGGATGCCGCGACCGGACTTCTCGATATCCATCGACTGGGCGATCTGCTGGCCCGCATCAAGGGACAGATCATTCATAAAAATCTTACTCAGGTATCGCCGCTGGCAGTGCCAATCATGTTGGAAATCGGCCGAGAGGCAGTTCCGGGAGAGGCCAATGATTCATTGCTGGCAGAGGCTGCCGAAAACCTGATATCCGAAGCCATGACCGTGTAAGGTAAGTTAATTGAGTGATTCGCCATCTTCCTATCGCTGGTCCCTAAAGGCCCGCACCAAGTCCAAGCGTATTCCGGCAGGGTCACGCCAAACAGCGCTGGACGACAATACACTTATGGCTCAATTGCAGACCAATCTACCATTGCCGGACCTGTTTACAGCGGCGTCCTATCGGGGAACCTGCATTCATGCCGTCAACGGTGTCGAACTCGTAACAGATTGTGAAGGCGTGGTTTTTTGGCCTGCTGAACAGGCATTGCTGGTGGCTGATCTGCATCTGGAAAAGGGGTCGTCATTTGCAAGGCGGGGCCAGTTGCTCCCCCCTTACGACACAATCGCAACATTGAAACGGTTGGCGCTTTGTATTGACAAGTGGCAGCCAAAAAAGGTGATCGCTTTGGGGGATTCCTTTCACGATGATGCGGCATCCGAGCGTCTGTCCCCACAAAACCTTGAATTGCTGGTGTCGCTGATGAAGGGGCGTGAATGGGTCTGGATCAGTGGCAATCACGACCCCTCGCCTCCTGCCGGTTTGGGAGGAGAGGTGTTGAATAATCTTGTGCTGGGTCGGCTGTTTCTCACCCATGAGCCTCAAGTAGATGCAGCGCCGGGCGAAGTCGCGGGGCATCTGCATCCCAAGGCGCGTCTTGTGCGGCGCGGTCGCTCGGTGCGCCGCTCCTGCTTTGCAGCGTCGGCGAGCCGCATGATCATGCCGAGCTTCGGAGCTTATACCGGCGGTTTGAACGTCTTTGATGCAGCTTTTGAAGGGCTCTTCAAAGACCGTGATTTTCACGCATTGATGCGCGGCGACGGGCAGGTTTATCGAATTGCGGCTTCCGAACTCAGCTGAGCCCGTTCAACCCCGACACGATCACCAGACCCGTCTGATTGCAATTGAAAGCGAACTTTCTAACCAATGACCAGCCTATCCGGCTGCGGCAATCGCCCGTTTGGCCATGACTTTTACCAGATTGGCCCGATAGGCGGCTGAACCGTGAATGTCGGAAAGCATGTCGCCTTCATCCACCTTGCATCCGTCAATCGCATCGGCTGAAAAGTCCTTTGCCAGCGCCTTTTCCATGTTCTTGGCGCGGTAAACACCACCGGAGGAAGCACCAGTAACACCCACACGGATATCCTTCTTGCCGTGGTCCGCCACATAAACACCGGCCATTGCATAACGCGATGCGGGGTTTGGAAACTTGGCATAGGCACCGGATTTCGGCGCTTTGAAGGTTACGGCCTTGATCACCTCGTCCTCTTTGAGAGAAGTTTCAAACATGCCGGTGAAGAACCTGTCGGCCCTGATCTTGCGCTTGTTGGTAACGATGGTTGCACCAAGTGCGACCATTGCAGCCGGATAATCAGCAGCCGGATCATTGTTGGCGATAGAGCCGCCAATTGTGCCCCGATTGCGTACCGCCGGATCGCCGATATGTGACGCCAATTCGCAAAGCGACGGGCAGACCTTCATCAGCTTCGAGTGATTGGCAACCGATGCGTGGGTTGCTGCCGCTCCGATGGTGACATCCTTTCGGGATACCGAAATATCCGCCATTCCCTTGATGTGGGAAATGTCAATCAGGTCGGATGGGGCTGCCAGCCGCTGCTTCATTGTGGGTAGCAAGGTGTGGCCGCCGGCAATAAACTGGCCGTCTTCTGCCGCACGCATTTTCTTTGCGGCGTCGCTTGCGTCTTTTGCACGTGTATAAGTTGTATCGTACATGATTTTTCCTCTTATTCGCCGGCTTGAACAGCTGCCCAGACATTATGCGGGCTGGCTGGCATGGGAAGGTTGTTATGCCCAATGGCATTGGTGATCGCATTGATGACAGCGGGCGGAGAGCCAATGGCTCCGGCTTCACCGCATCCTTTCATTCCCAATGGGTTGCCAGGACACAGGGTCTCGGTCGTTGAAACCTTGAAGCTTGGCAGGTCATCAGCCCGGGGCATGGTGTAATCCATGTAGGAGGCCGATATCAACTGACCGGAATCGTCATATTCGGCATTTTCCATCATTGCCTGACCGATGCCCTGAGCGACACCACCATGGACCTGACCTTCAACGATCATCGGGTTGATGATCTTGCCGAAATCATCGGCAGCGACGAATTGTTCGATCGTCGTTGTGCCGGTATCGGGATCAACTTCAACCTCACAGATGTAACATCCAGCCGGGAATGTGAAGTTGGTCGGGTCGTAAAATGCGCCTTCCTTCAATCCGGGCTCCATGCCTTCCGGCAGATTGTGACCGGTATAGGCACCAAGGCAGACTTCGTGCCACAGCAGTTTTTTGTCGGTGCCTTTGACCGATACTTCGCCATCCTTGATTTCGATGTCACCTTCAGATGCTTCCAACATATGGGCGGCAATTTTCTTGGCTTTGTCTTCGACCTTGTCGAGGGCCTTTTCAATCGCCGACATGCCCACAGCCCCGGAACGGGAGCCATAGGTTCCCATGCCAAACTGCACCTTGTCGGTGTCGCCATGAATAACCTGAACGTTTTCGCTCGGCAATCCAAAGCGGTCCGATACCAGCTGCCCAAACGTCGTTTCATGGCCCTGGCCATGGCTGTGAGAGCCGGTCAGGATTTCAACCGTACCGACCGGATTGACGCGTATTTCAGCAGATTCCCAAAGACCAACACCGGCACCCAGCGAACCAACCGCAGCTGACGGCGCGATGCCGCAGGCTTCGATGTAGCAACTCATGCCAATGCCACGCAGCTTGCCCTTGCGGGCTGACCTCTTGCGGCGTTTTTCAAAATTGGCGTAGTCGGCAGCTTCCATCGCCGCATTGAGCGATGTTTCATAATCACCAGCATCGTAGCAAAAGATCACCGGGGTCTGATGCGGGAATTCGCGGACGAAATTGAGACGCCGTAATTCCGCAGGATCAACGTCCAGTTGGCGGGCTGCGGTTTCCATCATCCGTTCCACCAGGAAGGCGGCTTCTGGTCGACCGGCACCGCGATAGACATCAACTGGCACGGTGTTGGTGTAAACGGTGCGCACATTGCAATGGATATTGGCAATATTGTACTGGCCCGACAGCAAAGTTGCATAGAGATAGGTCGGTACGGAGGACGAAAACAGCGACATGTAGGCGCCGATATTGGCAATCGTGTCGATCTTGAATCCGAGGATCCGGTTATCGGCGTCAAACGCCATTTTGGCTTTCGATACATGGTCGCGACCGTGGGCGTCGGTTATGAATGCCTCACTGCGGTCGGCCGTCCATTTGATGGCTTTCACACGGGCTTTCTTGGCCGCCCAAAGGCAGACTATTTCCTCTGGATAGATGTAAATCTTGGAACCAAAACCACCGCCGACATCCGGGGCAATCACCCGCAGCTTGTTTTCAGGAGCGACCTGATAGAAAGCCGACAGGACAAGACGCGCCACGTGAGGGTTCTGCGACGTGGTGTGCAGCGTGAAATGATCCTCAGCCGCATCATACTCAGCCAGCGCAGAGCGGGGTTCGATCGCGTTTGGCACCAGACGGTTATTACGAATGTCCATTTCCACAACGTTTGCAGCACCTTTAAATGCGGCATCTGTCGCGGCTTCATCACCGATTTCCCAATCGAAAATTGTGTTGTTCTTGGCTTCAGGGTGCAATTGAGGTGCGCCATCCTTAAGGGCGTCTTCGGCATTGATGACGGCCTTGAGAACTTTGTAGCTGACGTCGACTGCTTCCGCAGCGGCTTTGGCTTCGGCCAGAGTTTCAGCGATAACCACGGCAACCGCATCACCGACATAGCGCACATATTCAGTGGCCAGCGCCGACCAGGCTCCCATATTCATCGGCGAGCCATCTTTGGAGTGGATCATCCATCCGCAGATAATGTTTCCAATGCCGTCGCCGGTCAGTTGTTTGCCGTCGAAAACTCCAACAACGCCGGGCATCTGGTTGGCCGCTTTGCTGTTGATTTTCTTGATTTTCGCATGGGCGTGGGGAGAGCGCACAAAAGCGGCATAATGCATGCCGGCAACTTTGTGGTCATCCGTATAGCGACCCTGACCTGTGATGAAACGTTTATCCTCTTTGCGCAACACGCGTGCGCCAATACCTTCAATTCCCATAATATCTCCTCCGTATTGTACAGGCGGCACTTTGGCGACGACGACCGGTTTGCCGGTCTGTTCAGGCGCCTGAAGTCACCCTAAGTTTTATTGAATTGTCATTCAGCGGCTTTTTTCATCCCCTTGCCCATGGCTTTTGCACCAGCGGCAATTGACTTGACGATGTTGTGGTACCCCGTGCAGCGGCAGATATTGCCCTCCAACTCGGCACGAATGGTTGCTTCGCTCAGCTTGGGACCAAGACGATTGACCATATCCACAGCGCTCATGATCATGCCGGGCGTGCAAAACCCGCACTGCAAGCCATGATTGTTGCGAAACGCCTCCTGCATCGGGTGCAATTGATCATCGCCAGCAAGACCTTCGATTGTTCGAACATCACTGCCCGCCGCCTGAACCGCCAGCACGGTACAGGATTTGACGGCTTTGCCGTCAACATGAACAACACACGCGCCACATTGCGACGTATCGCAGCCGACATGGGTTCCCGTCAGATTTTTTTCTTCTCTAAGATAATCAACCAGCAAGGTACGATCTTCGACATTTGCCGAAGTCATACGTCCATTGACCGTCATTTCTACTTTGGCCATGTAATCCTCCACTTTTTACATGCAGCCCATGGACCGGCTGCCGCATTTTTATGGTGGAAAGTGTAGAGTGCATTTAACGGATAGCGCAAGGTGTCTTTTGGTCCTGATGGCGGCGAACCGCGGAATTTTGCGTTGAACTTTCTGCCAATATGAATGCGATCATCCATACGCCAACAAGTTTTTGCCCTGCGGGATGACGCAAACATAAGGTCCAGAATTGGTGTTGATTTGTGGGGCCAGTTCGCCCATTCCATTAAGGCCATGACACTTCTTTGTTGCGCTTGCCTGATGAGCGAAACTAAGAAGTTTTTAATTTCCATCTATTGCGGAGCAGCACGATGATCCCGACACCTTATTTATTGTTTCTGGGTGATGCCCCTGATGCGTTGGCGGGCAAGGTTGCCCAGGGTATCAAGGATTGGCGACCGGAACTGTGCATTGGTCAGATCAAGCTGGAAGGCTGCAATGCCGATATGGGCCTGGAAAATCTGACGATTGAAGAAGCTGTTGCCAAAGGCGCAAAAACCATGGTCATTGGCGTTGCCAATCGCGGCGGCTTTATTTCCGACAGTTGGCGTGAAGTGATCAAACAGGCGCTGGAAGCGGGAATGGATGTCGCCTCGGGCCTGCACAATCTATTGCGTGACGATATTGATCTGGTTGAAACCGCCAGCCTCAACGAGCGTGAGTTGCACGATGTTCGCATTCCTTCGATCAAATACCCGATTGCCAACGGGGTTCGCAGAACCGGCAAGCGCTGTCTGGCTGTTGGGACCGATTGCTCGGTTGGCAAAATGTACACAGCCCTGTGCATGGAAAAGGAAATGCGGGCGCGGAACATGAAGGCAAGCTTCCGTGCCACCGGCCAGACCGGCATTTTGATCACCGGGGATGGTGTGCCTCTGGATGCGGTGATCGCGGATTTCATGGCCGGATCGGTGGAATGGCTGACACCTGACAATGATGAAGACCATTGGGATCTGATCGAAGGTCAGGGCAGTCTTTATCACGCCTCCTTTTCAGGTGTGACGATGGCTCTGATCCATGGCGGCCAACCCGATGCGTTGATCCTGTGTCATGAACCCACCCGCAAGCATATGCGCGGCTTGCCGGATTATCAGCAACCAAGCCTTGAAGAATTACGCGACACAGCCTTGACGCTGGCCCGGGTGGTCAACCCAGATTGCCAGGTTGTTGGCATTTCCATCAACACGGCGGCCCTTTCCGATGAGGACGCCAAGGCGATTTGCGAAGAAACCGAAGCGCGCATGGGATTGCCAACGGTTGACCCGTTCCGTCATGGTGCTGGCCGGCTGGTTGACGCTCTTGGATGATGGCGAAAATGTCAAAGATCAGTCTGTCGGTTGAGGAAACGGTTTTTCCACTCGCCGAAGTGTTTACGATTTCGCGAGGGTCGCGCACCGAGTCACGGGTTGTCACTGTCAAGTTGAGCGACGGCACCAATACCAGCTGGGGCGAAAGTGTGCCCTATGCCAGATATGACGAAACGGTGGCGGGTGTCATTGAGACAATCCGCTCTTTGGAACCGGATCTTCAAAACGGACTTGATCGCGCTGCGCTGCAGGGTCGATTGCAGCCAGGCGCTGCCCGCAATGCTGTGGATTGCGCCTTTTGGGACCTGGAGGCAAAGCGGGCAGGAGGGCGGGCCCATGTTCTGGCAGGTGTGCCGGCTATGGGGCCTGAAATCACCGCTTATACCCTGTCTCTGGCCGATCCGAAAACAATGCGTGAAAAGGCCGCGCAACATGCGCGCAGACCATTGCTGAAGATTAAATTAGGTGGCGAAGGGGATCTGGCGCGCCTTGAGGCAGTTCGCGAAGGTGCGCCTGATACGGATATAATCATAGATGCCAATGAGGGGTGGGACGCTGATACCTACCGTCAGCTTGCCCCGATCCTGGTAAAACTTGGCGTGCGTATGGTGGAGCAGCCGCTGCCAGCGGGAAACGATGATGCTCTGCTGGACGTTGAGCGGATTTTACCGGTCTGTGCAGATGAATCCTGCCATGACCGCAAGTCGCTCCAATCGCTGGTCGGAAAATATGACATGGTCAACATCAAGCTCGACAAGACCGGCGGACTGACCGAGGCGTTGAAATTGCGGGTTGAGGCGGAGGCTATGGGATTTGGTATTATGGTCGGCTGCATGGTCGGCTCGTCGCTGGCTATGGCGCCTGCAACACTTGTTGCTCAGGGTGTCGCGTACACCGATCTTGACGGCCCGCTGTTATTGGCAGAAGACCGGGCCACGCCGCTTAAATTTGATGACAAGTATGTTTACCCGCCCGAACCGGCACTCTGGGGTTAAAAAAAATATGAGAACTGTTTACCTGAATGGCGCCTACCTGCCCGAAAACGAAGCCAATATCTCGATTTTTGATCGCGGATTTCTGTTTGCTGATGGTGTTTATGAAGTCACCACGGTGGTTGATGGAAAACTGATTGGTTTTGAGGGGCACATTCAGCGCCTGCAGCGTTCCCTTGATGAATTGAGTTTCGGTCACAAGATTGACCGCGAAGAATTGTTGGGAATTCACCGCGAACTGGTGTCGCTGAATGGCATTGATCAGGGCATGATCTACCTGCAGATTACCCGGGGCAATCCCGGTGATCGTGACTTCGCCTTTCCACCCGCAGACACGCCTGTGACCATGGTGTTGTTTACCCAGGAGAAGCAGGTTGTTGGCACGTCGGTTGAAGCCAATGGCCTGAAAATTATCTCGGTGGAAGATCTGCGCTGGGGACGTCGCGATATTAAAACCGTGCAATTGCTATATCCGTCGCTGGCCAAAATGGAGGCCAAGGCGCGCGGCGCAGATGACGCGTGGTTGCTTCAGGACGGATTTGTCACCGAAGGAACCTCCAACAACGCCTATATCGTCAACGGCGGAAAGATTATTACCCGCGACCTGTCGAAGGATATCTTGCACGGCATCACCCGCAAGTCGGTGCTTGATTGTGCCCGTTTGCTGCAGATGGAAGTTGAAGAACGGCCATTTACTCTGAAGGAAGCCTATGGCGCAGACGAAGCCTTCGTAACGTCTGCGTCTGGATTTACCAATCCGGTGGTCGAAATTGATGGCAAGACAATTGGAACCGGCAAGCCCGGCCCGGTTGGCGATAAATTGCGTCAGCTTTATCTGGAAGAAAACCGCAAGGCGGCGCTGTAGCCCGTCAGATTATTTCAAAACCTGCTGATCAGAGATTTCGACCGATTGCCAGAAACTTCTCGCGACGCTCTTTGAGAATTTCCTCGCCGGATTTGCCGTCGAATTCCTTCAGCGCGGCTTCTATAACATCGGCGGTGGCGGTGATCACTGATCGGCTGTCGCGATGGGCTCCACCGATCGGCTCTGAAACAATACCATCGATGATACCCAATTGCTGAAGATCCTGCGCCGTAATCTTCATGCTGGTCGCGGCTTCCTGGGCGCGTGTTGCATCGCGCCACAAAATGGATGCGGCACCTTCGGGTGAAATCACGCTGTAGATTGAATGCTCCAGCATGTAGACGCGACTGGCAGCGGCGATGGCGATGGCTCCGCCGGATCCACCTTCGCCAATGATGACCGAGATCATCGGCACAGTCAGGTTCAAACAGGCTTCAGTAGACCGCGCAATGGCTTCCGCCTGACCGCGTTCCTCAGCGCCAATGCCCGGATAGGCGCCGGCCGTGTCCACCAATGTCAGCACTGGAATGCCAAAACGTTGCGCCAGCTTCATGATACGCACCGCTTTGCGATAGCCTTCTGGCCGCGCCATGCCGAAATTATGCTTCAGCCGCGACTGGGTATCATTGCCTTTTTCATGGCCCATAATTGCCACAGACCGGCCTCTGAATCGACCGATCCCACATTGAATTGCGTGATCTTCTGCAAATCCACGGTCGCCAGCCAGAGGTTGAAAGTCTTCAAGCAGAATCGACGTATAGTCCTTGAAATGCGGCCGGTCGGGATGGCGTGCCACCTGGGTTTTTTGCCAGGGGTTAAGTTTCTTGTAGAGATCCTGCAGAGCCTGTTTGCTTTTGGTTTGAAGCCGCTGGATGTCATCGTCCAGATTGACTGAATCATCACCGTCGCCCATGGACTGCAATTCGCGTATTTTGCCTTCGAGGTCGGCGACCTGCTTTTCAAATTCCAGATAGGCTTGCATGCTCTGTGCCCTGATTGTGCGCCCCAAAGGGCTGCATTGACGCCATATGTGTTGGGGAAGTTACTTCGCCCGAAAAGCAGAAATTATCCAGCAAAATGTGGCGCAATGATCCCCGACCACTGAATAATCCCCGACCGGTGGATAATTCTCTACTTTAAGCTGCGGCTTCCTCACCATTGGCGCCATTCTCATCGTCGTCGCTGCCATTGGCGTCACTCTCGACAACCTCTTCTTCCGGCTTGGGCCCTCTACGTGGACCTTTGGCGAGATTTTCCTCGATCAGATTGACGGCTTCTGTTTCGGAAATCTTGTTCACGACAGAAACTTCGCGCGCCATGCGTTCAAGCGCTGCTTCATACAATTGACGCTCGGAATAGGACTGTTCAGGTTGATTTTCAGATCGAAACAGGTCGCGCACAACCTCCGCGATCTGGATGAGATCGCCGGAGTTTATTTTTGCGTCATATTCCTGTGCCCGGCGGCTCCACATCGTTCTTTTGATCCGCGCCCGACCCTGGACGGTTTTCAGCGCTTTGGCGATTCCCTCGGATTCGGAAATTTTCCGCATGCCGACAGACTCAACCTTTGGTACCGGGACACGCAACGTCATCTTGTCTTTGGCAAAGTCGATGACAAACAGTTCAAGCGCAAAGCCGGCAATTTCCTGTTGTTCGATATCAACAATCTGCCCAACACCATGGGCCGGATAGACCACATGTTCGCCTGTTTTGAACCCCTGTCTCTGCATTGATTTTTTAGCAGCCATATTTACCAAAACTCCTTGTTCCCGATAACAGGTCAATTAGACCGGCCGGGTGTGTTTGTGATCGATTTTTATCGATCTTTGTGTTTGTTGTTTTGAACAGCCATCAACACAATCACAATCTTTGCTGCATCGCCAATTTAGAGGCGAAGCATTGTCGCTGAATGGGTGCAAATTTATGAAGCGGCGTCGCGCGGTATTGCGTCAGACTGATTTTTCACACTTCGACATATCAAAACTAAAAACGGATCACGGATCCCATACACCAAAAAAGCGCAATTTTCAACGCCGGAGAGGCAAAATCATTGTAATTTCGCCGGTTTAGACGCGATTTTGATTAATTTCGCTGAAGTGAACGGCTCTAGCTGCCTTCGCCGGGATTGGTTGAAAAGAATTTTTCGAACTTGCCCTCCACGCCGTCGAATTTTTCACCGTCCGCAGGTGGGTCACCTTTTTCGATAATGTTGGGCCAGATATCAGCGTATTCGGTGTTGATCTTTAGCCATTTGTCGAGACCCGGTTCGGTATCGGGCTTGATGGCTTCAGCCGGGCATTCAGGTTCACAAACACCACAGTCGATGCATTCATCGGGATGAATCACCAACATGTTTTCACCTTCGTAAAAACAATCGACCGGGCAGACTTCAATACAGTCCATATATTTGCATTTGATACAATTATCGATGACCAGATACGTCATTTTTGCTCAGACACTTTCCAAAGCACGCGAGGATTCTGCAGCCTGATTAAAGGCTCCCTCGGTTGAAAACAAGAGACTCTGTTATCGCTGAGCGGTTCGAAGGTGAACGATTTTTCCAAGTTATGTCCACCCCGTGACAAAGCTTTGGGATTGGCTGCCAAAACAGGCCCCGTTTGGGTGTTAATATTCTTCACCCGCCTGGGAGCGAAAGCGGCTCATTTCCCGTCTTTGTTTTTTTGTTGGTCGTCCGGCACCTTCTTCGCGCACGGCCTGTTTCAAGGGGCGGGTCTGGGGCGGGCGTTTAACCGGGGCGGGGGACAGATCCTCGTATAAAAGCTGCGCTTCGCTTGCCGGGCCTCGCCGACTGCCAAGTTGCAGAATTCTCAAAACCTTTATCTGACGGCCCAGTGTGACCGTGAGAACGTCGCCGGGCAGGATGCTGCGACTGGCAGAAGATATTTTTTCCTGATTGACGCGCACCTTGCCGGTTTTCACACAACTGGCGGCAAGTGTGCGGGTTTTCAAAATCCGCGCATACCACAGCCATTTGTCAACACGCAGCTTGGAGTTCGACGTTTGGTCCGGCATTCGCTCCCGCTATTTTTTCTCTTTCAAATCATCCTTCAACGCCATCAGCGCTGCGAACGGGCTGTCTGGATCAATCGGCTTTTCCGCTGGGGGTTTACGTTTGGATGTATTGCCACCGGCCTTCTTGAAGTTTTGATTTTTCGGACGCCCGCCCGATTTCTTGTCAAAACGCTGATTTTTCCCCGGCTTTCCTTCTGCCGGTTTGCGACGCTGGGTATTGCGGGTGAACTTGGAGTCCCGATTCTGGCGCCAGATATCGAGCCTTTTGGGCTCTTCCGGTTCTGCCTCTGCATCGGTTGTCGTTGACGCTGCTTCTTCGACAACAGAAGCCTCGGCTGGTTTTTCACCTGTTTCCGCTTCAGATTTAATCTCCGACTTATCGGATTCTCCTTCCGGAGCAGCTGTCTCCGTTGCTGTCTCGGTTGCTGTCTCTGTTGCTGCGGCCGCCGCCGCCGTCGCCGCCGCCGTCGTTGTCGCCGCGTCCCATTGGTCAAGTTTGGATTGAATTTCGGCCTCAAGCTTATTTTCGTTGCGATAGCCCAGACCGCGCAGAATATCGGCCATATTCTCGTGTGTTGCACCCAAAATGGACAACATCGCCGGAGTGACCAGAAATCCACCGCCATCCCAGGCGCCTTCGGGACGCTCGGTGGGTGTTTCCGGCTTGAAGCGCCAGCCTGCCGCCGGACGTATCAGGTCGGCCAGCCGTTCGAGAATGTCGACGCGGACGGCTTTCTTTCCCATCACCCGATAACCGGCGAGACGATAAACAATCTCGTCATAGTTTTCTTCGACCGCCATGGAGGTTCGACCGCTGGCGAGACCAGCAAGAATTTCAGCTGGGCCTTCAATATCCAACTTGTCGTTTTTCAGCGACCACAGCAGCAGCACCAGTCCGGCAGGCGCGGGCTTCAATAGTGTCGGAACAAAAATGTGATAAGCACCAAATCGCACGCCCTTGCGGCGCAGTATCGCTCGTTGATCTTGATCCAGCGAGCGCACATCTTCAGCGATTTCACGGCGATCCACTGTGCCGAGATTTTCTACCAGCCGAAATGCCACGCCACGCGCCATGCCTTCCAGATCGTCGGTCTGCGACAGGTCCAGAAGCGGTTTGAGCAGAGTTTCGCAATGATAGGCAAACCAGCGGTCAAGCCGGGCCGCCACCTTGTCGCGGGGAGCCCCGGTCAGCTGCTCATCGGCCAGCAGCAATATGCGAGGTTTCAGAACCTCTTCCGTTGCCACCAGGCGTCCCACAGGCGCACCGATCCAGCGTAAGGTGCCGTCACTGTCAACGACGATATCTGAATTCGGTGCCGCGGCGAGGCGATCAGCACGCGCATCGATCTCGCTCGCCAAGGCTTTCATGGCAGCAGCAGTTGCGGCTTTTGCATCCGGTCCATCGGCTGCCGGATCCGCAGTGAATTGAAATCCGGACAGTTCTCCGACGTGGTGTCCCTCTACCGTGACCGCACCCGTTGATGCAATTTCGGCTTCCAGCATGGTATTTTCCCGTAGGCGCTTCATTAGAACTGATGTCCTGCGGTCCACAAAGCGTTTCGTCAAGCGTTCGTGCAAGGCATCTGACAATCTATCTTCAATTGCCCGCGTCTCTGATTGCCAGTGAGCGGCGTCTTTTAACCAGTTTTGACGGTGTGAAACGAATGTCCACGTGCGGATGTGAGCGATCCTGGTGGACAGGGCATCGATATCGCCGGCTGTCACGTCGCATTGTTTGACCTGATTGGAGAACCAGTCTTCGTTGATGCAGGTGTCATCAATCAAATCACGGTAAATGGTCGCCAGCAGGTCGGAATGATTGGCCGGAGCAATCTTGCGATAATCGGGTATTTGCGAGACCTGCCAGATCAGCCTAACCGCATCGGGAGACGAACTGCGCTCCTGAATGGGTTTTTGTGCCGCCATGGCCGATAGCGCGCGCTGATCGGTCGCCGTTGGGGCTTTAACCAGAACCCGATTTTTGCTGGGCATTTCGAGGCTTTCAACAAGCGAATTTATCGAATCGAAATTCAGCTCCCTGTTGCGCCATTGCAGCAATTTTTCAGGTTCAAAACTGTGTGCTTCCAACCGTTCGACCAATTCGTCCTCAAACGGATTGACATTGCCGGTGACGCCGAAGGTTCCGTCGCGCACATGGCGTCCGGCGCGCCCGGCAATCTGAGCGAATTCTGCCGGTTTCAACCGTCTGTGCGCATAGCCATCAAATTTCTGGTCCTGCGCAAACGCGACGTGGTCGACATCCAGATGGAGCCGATTTTGATGAAAAAGGCGGTGTTGCAGTAGTTCTCGTGTTCTGAT
>JAALLE010000134.1 GCA_011087605.1 Hyphomicrobiales bacterium
AATGCTTCAATCACAAAACAGGACTTGCAAAAAGGGAGCCATCCACACAGGACTTTCAGCGCTTCATGTCGTTGCTGGCAGAAAACGAAAACATCTGGACCAAGGTTAGTTGCCCGGAGCGGCTGACGATTGCAGGGCCGCCCTATGATGATGTTATCGAGTTCGGTAGAACGCTGGTTGCGCGTTTTCCCGATCGAGTATTATGGGGGACTGACTGGCCGCATCCCAACATGAAGTCGCATGTACCCGATGAAGGCGTGCTGGTGGATGTGATCCCACGCATTGCCCCCACCGAAATTCTACAGCAAAAGCTGCTGGTTGATAATCCAATCAATCTCTATTGGAGGTGATGAGGCGATTTTCAGTTGCTTCGCTTTTTAGATTTCTGACGAGAACGCCATAATGTCCCGACAACGCAAAAACATCCTGTTTATTATGTTTGACCAGCTGAGGTTTGATTACCTCAGTTGCGCCGGTCATCCTCATTTGCAAACACCCCATATGGACCGCATCGCCGAACAGGGGGTGCGGTTTTCGCGTTGTTATGTTCAATCCCCAGTCTGCGGCGCGTCAAGAATGAGTTTTTACACCGGGCGCTATGCCAGCAGTCACGGCGCCCAGTACAATAATTTTCCGCTGAAAGTTGGAGAACAGACTCTCGGCGATCATCTGCGCAAGCTTGGGATGAACTCCTACCTGGTCGGCAAAACTCACATGAATGTCGATGCAGACGGGATGAGCCGCCTTGGCCTCAGTCCCGACAGCTTGATTGGAGCCCGAATTTCAGAATGCGGTTTCGACGTTTTTACAAGAGATGACGGGCTTTGGGGGGAAGGTCCTGACGGTTTTTACGATGAACGCAGATCACCCTATAACGAATATCTGAAATCCAGGGGTTATCAGGGGGACAATCCCTGGCATGATCATGCCAATGCCGGTGTCGACGAAAACGGTGACCTGACCTCCGGCTGGTTCATGATGCATGCCGACAAGCCGGCCAATATTAAAGAAGAAGATTCTGAAACCCCCTGGCTCACCCGCGAAGTTATCCGTTTCATGGAAACCCGCAACGGCGGCGAGGACGACGAGGACGATGAGGGTGGCGAGGGCAATGGTGGGAATGGTGAGCCCTGGATGTGCCATGCGTCTTATATCAAACCGCACTGGCCTTATATCGTGCCTGCGCCCTATCACGACATGTATGGCGGCAATCAGGTGCCGGCAGCGTTAAGGCATCCCGATGAGCGTCAGGATGCTCATCCGGTTTATGCCCAGTTTATGAACAATTCCATCGGCAAGGCGTTTCAGCGTGACGAAGTGCGGGAAGCTGTAATTCCCGCCTATATGGGATTGATCAAGCAATGTGATGATCAGATGGGCGTTCTGTTCGACTACATGGAAAAGTCCGGGCGGATGAACGATACGATGATCGTCATCACTTCTGACCACGGGGATTATCTGGGAGATCACTGGCTCGGCGAAAAGGACTTGTTTCACGAGCAATCTGCAAAAGTTCCTTTGATCATCTACGATCCCTCACCGAAGGCTGATGAGAGCCGTGGCAGTGTTTGTGATGAACTGGTGGAGTCGATTGATCTGGCAGCGACATTTGTTGAATTTGGCGGAGGGGAAGTGCCTGATCACATTATCGAGGGCAAGTCGCTTATGCCGTTCCTGGAGACGCGACCGACCGGGCAATGGCGCGACTATGCAATCAGTGAATATGACTATTCGGCCTCTGGCATGGCTGTAAATCTGGGGCTTGCGCCGCGCGACGCACGTTTGTTCATGGTTGCCGACAAGCATTGGAAATTCATGCATGCCGAGGGTGCTGGTCCTGATGGCCCTTTCAGACCTATGCTGTTTGATCTGCAAAACGATCCGGATGAATTTCATGACCTTGGTGGAAGCGAGGAGCATCAACAGATCATCGACTTGATGTATGCTCGGTTGGCCAAATGGGGGCGTCGCATGTCGCAAAGAACCACCAAATCAGAAGCAGATATTGAGAAAATGCGTGGCGGATCTCGACGAAGAGGTATCGTGCTGGGCGCTTACGACGGCAGCGAAGTTGATCCGGAGTGGACGGTCAAATATCGCGGCAAAGCTCCTCCAAGGCCTGACTAGGGTCAACACACGGGTGACGTGATCGACATTGCCAACGACAATCATTATTGCGCCTATTTCTCCAACGGTCCGCCTAAATCCTGCCAATGCGGCGGTGAGCAGCGACCGTCGCGAGTCCCAGATCAAGGCGCGCATCCGCTGGTCCTTAGTGGTGCTCAGTGAAAATAAAAGATCGTGATATTCGGTCCAAAGATCGCGGATCGCCTGACGGCCAATAGGGCTCCCAGGGATAATCCAATCAACGATGCCACCACCACTGCCGACAAGGTAGCCTGCAAAGAACGCAGAATAATTTCCAACAAATCGCCGTCAATTGAAACAATTAGCCGCAACGCCTCGGCCAGACTTTGCCAAATGTCTGTCATGGGATGAAACCGTAATTCGGGGCGTTGATGGTGGAATGACATAGGCAGCGTGATCATCCATGTCACCTCCTTCACATTCCATTGAAAATGACCGTTTGCCCAAGTGAATCTGTCCACAGGTTACAGATTTGGGACACTTGTTGCTGGAACTGACCATCATATTGGCCTAGCCTGAATTTTACCAATCGGTCAAAAAAGCAAGATTATCAATTCACATGCCAAGGCCAAGCGCCACGGCTATCTATAGAGTAGGACTCTCAATGACTTGGGCACCAAACCGTCGATCCTTCAACACCATGCTGGCAACAGTGGCAGGAACTTCGTTTTTGGGGGTGAGGCCAGGATTTGCCGAAACAATAAAAGTGGCTGGCATCTATACTCAGCCGATCCAGCAAAAATGGGATGCGCGCCTGCATCAAGGTCTGGAAGCAGCTAAGGCCAAGGGAGAAATTGAATATGTTTTTTCCGAAAAAGTAGCCAATACCGACTACATCCGCGTTTTGCGGGAATATTGTGAATCAGGTGTAAAACTGATCGTTGGCGAGGCATTTGGAATTTCCAAGGAGGCTCGCAAAGTCGCCGACGAATATCCCGAGATTGCCTTTTTGATGGGTGATCCCTTTGAACCGCATGGCTCGAATTTTGCCGTGTTTGATAATTACATCCATGAACCCTGCTATCTGATGGGCATTCTTGCTGGGTCGATGACCAAAACCAACAAGCTTGGCATGGTTGGCGGTTACCCAATTGGCGAAGTTAATCGCCTGTTTCACGCGTTTATCGCGGGCGCAAAATCGGTCAATCCAAACATTGAATACAAGGTGACGTTCATCGGCTCCTGGTATGATCCACCAAAGGCCAAAGAAGCCGCATTTGCTCAGATCGAAGCCGGTGCTGACATCATGTATGCGGAACGTGCCGGTGTGGTCGATGCCGCTCGAGAAAAGGGTGTGATGGCCTTTGGCAACGTCAACGATATGAATAAAGAGGAAAATGGCACCGACGTCGTTGTCACGTCAGCTCTTTGGCACATGGAAGCGGCCATTGCGAACGCCATCGCGGAAGTCAAGTCGGGCACGTTCAAGGCCGCCAATTACAAAGAATGGACCATGATGCGTAAAGGTGGTGCCAGCCTCGCTCCATATTATGAGTTTGACAGTAAAATTCCCGCCGCTGCCAAGGCCAAAGTGGAAGAGGTTAAGGCAAATATCCTTTCCGGGGCGTTTGATGTCGAGATCAATGATACTGAACCGAAATCCTCGTTCTGATCTGGATCTGACAGCCCGTTGACAGACCTACAACCCGTATTGGAGTTCCGAAACGTCACCAAACGCTTTGGTTCTCTGACGGCGAATGATGCAATCTCGCTTTCCTTGCACGCGGGTGAAATTCTGGCTCTGTTGGGCGAGAATGGCGCCGGCAAAACGACTCTGATGAATATCCTTTTTGGACACTATCGCGCCGATGAGGGGGCGGCGCTGGTTGATGGTCAAGAATTGCCGCCGGGATCGACTCAAGCAGCAATCCAGGCGGGCATCGGCATGGTGCACCAGCACTTTACCCTGGCAGATAATTTAACCGTGCTTGAAAACATCACACTGGGTACCGAGAGCCTGTATGCCTGGCGGCAGGATCAGAAAAAAGCCCGCGCGAAGCTGGTTGCCATGAGCGAGGATTACGGGCTGTTGGTTGATCCGGATGTGTTGGTCTCAAGTCTGTCAGTGGGAGAGAGGCAAAGGGTTGAAATTTTAAAAGCGTTGTATCGTGATGCGCGCATTTTGATCCTTGATGAACCGACTGCGGTGCTAACCCCGCAGGAATCGGACAATCTGTTTGCCACCTTGAAGGCGATTACCAAAAAAGGTCTGGCAATCATTTTCATTTCGCACAAGCTGCATGAAATCCTTGCCATCAGTTCACGCATCGCGGTTCTGCGGCGTGGCGCCATTGTCGGTAGCCTTGAAACGGCTGTGGCGCGGCGTGAGCAATTGGCGGAACTCATGGTTGGGGTGGCAGTTGCACGCCCGAAACTGACGGCGATCGCAAAGGGCGAACCAGTTCTTGAGATTTCCGGACTCTCAACGGATGGCGCCGGTGCATCGACATTGAAAGATGTGAATTTGACAATTCGGGCGCACGAGATTGTCGGCATTGCCGGAGTAGCCGGCAACGGACAGAGCACTCTGGCTGATTTGTTGTCAGGACTTACCCAGCGATATGCCGGCAGTGTGCGACTGAATAATTCAGCATTACCCACGGGCGATCCCCGCGCTGTGGTTGCAGCGGGTGTTGGTCGTATTCCCGAAGATCGTCATGCCCGGGGCATGGTTGGTGAAATGGAAATATGGGAAAACCTGATATCAGAAGACCTGCGCTCGCCGGATATCTCGAATTCCGGAATTATAATAAACAGCAGCAAATCAAAATCACGCGCAGTACGGCAGATCGAAGAATTTGATGTGCGTTGTAGTGGCCCAGAAGCTGAGACAAAATTATTGTCCGGCGGCAATATGCAAAAACTGATACTGGCGCGTGCGCTGTCGCGGAAGCCGACACTCATTCTGGCCAATCAGCCTGTTCGGGGGTTGGATGAAGGGGCAATTGCCTATGTGCAAAACCAATTGCTGCAAGCTCGACAACGTGGCGCAGCAATATTGCTGATTTCAGAAGACCTTGATGAACTGATGTCGTTGACAGATCGCATCGCGGTGATGTTTCACGGCCAGCTGAGTGATGCAATACCTACTGGCGATCGGACAATTGCAGAAATTGGCTTGATGATGGCGGGGCAGGGCAGCGTGACGCCAGGTGAGGAACGTTCTCTTGATCATTGAGCGACGAGAATCTGTTTCAGTTTGGCGAGCCGCCATGGCGCCATTTTGGGCGGTGTTGGCTTCGATGGTGTTGTGTGCCGCCCTTATAAGTTGGGCGGGAGCATCGGTTTTTCAGGCCTATGGTCTGCTGGTGAAGGGCGCTTTTGGATCAAGTTTTGCCATCAATGAGACGCTGACCCGCTCGATCCCATTGATTCTGACCGGACTAGCCGTCTCAGTGGCGTTTAGAGCGAAATTTTACAATATCGGCGCTGAAGGTCAGCTTTATGTCGGGGCCCTGGCGGCGACATATTTCGGCACTGGTCTGATCACATTGCCATCTGGCCTGATGATACCGTTTTTGATCTTGATGGGGGCTCTTGCTGGAGGTGCCTTGCTGATAGTCCCCGTGCTGCTGAAAACCCATTTCAAGGTTGATGAAGTGGTGACCACGCTGTTGCTCAACTTTGTTGTTCTGCTGGTGGTCAGCTATCTGATCGAAGGCCCGTGGAAAGACCCGATGTCGCTGGGCTGGCCACAGGCCGCTTCGATAATTGACGAGGGGGTATTGCCAACCCTGCTCGCAAAGGGACGTCTTCATTTTGGTTTGATTGTCGCGCTGATTTTCGCCGTGGTGATCTGGTTAATGATGAAATATTCGGTGTTTGGCTATGAAATAAGGGCGGTCGGATTGAATGCTAAGGCAGCCGAATTTGCCGGTATCAAGGTCAATCGCACGGTTATTTTGACAGCCCTGATTTCTGGTGGCCTGGCCGGAGTTGCTGGCGTTAGCGAAACAGCCGGGCTGAAAGGATATCTGACGCTCGATCTGTCGCCAGGCTTTGGCTATACGGGAATTGCCGTGGCGATGCTTGCACAACTCAACCCGCTTGCCGTGATTCCCTCGGCAATTTTTCTTTCAGCGGTCTATGTCGGTTCCGACGCGATGAGCCGGGCGGTCAATATTCCAACCTATATTGCAGACGTGCTGGTCGGAGTGTCCGTTCTGGCAGTTCTTTGCAGCGTCATGTTCAGCCAGTACAAAGTGCGGTGGCTCAAATGAGTGATCTATTTGACATATTGCTGACAGCTGGATTTTGGGCGGCGACCATACGCATTGTCAGTCCATTGATCTTTGGCACGCTTGGAGAACTGATCTGCGAGCGGGCGGGCGTACTCAATTTGGGTATTGAGGGTATCATGACTGTTGGCGCCATGTCGGGCTGGATGTGGGTATATCAGGGCGGCGATCTTTGGGGTGGGGTAATCTTTGCTGCATTGATGGGTGCAATTTTCGGATTGCTACATGCCATTTTCACCGTGCATCTGGGGCTTTCACAGCACGTTACCGGAATTGGCATTACGCTTTTTGCTTCGGCATTGAGTTATTTTGTGTACCGCATGTTGCTGCCCGACGCGACAACGCCTCCGAAAATTGTACCGTTTCAACCGATAGAAATTCCCTGGCTGTCGGATATTCCCTTGATCGGCGAGGCTGTGTTCAGTCAATCTGCGATGACTTATCTGGCTCTGCTGACGGTACCCGCGGTTTGGTACGTGTTGTTCAGAACACCAGTTGGTTTGGCGGTGCGCATGTCTGGCGAGAACCCTGTGGCGGTTGAGGCTCAGGGTATCAATGTTCTGGCAGTTCGCACCGCAGCAGTGATGGTCGGCAGCGCCTTCATGGCGGTCGGCGGTGCCTTCATTACGATGTCCTGGTTCGATGCATTCTACTTCGGCATGATCAACGGAAGAGGATGGATCTGCGTGGCGTTGGTGATTTTCGCTTCGTGGAACCCCGGCAGAGCTTTGGTAGGCGCTTTGTTGTTTGCCGGGCTTGAAGCCTTGCAGGTGAGGGCACAGCAATCTGTGGGAGCATTCATCCCCTACCAGTTCTTCCTCATGCTGCCTTATGTGATGTCGATAGTCGCCATGATCATAATGGCGCGAAAGACGAAATACCCTCAGGCACTGCTCGTGCCATTTAGAAGAGGCGAGCGCGTATAGATGGAGAAACAAGTGCTGACCGATTATGACATGAAGTTTTTGCAGATAGCTTATGAAGAAGCCAAGGTTGGCTTTGACGAAGGAGGTTGCCCGATCGGGTCGGTGTTGGCTCGCGGGGATGAACTTATTGCCCAGGGCCGGAATCAGCGGGTTCAGGGCGGAGACCCCATCGCTCATGGAGAGATGGATTGCCTGCGCAAGGCCGGGCGTCAAAAGTCCTATCGGGGCATGACACTTTATACGTCGCTGTCGCCATGCATGATGTGTTCAGGCACCATTGTGCAGTTCGGAATTACCCGCGTTGTTGTCGGTGAAAACAAGAATTTTGGTGGCAACGAAGACTTTCTCCGCGAGCGAGACGTCGAGGTGATTGTCGTCAATGATCAGGATTGTATTGACCTGATGAAAAAATTTATCACCGAAAAACCCGCGCTATGGGCAGAAGATATTGCTGAGGACGATGTATAAAACAGCGGCCCTGGCCAGATGTCCCTTCGCTTGGGTGATGTCGCGTCTGTAATCGCTCACCGGCATGGTGGCGATGAAAATACCAAACCTGTCCACCCCGCCTTCGATGCGGTGGCCTGCTGTCAGTTCCAATTTGGACCGGACACCAATTGCAATCTGCCAATCCTCGGTTGTGCAATCGGATTAGAATTCATCGATGGCAATTGAGTTGATCAGCAGTGGCGGCTGACCGGTAGGTTTTGAGAAATGGGAGCGTGCTACAACCATCGGCGTGCTTTCCTCCGGCTGAAATACGTACATCTTTACATCGATGCGATAAGCCGAGATGCGTGGATTTGGTTCTTCCGGAACGAGATCATGATTGAGGTGAAGCAGTGCAAAGTCCGACATCAGGCGGTTTTCAAAAATTTCGTCGAGCCAATCTGATTTGAAAACGCGACGATAATCCTTGCCAATATATTCGCTGGGGGGGCGTGACAACATGCTGGCAGTATTGTGGGAAAGTTTGATAATCGGCAGTGAAAATGGCTTGATCTCATAGGCCGATAAAGTCGGATCAAAGCAGGCGACGCGACTGAAAAAACTGGCCGCATTTTGCTTATGGCCGAGCAATATATCCTTCAAACGACCGCGAATCCGGACCGGGGTTTTTTCAAACCCGGCCTCCCATCTGGAGATATTTGGTTGGGTTACGCCGAGAAGCTCCGCCAGTTCGACCTGGCTCAGTCCACGGCTGCGCCGTAATTCACGCAGCTTGCGACCACTCAAAAGTAATGAAGAATCTCTTAGTAGCAAGTCGGATTCCGCATCTGGCAATTGCGACTCGAGCACGCCGGAATCAGAATAATCTGTCCGGCCAGTAGATTGATTTATTTGGCCCTCATTGTTTTTCATTCTCATTCTCCTATGCCGATGAATAAAAACCAATGGCATAAATACCATATATGCTTTGGGTCGGCATCTAATAAAAGTGCACGGAAAATTTATATATTACTATGATTATGGTAACTACTCAGCTACCCTATTTCTGCTGCCATTAGGTGCGACAATTT
>JAALLE010000135.1 GCA_011087605.1 Hyphomicrobiales bacterium
CAATGCGCTGGCTAGCAGATACAGCGCCGCCCCCAGCCTTAATAATAGCCAAAGATGATGCTGGCCTTCCATGCACTCGATTGCTGCCCGCTTTTGGTCCCACACATCGGTTATGTCGAGGAAGGTGTCAGGTTTCCATCCCATTTGCTCGGTTTGATGGGGCTCAAACAGATAAAGCTGAGGTGCCCCCAGCACCTTCTCGCCAGGGTTGTGACCCCAGGCCTGGGCGATCATCCGGCACTCCATGGCAATCGAAGTCGTGTACATATGGTCAGTGTTATAGGGATCGAAATGGGAATGACTGAGCATGAATTGCGGTTGAACTGCGCGGATGAGGTCAACGAGTTTGAACTTCGCATCACGATCCAGTTCCAGCGGATAGTCGCCCAGATCGAAAAATTGAATATCGTGAACACTCAGCGCTTTGGCCGCATTTTCAGCTTCTGTGCGGCGAATTGATTTGACCTCATCCAGGCTTTTGTTTTCTTTCCACAATCGCGCGCTTTCGCCGCGTTCGCCATATGACAGGCAGGCCACCGTGACTTCCCTTCCAAGTTTTTGATGCAAGGCAATCGCGCCGCCGCAGCGCCAGACAAAATCGGCTGCGTGCGCGCTGATAACCAGTGCGCTTTTGGTCTCAGTCATGGACTAGCCTTGTACGTTTGAGAGAACTGGTTGGGCGATACCGAAATGAAACATCCGACTCCGCTTTGCTGGCTCGGTGGGATGATTCATTCCGGCTGGAGGATTAAAGTCCGTTCATGTTGCACAGCACATTGGCAACCTGACCGCCGTCGACCGGGATATTCACACCGCGAATCCATGGCGTCATGTCTGACAGGAGGAAGACGACTACTGGCGCCACATCTTCAGGTGTGCCCCACCGGTCCATGACTTTGCGACTTTCTTCGGCTTTTTTTCCTAGTGTGTCGAGAAAGTCCTGGAGGATGGGTGTTTCAACGGCACCGGGGCTGACAGCGTTCATGCGGATGCCACGGTCGCGCCACGTCCATCGATTTTGCATGGTCCACACGACCAAGGCTTCCTTGGCAAAGAAATAGGAGCGTCCCTGAGACTCCGCGATTTTATGACGCTCGACGAAATCTTCCACGCCGTCAAAATCAAGCCCTTCGGCGTCTTTGATCTGATCGACAGCATTTTGCCACCCAGCGCCGGCCAGCGATGCCAGATTAACAATGGAAGCTCCATCGGCCAGTCCATCAACAAGCTTGCTGTTGAGATATTTCAATCCAACAAGGTTGACCCGAATGACGGTATCAGCAGGTGCCGTTGGAGGAACGCCTGCGATACTGGCAAGACCGTTGGCACCTTTTGGCAGTTGGTCCGCAAGTTTATCAATCGACTCCTTGCTGGATAGATCAGCCTGAAAAAATGTATCGACATTTTCAGATGTCTCATTCCGATCAACCCCGATGACAGTTCCCCCGTACTGTTTAATGAGCCGTGCGGTTTCCGCTCCTATTCCTGATGAGCATCCGGTAACAATAATTGTCTTGCCTTCGAGCATGTCGATTCCACCCTTTGTGTCGCTAATAGTTGCAATGGTTGGCCCGACATTAGTCAGTGGATTAACTCATATCCATTCATGTTGGATCATATTTAATATGAGCAAATTTCATTTCAAAGAGTGGAGCCATGCCAAACAGGGATTTACAAAACGTCCGCTGAGTAACACGGAAGAAGATAAATAAACATTATTTATCAATGTAATAAAAGGTTTTCATTTGAATACTAAGCGTCAACATTCGTTGTTTGAATAAGGTTCAATCGGAGATGACAACACGGCAAATTTGCTGACCTCGGCCAGACGGGTCTCTTGCCCGAATTCAGCTGAAACCATATTTTGAAAGCAGTGCAAAAAACCTTTCCAGCTAACCCACAAATTCAACATTCGGAGTGATGCCATGACTGATACATCCCCGGTCTTATCGGTGATCATCCGAAAGTTCCGAAAATCCGATATGCCTGCAGCAAATGAGGCTCTTGTTCGCTTCAAGCAGGCTCTTGAAATGCATCCGGGCTTTATCGAAGTTCGACACAATGCACCGTCGCAGGGATCTGATGACGCTTTTTCGACTGTCATTTCATTTGCTACGCTGGATGAACTGATCGCCTGGGAACAGTCGAGCACACGTGCTGCACTGGTTGAGGAATTGTCTCATTTCATCGAGGGCGATGTTGTAAAAAACAGACTTGATGGCCTGGACTCATTGTTAGGGCCTCAAAATGCCGCCCATCCGCCTCAAAAGTGGAAGATCGTTCTGGTGCTGACTTTTTGGGTCCTGGTTGTGGGAGCCGTTCTCAGTTGGATCGCTGATCTCATCTCTCCGGATTATCCCGTTGGTTACCTGCGTAACGTGGTGCTGTTGATTTTCAACATCCTGCTCAACTCCTATTTTTTTCTTCCTCGGTCGATGGCGTTGCTGCATCGGTTGGAAGACAAGTTTCAATCCAATCGTTCCTGATCAATTGAAAGCCACCATATGACATCTGGTACCTTGCTACACGTTCACACTAGCGCCGCAAGCGGACGTCCGATGGTGGCCAATGAGTCAGCCCAGGCCATTGAAGGCGAAGGAATTGCGGGCGACCGATATGCCATGGGGAAGGGAAAGTATTCCCGTTCACCGGGAGGCAGGGAGGTTACTCTTTTTGAAAACGAAACGATTTTGGCACTAAAGCAAGAGCATGGAATCGAACTGCGTCCCCAGGAACATCGCCGCAACCTCACAACCGAAGGCATTCGACTGGATGATCTGATCGGCAAAACATTTAAAATTGGCGACGTCATCTTGGAGGGTCTGCGATCCTGCAGGCCTTGCCGTTATCTCAACGTCATGTCGAAGAAGCAGGTGTTTACGCATCTGACCGACCGCTCGGGTATTTATGCCCGCATAGTATCGGGTGGCACATTGCGGTGTGGTGATGAGATCGACATCATCTGACGGGAATGCGCACGATCGGGCAGATCGCTGGCCGGATCAGTTGTCGTCTGACCACTCGATCATGGGTGGGTCTCGAAAGGCGAAACGTTCAAGATGCGAAGCCGCCACGTGTTCCAATCTCTTTCGATACTCATCTGTGTCGGTAAATGTTTGCATCACCAACACATCCTCGCCATCTGTCCGAAGTTCAAAATAGCCGTAGCTTAGTTTTACGACCGCATCATTGTCACTTTGCTCCACATCAACCTTGTGAGCAAAATGTTTGGCCAATTGTTTCAGATATTTTTGTGCCGGTTTAATCGACACACGGGCCGTTGAGCTGAGTGAATTGGTCATAACAAAAATCCTTCTGAACCGGATATTGTATGCGGTTCAGCGAAGGCCAACACACCATCATAGCCCAGATTGCGGCCAATTCCGGATTGCTTGAAACCGCCGAAAGGTCCTCGCCCATCCTGAGCCATGGGGCCGTGTGCGTTCAGATAGGTGTAGCCCGCCTCGATGCGTTTTGAAACTGACACTGCCCGCTCCTTGTCCTGGGTCCAGACGGATGAACACAAGCCGTAGATGCTGTCATTGGCTTTGGCGATGGCCTCGTCGTCGGTCTTGAACTTCATTATAGGTAAACACGGTCCGAATTGTTCTTCACGAACGATTGACAGGTTCTCATCTGCATCGAATACCAGTGCGGGTTTTTGGAAATGGCCACCGCCGGCATAAAGGGCTTCGTCTGGAACCTGACCACATTCACGCACCTCAGCACCTTTGGCACGGGCTTCGGCGATCATGTCGGTGACAACTTTCAGTTGCTTGGCATTGTTGACCGGCCCCATGGTCGTTTCGGGCAATAGTCCATCCCCAACAACCGCCCGTTCACAAGCTGCAGTAAACCCTTCTACCACTTCATCATAACGGCTTTCATGCACATAAAGCCGCTTCAGAGCCATGCAGATCTGACCAGATGAACCGAAAGTCCCCCAATACATGCGGTTAAGCGAATCATCATCAAGCACGGCGTCTTCCAACACCAAAGCCGCGTCGTTGCCACCCAGCTCAAGCGTGACTGGTGTGATGTTGTCAGCGGCAGTCTTCATCACATGACGTCCAATTGTTGTGGAACCCGTGAAATTTACCTTTCGCACCAAGGGGTGGCCCACCAGAGGGTCACCAATGGTTGAAGCTGAACCGGTGAGAATGTTCACCACGCCGGGAGGCAGCAGCTTGGCAATGATTTGCAGCGTCAGAGACGGAGCCAGCGCCGAGTTTGCGGATGGTTTAACCACAACAGTGTTGCCAGCCACCAATGCCTGCGGGAGCTTGGCACCGAGTATTGAAAGCGGCCAATTCCATGGCACGATTAATGCTGCAACACCGCGAGGTTGCCGCGTAATCAGCGTATCGAACGGGGGGCCCTTAATCTCTTCGTCGATCGCCATTCGTTCGCCAAATGCCGCAGCTTGCATAAACCGATCGCCCAATCGGGACATTTCAAGCAAAGTTTCACGCGCAATTTTTCCGTGCTCACGAGTAAACAGCCTTGAACGGTATTTCACGTCTTCTTCATCGGCAGACAGTTTCTGCGCCACCTCGCGCAACATTGCGGCCCGTTCGTTCATGCTCAGCGATGACCAGGCCGGGAAAGCAGCATGGGCGGCCTGCACTGCATCCTCCACATCATTGATCGTCGCTGACGCGGCATGCCCAACCAGTTCGCTGGGGCGGGCCGGGTTGTGGATGTCGTAAACATTTCCATCGGAGGCTTCTCGAATTTCGCCATTGATGAAGATGCCCGTGGTGATGACCTGATCCATGTTATTCATCGGTATTCAGCTCCTTTGGGGGTTGTAGATTTACTGGTTGGTCGGCAGCTTTCCACCACCCGACGCTGGAAATTTCAAAGATTGATCGCCATCACCCGATCATGGTCATTGGCAACCACACGGCGATACGCGGAAACACCATCAGCAGAACCAGCATCAGGGCCATGGCGAACCAGAACGGCCATATGCCGCGAAAGATCTGTGACATTGGCACTTTGGGAGCGATGGACTTTACGACAAACACATTGATGCCGACGGGAGGACTGATCATCCCCATCTCGAGCACAATCACGATCATGACACCGAACCAGATCATCTTCATATTCGCCAATGCCGGGTCGAAGCCAAAGTCGAGCGCGGCGATAATCGGCAGCACCACGGGAATTGTCAGCACCAACATCGCGATGCCTTCCAGGAACATACCAAGGAACATGTATATCAGGATGATGATCAACAAGACGCCGTAATCACCGATTGGCAGGGAGGTCAGGAGCGTCACCAATTGACCAGGCAAGTTGGTGATCGACATGAAAGGGATGAAAATAAAGGCGCCGATGATGATGAGGAACACCGTTGCCGAGGCTTTCATCGTTTGAAGGGTGACGTCACGAATTGCTTTCAGGCCCAACGAACGTCGGCCAATTGCGACAATCATGGCCAGCAATGCTCCGATTGAGGACGCTTCAACCGGCGTAAAGAACCCTGTATACATGCCACCAATGGTGATGCCGACGACGATCACGAATGGCAGTGCCGAGATCAGCGCTTCGCGACGTTCAGGCCATGGCGCTTTGGGGCCTGCAGGCCCTGTATGGGGTTTTCGCAACACCGTTTGGTAAATGGCTCCGATGAACAGAAAGGTCAGCAATATGCCAGGAATAATACCCGCCATAAAAAGTCGACCAATGCTCTGTTCGGTTAAGACCGCATAGATAACCATGCCGCCTGATGGTGGGATCAAGAAACCCAATGTTCCACCTGCCGCTACAGATCCGGTTGCCAGACTGTCGGCATAATTGAACTTCTTCATCTCCGGTAAAGCCACCCGTCCCATAGTGATCGCGGAGGCCAGCGACGACCCAGAAAGAGCCGCAAACCCGGCGCAAGCTGCAATGGTGGCGGAGGCGAGACCGCCGCGTAGATGGCCCATCCATCGATAAGCGGCATTGAACAGGTCAGCTGACATTCCCGACACGCCTGCCAGATTGCCCATCAACACAAACATCGGGATGACCAGTAGATTGTAATTGGAGGCAGCTTCGAATGTTTCCCCAGACAGGTTGGACATCGCAGTGCGAATGCCGCGACCGAACGCTTTATCAAAATCCATACCGATCAAAACGAATTTATTTGTCGTGGCAGCGATAGTTCCAACGACACCGACAAAGATCATGGAAAGCGCGACAGGAAACCGCAGACCCAACAGGATCATCAGCGACAACAGACCCAACACGCCGAGTAAAGTCATGCTCATAGCGACTCTCCCCAATCAAGTTGTTTGATTGAGCGGTATTTGATGAGCTGAAAAATGTCCGAAGTCAGGACCAGCACATATAGGCCGACACCGAATGCGAGCAGGTAGTAAAAAGGCTCGTAAAAAATCAGCAATTGTTGGGTAGATTCCCCAAATTTGTCGGCCATACTGCCCGCATGGATTAGCTGATAAGTCATCACCAGCATCAGCCCCGAGGCAACGGCTCGCATGACAATCATCGACCAGCGGGCAAATCCCGCCGACATTCTCGATTCAAAAATTTCAATTTCAATGTGGGCTGCTACCCGACCACCGAAAGGAATGGCAAAGGCAACCAACATAACGAGGCTGAGAATAAGCGTATCTTCGGCTCCCTGAAGCGGTGAGCTGAGCGCTTTTCGCATAACGATCACATTGAACGAACTGACAAACACCATGAAGACCAATGTCGCGCCACCGCCAATCAGGCCCAACAGGACCAGAACTTTGTCCAGCGTCTTGAGCCAGACAGGATGTTGAATGTGATCCGCCATGCCATTTCCCCAAATCGCGTGAATGAGTACGCGCCGCATTACAGGCTGCGCGCGTCGGGTTTTTGTTACTTGTTGATGGCCTGATAAATCTCACGGGCGTTAGAGATGCCGCGCGATTCATAATCGGCGAAGATCACTTCAAGACCCTGTTTGACCGCCGCATTCATTTTCGCGCGTTCGGCGTCAGTGACACTGACAACCTTGATGTTGTTCATCTGGTCAGCGCTTTCCATGGCTTGAGCTGACTTGTTGTCGGCACCATCAAAGCTGGCTGCCCCTTTCAGCGAGAATGTTTCCCCTGCAAGCTGATCAATGATGGCGCGATGTTCGTCGGAGAGGCCCTCGTATCGCTCCTTGTTCATGAGCACAAAAAACTGAGCAAACTGAACCGGAACGTTTTTGACGATATGGCTAGAGACATCCCAGAAGTTCCAGGGAGGTGTAATGTTGTTGTAGGTTGCAGTAGTGGCGTCGATCGTGCCGGTAGACAGCCCGGTATACATTTCGGTCACCGGCATCTGAACCGGCGTAGCACCCAATGCCTCGAAGATCGGCGTAGTCATGGCTGCGAATGGAACAATCTTTGCCCCCTTCAATCCATCCATGGTCGACACATCTCGAGTTGAAGACCAAAGATTGCCAGTCGTGGTGAATATGCCCAGCAGCTTCACGTCCTGGTATTCCTGCGCCAGGTGCTCGTCATATATCGCCAGCAGTCGCTCGGTAGATTCTTTGGCGCTGGTTGCCTTGCCCGGAGGAATGATGAGCATGCTGCGAGGGAATATTTTGGGGGTGTAGGCCTGCAGGCCAAAAACAATATCTGCAACCCCCTCAACCACGCGCTTATATTGTTGAACGGGACCAGCTCCAAGCTGCCCCGCTGGATATAACTGCATGGTCAACGTGCCGTTTGAACGCTTGTCGATCTCCTCACCAAACCACTTGAACAGGCCGGCATTGATATGGTGCTGTGGCGGAATAAACGTTGCCACGGTAAGTTCTTCGCTGTGTGCGAGTGTTGAAAATGTAATGGATATAGCCGTCGCCAGGCCGCCTAACCAGTTGGACAGTTTCATTGTCTTTCTCCCTAATTAGAAATTTTGGGGAGGTTATGCGTCTCTCGACATTCAATCCATTCATGCTTATTCATAACCAACATGAGCAATTATGATGTTTTGGATTTGGACGGGCGCGTCCTGACGACATTTTTGGCGATCTTGGAAAATTCCTCCGTTACAATCGCGGCGGACAAGCTTGGCGTGACACAGTCTGCGGTCAGCCACACGCTGGCGCGGCTGCGCAAGGTCCTCCAGGATCCCTTATTTGTGCGCTCCGGCCATCGTTTGACTCCCACGGAAACGGCGCTTTCGCTGAAGGAGCCGGTACAGAAAGCCTTGGACATTATCAATGGGCTTACGGATCAGCGTCAGTTTGATCCCAAATCAGAGAAAATGAAATTTGTTGTTGCAGCCAACGATATGCAACGCGACTTGGTTTTTCCGCAATTGTTAAAAAACGCTAGGGACAATGGAATTCATCTCGAATGTGAATTTATGCCCTCTGGACATCCTACGGTTGCGATGATGCGCGATGCGCGTTGCCAACTTGCCCTTACCCCATTGCCGCCTGATGGACCGGATATTTTTCAAAAACCGCTCTTTTCGGGCAACATGGAGTGCTTTTTTGACGGCGAGATGCGTGACCCACCGCAATCCTGGAATGAATATTGCCGGGCAGATCATCTGGCGGTGCGATTTGCAGGTGGTGGCACATCGTTGCGAGTACTTGCCGATTTGGATGCGTCCCAGATCAGCGAACCAAAGGTTTCTGTACCAAATTTCAACGCCATTCCTCCGTTCATCAAGGGAACCACACTCATTGCCACCGAAATGAATTTGATGAAAATAAGTAACTACCCAGCTACCCCAACCTGATGCTTTTATAGACGGCCCATCAGACGG
>JAALLE010000136.1 GCA_011087605.1 Hyphomicrobiales bacterium
AGTCTCTCTAACTCAGACCACCATCTGTCTCAAATACCCTGATCACGGACAGCCCTTTGTCGGTTCATCCAAAATGATGATATTGGGTTGGATCGCCAGCCATTTTGCAATCACAACCTTTTGCTGATTGCCCCCGGATAAAGTTCCCGCATGCTGGCTCAGCGAAGCCGCGCGCAGGTCGAGGCGTGAGGCATATTTTCTGGCCAGTTCAAATTCCTGCGCCATTCTCAAAAAGCCGTTGCGTGACGTCTGGCTCAACGATGGCAAAGAGATATTCTGAAAGATCGGCAAGTCCAGTATGACACCCTGCTTTCCTCGTTCTTCGGGCAAATAAACGATACCCGCTTTGATCGCGTCGGCTGGGGATTTGGGAGAGATGACCTGCCCATTTGATGTAATCGTTCCTGATGTGGATTGAGTCATACCAAACAGAGCCTGCATCACCTCGCTTCGCCCGGCACCCACCAGGCCGTAAAATCCAAGCACTTCACCCTTGTGAAGATCGAATTCAATATCGGCGAATTCGGTGGGATGACTAAATCCCTTCACGTTCAGCACCGGAGCACCAATCTCAACATTGCGCGATGGGAAAATCTGTTCGACAGAGCGACCGACCATCATCTCGACAATGTGGCTTTGTGGGGTATCGGCCAGCATGCCATTGCCCACCATTTCGCCATCACGAAATACCGTATAGCGATCGGCCAGTCGGTAAATTTCATCAAATTTGTGGGAGATGAAGAGGATGGCCTTCCCATCACTCTTGAGTTTCTCAACCAGCGAAAACAGGTCTTCAATCTCCTTGTGTGACAGCGCCGCCGTGGGCTCATCCATGATCACCACATCGGCTTCGACAGACAGGGCGCGGGCCACTGCAACCAGATGCTTGTTGGCGATGCTGACGTCTTTCAGGCGGATGTCGGTTTGTATGTGGTTGGCCCCGATATCATCGAGAAGATGGCGCGCATTGGCGTTCATTTTTGGCCAATCGATCAGATTGAACCGGCCTTTGGGGCAGTGGCCGAGAAATATGTTTTCAGCCACAGTGAGTTCATCAAACAGCACTGTCTCCTGATGAATGGCTGTTATGCCCAGTTGAAATGCTGCATGAGGCGTTGGCATTGCAACTTTTTGGTCGGCGAAGAAAATGTCGCCCTCATCGGGCTGATAAATTCCAGTCATGACTTTGACCAGCGTTGACTTTCCTGCACCATTTTCGCCGATCAGCGCGGTTACTTCTCCCGGATAAAGCTCCAGGTCAACAGCGTGCAGGGCTCGAACACCGGGAAAGGTCTTGGTGATATTTGAAAGCCTTAAGAGAGGTTCGCTCATAGCATCACTGCTTCACCGGTTTTGTCGCATTCAATTTAATGGGAAGGATGAATAGGATTCCACCCCCTGCTGGGTAAGCGTCGTGAACAGTGGCGACGGGCGCCACTGTTCGTAAGTGTTGAAGGTCTCAGTAAATTTTTGAGAATTCTTCGATGTTTGAAGCATCAAACTGAAACGGAGCCGCCATGGCAGCAGAATTGCTGTCATCGAGGGTGATCTTGCCGACATGACCGAGGGCAAAGCTGGCTCCAGGAGCAGCTTTGGTGCCACCAATTAGTTGATGTGAAATCTGCACCGCTGAATATCCAAGATCGATTGGGTTCCAAAGCGCAACAGCTTTAGACGATCCGTTGTCGATGAATTTTTTGAATTCAGATGGCAGCGCCAGTCCAGAAACGTTGACCTTGCCGATCAACTTCATATCGGTGACAACCTGGGCCGCTGCGACAACACCAACGGTGGTCGGAGCGATAATCGCCTTCAGGTTGGGATAAGTAGCGATCAGTCCCTTTGCTTCGTTGGTGCTTTTGACGGAGTCGTCATCACCATAAACCACGGCCACAAGATTGATCTTGGGGAATTTCGTGGGCAGGATTTTCTTGGCAGCATCAATCCAGGCATTCTGGTTGGTTGCTGTAGACGATGCTGAAAGAATGGCAACGTCTCCACCATCCGGCAGATAGTCTGCTGCAAGCTTTATGATGGTTTCACCAATCAGGTCGGTGTCGGAAGGGTTGAGATGCATCATGCGACCACCGGCGGCGACGCCGGAATCCCATGAAATCACCTTAATGCCCCGGTCCATCGCCTTTTTGAGCGACGGTACCAGTGCGTCCGGGTCATTGGCGGAAATCGCGATTGCATCAACATTTTGAGCAATCAATGAGTTGACGATCTCGATTTGACCTTCTGCCGTTGCAGCGGTTGGGCCGGTGTAGATTACTTCGACATCGCCAATTTCTGCGGCCGCTTTTTCAGCGCCTTTGGCTGCGGCATCAAAAAATCCGTTGCCCAGAGATTTTACAACCAGCGCAATACGCTCAGCCGACATTGCCGGCGTCGTGATCAAGGCTGCTGCTATGGCCGTAGACACGGCGAGTTTCTTAAATAGGTTCATTTGTTTTCCTCCCATCGAGGGTTTGGGTCGAGGCTTACGCCACCGAGGGTTGCTGCGATTGCGCAGTATTATCCGCAACGATAAGTCCAACACCTGCCGTTTCCAGCATGTCGCGATCTTCGTCTCGAATTTGATTGTCTGTGATTATTGTCGTGATCCGTTCCAGTGCACATAAGATCAGGCTGGAACGTTGAGTGAACTTGGATGAGTCGGCGAGAACAACGAGTTCTTCAGCCTGATTTATCAGCTTGTGTTCGGCCTGAATGAGCAGCGGATCCGCTTCCATCAATCCAAGCGGACAAAGCCCTTGGGCTCCCATGAACATGCGCTTTGCGTAAAAGTTGCGCGTCACATCGTTTTCGAACGGGCTGAGAATGATGTTTTGCTCGCGGTAAATTACTCCACCCGACAACATGATTGTATTTTTCGAATGGTTTAACAGATGCTCGGCAATGGGAAAGGAGTTGGTAAATATCTGCATCCTTTTGGCCGCAAGTGGATGCACCATCTGAAACGTCGTCGTTCCGCCATTGATAATGATGGCGTCCCCATCATTACACAATTGTATCGCTGCATGGGCGATCGCCCGTTTTTTGGAGGCGTTCAACGTTTCATTGACTGAAAACGTGCGGCCCGCGAGGCCGACAAATTGAGGAGGGTTGATGGATTCAGCACCACCCCTGACGCGGCGCAACTTCTTTTGCATATGCAAATTTGCAATATCGCGTCGAATGGTTGCCTCTGAAGAATCGGTCATCTCAACAAGTTCAGGAACGGTCGCAACCGGTTTTTCCTGAATTGCAGACAGAATAATCCTGTGCCGTTCATTCTCGTGCATGACATCCTCCGGGAGTTAAGGTTCCATTGAATCTAACAAATGTCAATCAACTTCAATCAAATTATTTCATTTGTGCAAACTATTTGACTATTTATGATTGCTTGTGATTGACATGAGCGGCCGATCATGTGTTGATTAGGGCAATAACTGCGGTCGCATCTGCTGATTGCGGCAATGGGAGAGAAGAATGTCGAGAAGTTCTCAACAAGCCGACCAGCCAACGGCATTACCGAATTTATGGGACGTCAATACGGCCATGAAAATGAGCCAGCCGGAATTGCTGCTCTATCGATCCAACTTGCTTGGATCAGACAAGCGGGTAACCAATTATGGCGGCGGCAACACGTCGGCTAAAGTCATGGAAAAGGACCCGCTGACCGGGAAAAACGCCGAAGTTTTGTGGGTTAAGGGTTCTGGCGGCGATGTGGGAACCATCAAAATGGATGGATTCGCAACACTCTATATGGACAAGTTGAACGACCTGAAAAGCCTGTATCGCGGTGTCGAATTTGAGGATGAAATGGTCGCCTATCTTCCCCATTGCACCTTCAATTTGAACGCCCGTGCTGCTTCCATCGATACACCACTGCATGCCTACGTTCCCAAGAAGCACGTCGATCATATGCACCCCGATGCGATTATCGCAATTGCGGCTTCCAAGAATTCTAAAGAGTTGACTGAGCAGATATTTGGTTCTGAAATTGGCTGGCTGCCATGGAAAAAACCTGGTTATGAACTGGGTCTGTGGCTGGAAAAGTTTTGTCTGGATAATCCACAGGCCAAAGGTGTTGTGCTTGAAAGTCATGGCTTGTTCACCTGGGATGATGATGCCCAGACCTGTTATGATCTGACGATCAGCACGATTCAAAAGGCCATTGACTGGTTTGCCGCACAAATCGGAGACAGCCCCGCATTTGGCGGCGCAAAATACGCTTCATTGGCCGACGATGATCGGCGTGCAGTGGCCGCAAGACTAATGCCTGCCATTCGCGGCATGATATCTGCAGAAAATTTTATGGTCGGCCATTTTGATGATAGCGACACGGTTCTGGAATTCGTCAACGCAAAGCAGATGGAAGACCTGGCGGGTTTGGGCACATCCTGTCCCGATCATTTTCTGCGCACAAAAATTCGCCCCCTGGTCGTCGACTTCTCCCCTGCCGATCCCGACATTGATGCAACGCTTGCTGGATTGAAGCCGGCGGTTGCAGTCTATCGAGAAGAATACGCGGCTTATTACAATCGATGCAAAAGCCATGATTCCCCCGCGCAACGCGATCCAAATGCCGTCGTCTACCTGATCCCCGGGGTCGGGATGATCACCTTTGCAAAAGACAAGGCAACCGCACGGATATCGGGGGAATTTTACGTCAACGCCATTAATGTCATGCGCGGTGCCAGCGCGGTCAGCGAGTATTGCGGCCTGCCCGAACAGGAAGCATTTGATATTGAATATTGGCTGCTTGAGGAAGCGAAATTGCAGCGGATGCCGAAACCCAAATCCATGGCTGGCCGTATTGCCATGGTGACCGGAGGTGCCGGCGGAATTGGATCGGCAACGGCGATGCGCTATCTGACCGAAGGGGCCTGTGTGGTGCTGGCGGATATTGATGAAGAGGCGCTGGCCAACACTTCTGACAATCTGGCTTCACGCTTCTCATCAGACGTCGTGCGCACTGTGATCATGGACGTAAGGGATGAGGCTGCGGTTGAGGCGGCTCTTGCTTATACCGCGGTGGAATTTGGTGGCATTGATATTTTGGTTTCCAACGCTGGAATTGCCAGTTCAGCACCGGTCGAAGAAACAACGCTGGAAATGTGGAACCGCAACATGGCGATTCTGTCTACCGGCTATTTCCTTGTGAGCCGTGAGGCTTTCAAAATGTTGAAGATGCAGGACCTGGGCGGTTCCATTGTCTTCATTGCCTCCAAAAACGCACTGGCAGCTTCACCCAACGCATCGGCCTATTGCACCGCGAAAGCGGCGGAAATTCATCTTGCGCGTTGCCTGGCGCTGGAAGGGGCCGATCACGGCATTCGTGTCAATGTCGTCAATCCCGACGCGGTGCTCCGGGGATCAAAGATCTGGTCTGGTGACTGGTTGAGCGAACGGGCGGCAACCTATGGCAAAGACAAAGCGGGACTGGAAGAGCATTACCGCCAGCGGTCCTTGCTCAAGCGGTCGGTATTGCCGGAAGATGTTGCAGAGGCGGCTTACTTTTTCGCGTCGGAGTTGTCATCCAAATCCACCGGAAACATTATCAATGTTGATGCCGGGAACGTGCAGGCATTCACCCGCTAGATCAGGCTAAGGATACTATCATGATCGACTCAGATGTTATTTCCCTTTCCAACCAGACTGCAGTGGCAAGTCTGAAAGCCGACTACGATGCCTTGGGCGATCACTTGTCGCGTCGCGGAATCGACATCGAAACCGTTAAAGCCAAGGTTGCTGATTTCGGTGTTGCCATTCCAAGCTGGGGTGTCGGCACGGGCGGCACCAGGTTCGCACGATTCCCCGGAGAGGGTGAACCGCGCGACATATTTGACAAGATGGATGATTGTGGCGTCATTCACCAACTCACCTGCGCCACGCCGTCCGTATCTCTTCACATCCCATGGGACACAGCGCCCGCAAAGGATCTTCTGAGCAAGGCAGAGGAAGTCGCACTGACTTTCGACGCCATGAACTCAAACACGTTTCAGGATCAGGAAGACCAAACCCATAGCTACAAGTTTGGATCGCTTTCACATACCAATGCTGCAACCCGTCGACAGGCTGTTGAGCACAACCTGGCTTGCATAGAACTGGGTCAAAACATTGGGTCAAAAGCGCTGACGATTTGGGTTGGTGACGGTTCGAATTTCCCCGGCCAGACCAATTTCACACGACAATTGGAACGCTACCTTAATAGCGCCAAGGAGATTTATTCAGGATTGCCCGCCGACTGGCGTCTATTCACCGAACACAAAATGTATGAACCGGCATTTTATTCCACTGTGGTCCAGGATTGGGGGAGTAATTATCTGATTGCCACCGAGCTGGGAGAGCAAGCCTATTGTCTGGTTGATCTAGGGCACCATGCTCCAAATGTGAATATTGAAATGATCGTGGCGAGATTGATCCAATTCGGAAAGCTCGGCGGGTTTCATTTTAACGACAGTAAATACGGCGATGATGATCTCGATTCTGGATCAATTGACCCCTACAGGCTGTTTCTGGTTTTCAACGAATTGGTAGATAGTGAAGCGGTCAGCGGTTTTGATCCCATGCACATGCTTGATCAGAGCCACAATGTCACTGACCCGATTGAAAGCCTGATGATGAGCGCGACGGAAGTTCTCAGATCTTATGCTCAAGCCACATTGGTCGACCGCGACACGCTCTCAAAAGCGCAAGACAGCAATGACGCCTTGATTGCCACGAGCATTTTGAAGGCGGCGTTCCGCACCGATGTCGAACCGATCCTGGCAATGGCGCGTCTTGAAAAAGGCGGCGCGATTGATCCAATTGCCACCTATCGTGCGGCGGGTTATCGAGCCAAGGTCGCATCCGAGCGGCCAGCTGTATCAGGCGCCGGCGGTGGAATCGTCTAATATCTGTTGGGTTGGAATGAGGGGATTGTCCAGCAGCTAAACTTTGGAATACCTCTGTATTCATTTATAGGTCGCAATTAGCGGCGAAAACTCAAAGTTGCAAACATCATGCGCTGCAACATGTGTTGTGCTCGATCATCTATTGTTTCAAGAGGTCGATCATCTCCGTGTAACCGCGATTGACCGCATGTTCATATGGCGTTACCCCGTCGCGGTCAGGAATGTTTTTGTTGGCTCCTGCATCCAAGAGATGGCGAGCGGTTTTTAGGTGATCGGCACCGCCATCGCCCAAGACGACAGATTCCATGAGAGCCGTCCAATTCAAATTGTTTATGTGGTCAGGCGGCGCTCCAGCGTCAGTCAGTATTTTCACAACTTCATGGTGACCAAGGTGAGCAGCAGCGATCAAAGCGGTTCCTTCATAGGGACTGGTAATGTTGGATGGGGATGCCCCCAGATCGAGTGCCAGTTTCAGGACTTCAAGGTCATTTGCTACTGCTGCAATAGTCACGATATCGTATTTTTGATTGTCGAAGGCGTTGGCATCCGCTCCCGCTTCAATAAGAAGTTGGACGGCTTTCTCATGAGAAGCATAGGCTACCACATGCAAGGGCGTGCGTCCGTTTCCGTCCCGGACTTCAAGATCACTTCCCGCCAGTATCAAGCGTTTTAGTGCTTCTAGGTCTCCCTCGAATGCCGCCTTATGCAAGCCGTCATAGGTGGCAATTTGGGCCGGAGAAGGTGGTCGCTGTGCACCAGCACTCGTTGGCATCTGCAGAACCAGCAGAACGGCCAATGCAATCTTTTTCAAAGCACTCATGGGTGCCTCCGTGAGATTAACGTCAATGATTTAGGTCCGCCTGCATGCGACGTCACCCGGCGTTGTATAACTCGATCTCGCCAATTTGTTTAGCCGGGGCCTTGGGAAAGCGACCAAACTCATTTTGGATTTTCAGCGAGTTCCTGGCGGAACTCAACACTTAGTCGGATCGGTCCTATTTCGATAGAACCATTGATGATGCCCTCTCTATGAGTCTGCTTGAGCCTGGCAGCTTTATTCACTTCCGGGCCAATGAGCGCGAATTGATGACGCGAATTGATGACCGGCCGTTTTACCTTCATTTACCACGTTTGTTTAGCATATTTAGAAAGTCTTTGTTTATCGCTTGGGCATCAGGGAGTTCATGGTGCCTCAAAAAAGCTTCACTAGAGTTGGCTTACAAGTGGTCGCGCTTGTTTTAGTAATGGCATCTTTGTCGGGCTGTTTTTCAAGAAATAATCCAACAGAATCGCTCCACCTCAGCAGTGATCGAACGGCGAAAAAACAACCTGTCATTGTTCCAGAAGAACCGTCCGCTGAAGTTGACATGCAAAAAACTGGCTCAATAAATTCGAGTGTTTTTGAAACGACGGCCATACCGTTTGCGAATTTACCCACACAAGGCAACTGGGACAGGGTTAGGAAGACGGGTTTTGATGATCTAAGCCCCGGCTGTATTAAGGGCGCTTGCGGTCAGCGATTTCGACAACTCTCCAACACAATTGATAGGATTGAAGACAAGCCTTTCTATGAAAAAATGTAACTACTCAGCTACCCTATTTCTGCTGCCATTAGGTGCGACAAT
>JAALLE010000137.1 GCA_011087605.1 Hyphomicrobiales bacterium
AACTGAATCAGAACACGAGAACTACTGCAACACCGCCTTTTTCATCAAAATCGGCCATCTCTGGAGAGAATCATTACTTCGAATTGTCCCGACAGCGACAAGGTCGAATCGGTAACTGTGGGCTCGAGCAGCCGTTGATCAGTTTACCGCACGGCCATCTTCAACGTCCGCTTTGACGATTTTCTCTTAGAGTTTGCTCAAAACGGCTAATTTCGGCTTCCCCAGATTCATTCTTCAGCCCACGCCGCCTATCCAATCATCTCATCAGACTTGTCATTCGACTCGACAAACCGCTTAAGCACCGCGGGTCTTTCACCCTCATAGACCTTGTCCAGATTCTCCGAAATCCTGGCGTATCCCGGTTCAACCAAACTATTGCCCTTCATATCACTCTCGACGATGAACGGCCCCATATTTTCCGCTTCCAGCACCCACATGGCCTTGGCGAGACCCAGTTCCTTGTTCCAGTGTGCGGTTATGACCCGCTTCACAACGAGCCCCAGCAGGACACCGTGGCCTACCTGTCATTTTAAGTAAACTTGTGGAAAGTTAACGATAAATTGGACTGCGATTCATAATTCAGCATTCATCTCCCCCAGATATTCAAAGCTGTGGAAAAACCGTGGCAGATGCAGCTGACCAACCAATCTGGAATCGTCAGTTCGTCAAGTTCCTCTGATTTTTTCGCTTTTCCCTCGGCGCAGGCCGGGGCAACAAACAGATTTTGGAGATATTTATGAAAATCAAATTAGTCGCCGCGACCGGCACAATTCTTGTTGCAATGATCGGAACAGTGGCAGCCGAAAGCAGTCGAGACGCTCCAATCACAAAAGCAACCGAAATTCATCACACCCCCGGAAACACTCCCGGCTTTGGAGGTTCATCTGCAAACCCCAATGGCAATGGGCGAAATGGTGGTGGCGGTGTTCACAATATTGGCGGAGGCGCTCCTGGCCAGGGTGGGTCGGTAAGTCCTGGAGAAAAGGGTGGGCCTTCCGGTGACATGCACGGCGGATTGGACAATGCCACGGGCCGGTTTAACGATTAAACGAGCCGGCAAGTTCAGGCGCGAAGAAATAAGCATGACTGAACTTGCCGTTCACCCCTTGCCGCCATCGCGCCGCTCTTCGCTCGCCGCCGCCGCCTCGCCGCTACCCGATCATCTCATCAGATTTATCATCTGTCTCGCCAAACCGCTTGAGCACGGCGGGTCTGGTGCCTTCGTAAACCTTGTCCAGATTGGCGGAAATCTTGGCATTTTCCCGCTCAAACAGGCTGTTGCCTTTGATATCGCTCTCGACGATGAACGGCCCCATATTTTCGGCTTCCAGCACCCACATGGCCTGGGCGAGACCCAGTTCCTTGTTCCAGTGCACCGTCTTGACCCGTTTCACCCCGCGCCCCAGCAGGGCGCCGGTGCCGTAGCCGACGGTGGTCAGATATATCGCCCCATTGGGCACAAAATGGTCCTTATAGTCCTGGGCGCTCATGCCGCCCTTGCCGATGATCAGCTTGGCGCCAGACTTGGCCATCCACTCGCCGATCCATTTGGAAAACCGAAATGAGGCTGTGGCCGTTACCGCCCCGAGTTCAAATGTGCCATCGTCATTGATCCGCGCCGCTGGCGAGCAATGGAAATTCGCCGCGCTCTCGCTCGGCAGTTCCATCGGGATATTCGCCTTTTTTTCCAGCGCGCGCATATAGACCCCCTCACGGGCCGTATAGATCAGCCCGTCGAGATAGACCACATCACCAAGGCGCAGTTCCGCCAGTGCCTTCGGCGTCGGTGTGGTGCTTAAGCGTATTGTGCGGATTTTTGGGGCATTTCCCATTCGACCGTCTCCCTGCGCTGATAGTCGGTGAACCAGTCCGGATCGGTGCGATATTCCACCCGTCCGTCGCCGAAGATGCGGGCAACCGCGCGGCGCGACGACAGGCAGAATGCATGGACCGACATCTGCATGCCCCCGGTATGGCAATAGCCGACTTCGATATGGGCATCGACAACCATCGACTTGCCGACAAAGCCCATCGCCCCCATGCCGATGGAATTGCCGAGTTCTTTCAATTCGTCTTCCAGGGCAGCGATTTTTGGGTCGGAATTCTTTGATCCGACAACCCGCAGGCAGGCGGCACGTTTGCCGAGGACCATACACGTGTCCTTGCAGCCTCCCAGGCCGATACCAATGATGGCCGGCTGACAGGCCAAACCGCGCTTACCGAAGGCGACAAGGCAATCAAGATAAAAGCGTTTGATGCCCTCGATACCGTCAGAAGGGAACAGCATCCGGTAATCGGTGCCGAACAGGCCGCCCTTGTGAACCGTGATCAGGTCAATCCATTCGCCGCCGGGTTCATAGCCGTATTCAATTTCTGGTGCGCCGATGCCGACATTGTTGTCGTGATCGGTACGCCACAGGGGGTGTACCCGATTGGGGCGCAGCGGCACGCCGTTGGTGGCATTGGCGGTCGCCCGGCGCAAAGCGGCTTCCAGAGCAATCGGGCCGCCTTCGACCTGCGTCTCATTGCCCATTTTGACATACCAGCGCGGCGTGCCGGTATCGCCGCACATGGCGCGCCGGTCTTCTTTTGCCGCTTCATAATTTTCCAGCATGGCCTGCAGCACGAAAGATGACAGGTCACCGTCTTCCACTGCCGCCGATGCCTTCAGGCCGTCCAGATAATCTTGCGGGATTTCGATGGCCGCCTTGTCCATCAGGACTTCAGCTGTCGATTGGATCGTGTCAATTGATATCATGGGTTCGCCACCAGGGTTTCGGGTTCATGATCGGGTAGAATGGTTTCTCCCGGCCGCACGATTGTGAACTGAACGTCCTCGCGTGTCACGTGAAGGCTTTCACCCGTCTGTCTTGCGACTGTGAAATAGGAACTTTCCATGGTGCCGCTGTCAGGAAAATCTTCGCGATGATGGGCACCGCGGGAATTTTCGCGAGCCAAAGCGGCCTGGGTGATGACATCGGAAATGTCACACAGGCTCGCCATGTTGAGCCAGTCGTGCCAGGTCAGGTTGAAGGCCAGATTGTCAGAGGCAACACCGATTTCGTTGAGCTGGGATTTGATGTCTTCCAGATGGCGCGCGCCGCGTTGCAATCCGGTTTTTGTCCGCATCACGCCGACATCATCCCACATCACATCCTGAAGTTGAGTGCGCAGTTCCTGAATATTTGCAGGTTTTTTGGCAAATGGTCGCCGCACCCGGTCAATCTCGGCCTCCAATACTGAATTGTCAGGATCGCGCAGGCTGTTCATATGCCGCACGTCCTGGCCCATGATATCGCCGGCCACCCCGCCATAAACGGTGGAATTGGCAACACCGTTGCCGCCAAGACGGTTGGATCCATGGGCGCCACCCGCATCTTCACCGGCTACATAAAATCCCTCCAGCTGGGTGCGGGTGTCAGGGTCGACCACGACACCTCCCATGAAATAATGGGCGGTGGGAACAACTTCCACCAGACCAGCGGCCAGATCAAAACCGCTGTCGGCACAGCGCTTGACCATGCCCTTGAATTTTTCGCGGACAAGCTCTGGTCCCAGATGCGCCATCGAAATATATACGCCGCCATTTTCCGAGGAATTGTTCTTGCGCATTTCCGAATAGATGCCGCGGCTGACCAGATCGCGTGTTGCCCGCTCCCCCTGGGCATCATAGTCGAACATGAAACGCTTTTCCGCACCATTCAGCAGATGGCCGCCGGCGCCCCGCAAGCCTTCTTCAAGCACGGTTCCAGTCATCTTGGTGTGTTCACCGGCCAACAATCCCGTGGGGTGAAATTGCACCATTTCCATATCCCGCAACGGCAGGCCGACCCGCAGGGCCATCGCCAGACCATCCATGGTCTTATCGCCCGAAGGGGTATGGTATTTATACATGGTTGGGCCACCACCGGTGGCCATCAGCACGGTTTTTGCGCGCACGAAGCGCAGCTTGCCGCTGCGCATATCGATGAACAATACGCCGGACAAGGCCGACCCATCGGAAGTCGGAATCAAGCCAACCGCACGGTGTTCCTGCAATTTTTCAATTGGTCGGCTGAGCACCTGCTCCATCAGCCGATTGATTATTTCAATCCCGGTCAGGTCGCCCTTATGAACAGTGCGGTCTGCCGTTTGCCCGGCAAAGGCCTTTTGATGAAGGCTTCCGTCGCTGTTGCGATCAAAAAAACAACCAACTTCGTTTTCAAGTTCACGGATGCGCACCACGGCCTGTTCGCACAACTTCCAGGCCATATCCTGATCGGGCAGCCATTTGCCACCATTGATGGTGTCCATGAAGTGACGTTCAACCGTGTCACCACCGCCCAGTGCGACATTGTAACCGCCCTGAACCATCCGGGTGCAGCCGCATTTTCCGATCAGACCTTTCACGGCCAGCGTAATGCGTGTGCCATCGGGTGCCGATTGCTGGGCGTGCAATGCGGCAAACAACCCAGCGCCACCGCTTCCAAGGATCAAAATATCCGTATCGTGTCTTTCAAAATCAGCCATCATCCCCACCTCACATTGCGCTCAATAAAAAGCCACCCGAGAGGAACAACGCCAATGCAACGGCTCCGGCGGCGAAACTCTTTTGGCGCGACGGCCAGGGCAAAAATTCAAGCGCCATCAACCGCAGACCGCCGAATATGTGAACCGCCAGCAGAAAAACCAGTCCGAATTCGGCAGCTTTGACAAGCGGCCTATCGGTCCAGTTGAGAAAACCGTCAAGGCGTGCTGGTTCGGTCAGGGCCAGCGACAGCACATAGAAATGAACCGGCAGGAACAGGGCCAGCGCGACGCCGGAAAGCCGGTGAAGAATGAAGGCCAGCCAAAGTCCGTGGCTGCGGTGGGCATGTCTTATCATAGTGTCACCGCGAATACGGCATAAAGGCCCAGCGCCATCAGCCCGGCGGCGACCAGCCACGTAAACCATGACAGGGTCTTGCCGATTACCCCAAAAGTCTCATGTACTACAACCCGCAGGCCAATGGCCCCGTGCAGGGATACAGCAACGACAAAACAGCCATAAAACAGAAACCAGAAGACGCTGCCCTGGGTGCGGGATAATATCTCTTCTGCGGAAATGCCGCCCTGCACCGCATAGATCATTACCGCTATATGTCCCAGGGTCAGCGGTGCCATGATCAATGCGGTAATTCGCTGCAGCATGTAAAGTCGGATATCCAGCATTACGAACTCCTCCGGAAAAACCGGGTGGCGCTGGCGCGCTTCAATCCGGCAATGGCTTTCATCGGGTTGAGTTCATTAGGGCAATAGTGGCTGCAACTGCCCTGACTGTGACAATTGTGGCAGCCACCTGACCCAGACACAGCGTCCAGTATCGCGCCCCGATTTGCGTCCTTTGTGTCATTGAAGAGTGTCCAGGCGCGTTGCAGCGCGGCCGGTCCCAGATAATCAGGATTGCCGGTCACGGTATCACAGGCGGAATAGCAAACCGCACAATTGATACACTCGATGCCTTCATTGGCCTCGACACGATTGCCCTCGGTGGGGTCGACTGGTGCGATTGGATCATGGCGCGTCCGGGTCGGATGGTGGGCGCCTTCTGATGCAACCCATTTGTCAAAAAACGGATCCATGTCGGTTGCGAGATCCTTGATAACGGGCAGGTTACGCAAGGGGCCGACTTCAAGGCGATTGCCTTTCAGAACTGTTTTGACATGGGTGCGGCAGGTCCAGCGGGGCTCGCCATTGACCATCATCGCACAGGAACCACACATGCCGACGCGGCAGGCAAATCTGTAAGTTAGGCTAGGGTCGGTATGTTGTTGGATCCAGGACACGACGTCCAACACCGTCTGGTTTTGTCGGGCCGGAACATCGAATTGTTCATAGCCTCCGCCGCTATCATCGCCTCGCCAAACTGCAATCGAAAGATTTTCAGGTGATTCGGTCAAACTCGGTCCCGCAAACAGGCGCTGCCATTCCTGAAGTTCTGGCAGGTTTTGTGATTTCCAACAAGTTCAAAACACCTGACTTAAAATTGCCGAACTCTGTTGACGCCGACATTCAACTCCGCACCCAATTGTTAAATTGCACGCCACAAACCCAATGGTATTATCCACATACAAGTGGTTTGCTGGCAACGTGACCAAGCGGGAATTTTATGATGACTAAGAATAAAAATGTGCTTTGGATCATGGCAGACCAGCTGCGGTGGGATTACCTGAGCTGTTACGGCCATCCGCATCTTCACACACCGAATATCGACCGACTGGCCCAACAGGGCGTGCAGTTCAACCGTGCCTATGTAAATGCCCCGGTTTGCGGTGCTTCACGCATGTCCTATTACACGGGACGTTATTGCCGCAGCCATGGCGCAACATGGAATTTTTTTCCGTTGCGCATTGGCGAATACACTCTGGGAGATCACCTGAAAGAACTCGATGTGCGCAGCGTGCTGGTTGGCAAGACCCACATGATTGCCGATACCGAAGGCATGCAATGGCTGGGGATTGATCCCAATTCCGATGTTGGCGTCAACCACGCACAATGTGGATTTGAAGTCTTTGAGCGCGATGACGGTCTGCATCTTACGCGTCAGCACCAGCCATCCAATTATGATGAATATCTGCGGCAACTTGGTTTTGAAGGGGACAACCCCTGGCATGACTGGGCAAATTCTGCCGAAGGTGATGATGGCGACGTCTTGTCAGGTTGGCTGATCAAAAATAATGGTGCCGCAGCGCGCATTCCTGAAGAGCACTCAGAAACCGCCTATATGACAAACCGCGCCATGGAATTCATGGATGGCGCCGGTGATCAACCCTGGATGTGTCATCTTTCCTATATCAAGCCACACTGGCCTTATATTGTTCCGGAGCCGTATCATGATATGTATCCACCGGAAACATGGCTTCCGGTGAATCGCAGTGAAGCTGAGAAGGTCAATGCCCAACCGGTGTTTGACGCCTATATGCGTTCCCGGGTTTGCCGTGCATTCTCCCAGGATAAGGTGCGCGATGCGATGCTTGGCGCTTATATGGGATTGATCAAGCAGATTGACGACCACCTGGGCCGGTTGTTTGACCATATGGAAAAAACCGGTCTGATGGACAATACGATGATCATCATGTCGTCTGATCATGGCGACTATCTTGGCGATCACTGGATGGGCGAAAAGGATCTGTTTCACGATTGCTCGGTTCGTGTCCCCCTGATCATTCGCGATCCAGACCCGAGCGCTGATGCAAGTCGTGGAACGGTATCACAAGCTCTGGTCGAGGGTATCGATATTGCCCCAACGCTGCTCGACTATTTTGGAGGACAACAAAAGCCGCAAATTCTGGAGGGAAAGAATCTGATGCCGATTCTGCGCGGCGAAACCGAAAAAGTGCGAGACTGGGCAATTTCCGAATACGATTATGTGACGCGGGAGGCCCGTGGTATTTTGGGTGTATCGGCTGAAAACGCCCGATTGGTCATGTGTGCAGATCAACGCTGGAAATTCGTGCATTCAGAAGGTTTTCGTCCGATGCTGTTTGATCTGGATAATGATCCCAATGAACTCAATGACCTTGGTGCCAGCGAGGATCCCGCGCATCTGGAAATCCGAAAAAACATGGAAGCGCGGATATCCGAATGGGCCCGCCGACATCACAACCGTACAACCAAAAGCTTTGAGGTGCTGGATTCTTTGATCGGAGGTGAGCCGACTGGGATTATCATCGCAATGTACGACGAAGATGACTACGAACAGACATTCAATCACAAGTTCAATGAGCGCCCCTAGCAGCACTTACTAATGCTGGCTTGACCTTGAGAATGGGGACAGGCAGAACTTGCGCCATCAAGGCATCGTCAATTTTAAGGGCAAAATATGGGCAAACCAGTCGTTGGAATTATCGGCAATGAATACAGAATCGAAGACCGGTTCCAGGTTCAAACGACCGGCCAAGCCAACATGACTGCAGTGGTGCAGGTCTGTGATGCCCTGCCATTGATCTTTGCCGGCTCGTCACACTTAACCGATATTGGCGCTCTTTTGAATGCCGTCGACGGCATTGTGCTGACCGGTGCCCGCGCCAATGTGCATCCGGCAAACTTCGATACCGAACCCCATGAAGCCTACGAGCCTTACGACGAAAACCGTGATCAGCTGGCGCTTGAACTGGCCAGGGCTTGTTTGGACAAGGGAGTTCCCCTCTTTGGTATTTGTCGGGGTATGCAGGAAATGAACGTTGCTTTCGGGGGGTCATTGCATCCGGAAATTCGCGACATTCCCGGACGCATGAATCACCGGATGCCGAGGTTGCAAAACGGCGAGATTCATCCCGACCCGGAAGTCATATTCGCCGATCGTCATGATGTGAAATTCACCAAAGCTGGCGAGTTTGAGCGGATCTATGGAAAGCCCTCAATCCGAGTCAACTCTCTGCACGGACAAGGCGTTTTGGAAAAAGGCGATAGGATCAATATCGGTAACTACTCAGCTACCCTATTTCTGCTGCCATTAGGTGCGACAATTTGAT
>JAALLE010000034.1 GCA_011087605.1 Hyphomicrobiales bacterium
CCGTCTGATGGGCCGTCTATAAAAGCATCAGGTTGGGGTAGCTGGGTAGTTACTCCAATTCGATTTCAATTCCGACTTTGCTGATTGCAGCTGGCAATGATCCCATTGTCTCGCCCAGCGCCGTGGAGCTGTTTGGTCGAAAGATGCGATCGGGGGCATTTTTAACGATTTCCGGAGCCAGACACGAACTGCTACAGGAACGTGATCTGTATCGGGAGCAGTTTTTGGCGGCTTTTGATGCATTTGTACCGGGCACCGAGATCTGATCGCGACAACGGGTGAATGCATCATAGCCAGATTGGGGGGATCAGGCGTTCGGCTTGTTCAATAGCTCCAAAGCTTGTTCGTGCAATCCAGCATTTGCGGCTGCCAGGATAGAGCCGCCGTTAGATGCGTCTCCTCCCGTCCAGCTGGTGACCAGACCTCCGGCCCCTTCAATTATCGGTATCAGTGCAGCGATGTCATAAATATTGAGGCCGGATTCGATTACCAGATCAACTTGGCCCGCCGCGAGCAGGCAATAGGCGTAACAGTCGCAGCCGTAGCGGAACAATTTGACCTGCCTTTCGACATCAAAATAGGCGCGTTCACCGGGTGTCGTCAACAGGTGAGGCGATGTCGTCATCAACGTCGCCTGATTCAATTCGGTAACCTGTCTGGTGTTGAGGCGCATCGACGGGCCGCCATCAACACGCAAATGAGTTTCGCCATCGATGGCCAGATAGCGTTCACGGGTAAATGGCTGGTCCATGACACCGGCAATTGGCCTGCCATTTTCATACAGCCCGACCAGCGTGCCCCAGACAGGTAATCCGGAAATAAAGGCCCTGGTGCCGTCAATCGGGTCGATAATCCATTGGTAACGTGCTTCGCTACGAACCGCGCCGAATTCCTCACCGATTATTCCATGATCGGGAAATCGCTTTTCCAGCAGATCCCGAATCACGGTTTCGGCATTTCGATCCGCTTCCGTCACCGGATCGAAATCATCGGCAAGTTTGTTAGAGACGTCCAGTTTGGATCGAAACAGCGGCAGAGTTGCTGCAGCCGCGCCATGACAAAGCTGGTCAAAAAATTGGCTGAGTTCAGCAGGGGAAGGAAGCGACATGGGTGGGATAATATCTGATTATTCAGCTGCCATCGACTGGCTGTAAAAGCCTGAGTCAGGCAAACTCATGGCTTGCGACACGACCGCGGTGATGTCTTGAGCAAGTGCAGAGAAACCGGCGGTCGGTTCCAGTGTCTTCTCGTTTACATACAAGCCTCTGTTGATTTCGATTTGAACGGCATGGAGGCCTTTGAGTGGGCGCCCATAATGTTCGGTGATAAATCCACCGGCATAAGGTTTGTTTCGGGCGACGGAATAGCCGCGATCGGCAAACTGACGCATGATCGAGCGACTGATGTCTCCGTTGCACGAAGTGCCGTACCGGTCGCCAACAATAATGTCCGGTCGGCTTTGTCCTTCATTGCGTGCCCCGCTTGACGGCATCGAATGGCAGTCCACCAATACCGCATATCCGAACATCACCGAAGACTTCGCCATCAGGCCGCGCAGTGTTTCGTGATAGGGGCGATAGACATTTTCAATCCGCCACATGGCTTCAGGAAGAGATGGCCGTTTTCTGTAAATCTGCACATTTTCCGCAACCAGCCGGGGTATTGTCCCTAATCCGCCGGCAACGCGAATGGAGCGGCAATTGGCATGTGCTGGCAGAGACTCATTGAATAATTTAGGGTCGAGTTCGTAAGGCTCTCGGTTGACATCCAACCAGGCTCTTGGAAATTCTGCCGCCAGCAGAGGAGCGCCAAGTCCAACAACTCCAGCAAACAGCTGGTCGACAAACACATCTTCCGAACGTCGAATGTCCAGGGCAGACAGGTTTGATGCTTTCAGCAAACTGATGGGATATTGACGTCCGCTATGGGGAGAATTGAAAACGAACGGCACCCGTTGCTCCGCCGGGCTGTGCAGGCGAAATGGTGGACATTCTTTGGTGCCGAATTCGACGTTTTCCAAATCTGAATCTACCGGTTGTATATTGCACCAACTGTGTCAGTTGGTCAGCCAACTGTCCAGCCGTTCACGGCGTGGTTTCACGAATGTGATTTCCTTTGTGTTTATTCGATATTTACTTAAATGGTGTGTAAATGGGCGCAGAGTTGCAATTTATTGGACAATTGTTGCCATCTTCACTGCTTATGTCGCGGTGTGAGGATCCGACCAGAGTCCGAATTATGGGAAAACCATGAACAAAATTCTCCTGGCAGAAGATGACAATGATATGCGCCGCTTTTTGGCCAAAGCACTGGCCAATGCAGGCTATGACGTCATTTCCTATGACAATGGTGCAAGCGCCTACGAGCGGTTGCGCGAGGAGCCGTTCACTCTGCTGCTGACCGATATCGTGATGCCGGAAATGGACGGCATCGAATTGGCCCGCCGCGCCACCGAGCTGGATCCTGATCTGAAGGTGATGTTTATCACCGGTTTCGCAGCCGTTGCTCTGAATCCGGAATCAGACGCGCCTAAGGATGCCAAAGTGCTGTCAAAGCCATTTCATTTGCGCGATCTGGTCAACGAAGTCGAAAAGATGCTGGCGGCCTGACAAACTTCGCATAATCACTACTTCCCGATAATCTTGCAGTTGACGTAGACCCCGCAAATGTGGTGTATGCGCTTCGGCTTTGAAATTATTATTGAAGCTTCCCGAACCTTGCTGAACGACTATTATTTGGCAAACCGTTTGATGGACGGGCGATTAGCTCAGCGGGAGAGCACTACATTGACATTGTAGGGGTCACTGGTTCAATCCCAGTATCGCCCACCATTCCTTATCCCAGCAGGCGAATAATCAAATTGCATCAACGACCCACGTGCCTAATCGGCCGCTCGTTCCGGGCAATATTAATTCAAGCGTCAAATGCACTTATCTTGCCACCAATATTGCGGGTGATGGCGTCGGCGGCCACTTTGACCTTTTCGCCATATTCCGCGATTCGACCTGAATCGACACGCACCGTTGGGCCCGAAATCGATATCGCCGACACAGCCTCACCAAAACTGTTGAAGATCGGGGCAGCGATGCAGCGCATGCCCATCGTGCGTTCCTGGTCGTCGACGGAGAACCCCCGTCGCAGCGTTTCCAGTCTCATTTGCAACAGCTCATCCGTCGTCATGATCGAGTTATCGGTGAATTTTACAAGATTGATCGACTTGGCCAACTGGGCTGCCTGGTTTTCAGGCCGAAAGGCGAACAGCACTTTGCCAATACCCGAGGCATGAATCGACCCGTGGGTGCCAGGCCGAAAAAAGGCTCGTATCGGTTCATGGGTTTCGACCTGACTGAGAAACACCACTTCGTCGCCGGCAATAATGCCCAGATTGGTAGTTTCACCGGTTTCCGTCATCAAGGAAGTCATTATCGCCCGGGCCTGCTCGACCATATTGGTGTTAGCAAGGAACGCGCTGCCGATCCTGAAAGATTCAACATCGACCTGCCACAATTGTGCATCTTCGTCGAAACTCACCATGCCGTGTTTTTGCAGCGTCACCAGCGCCCGATAGGCACTGGCAGCCGGTTGGCCGGATAATTCGGAAAGCTCTGAAAGTGACCGGCCAGAGCCTTCAGACACCACTTTCAACAACGTTATGGCCTTGTCGACCGATTGGATAATTGTCGCTTCAGTTTTTGAATGAAACGAACGGGGACGACCCCGTTTTCTGGATTCATATTCAGCCAAAGTACCTGTTTCCCGTCATTGTTTGGCAGAAATTGATAATCCTTGTCGAAAATTTAGATAATTGCCTGCAAAGGATGAAAAATCAATTTCATATCTATTACAGTAGCTTACACAATAAAAATCAAAATGAAAAACTTTTTTGAAAAAATTGAAAAAATAATTTGATTGCTGCATGTTGTGTGGGTCAACCGCCTGCCAGCTACGAGGTATATGAAATGTCTACGCAAAACCCAGTCTTTATCCCCGGCCCAACGAACATGCCGGATGAGCTGCGCCGTGCCATCGATTATGCAACCATCGATCATCGCTCCAGCAATTTTGTTGAGATGTTCATGCCCGCCTTGTCAGGCGTGAAACGGATACTGAAAACCGAAACTGGTGAGAGCCTGATATTCCCTTCTACCGGTACCGGTGCCTGGGAAGCGGCAATTACCAATACACTTTCGCCGGGCGACAAGGTGCTTATCGGACGCTGGGGCATGTTCTCCCATCGCTGGATCGATATGTGCCAGCGCCACGGCCTGAAGGTCATTGTCGTTGAAGCACCCTGGGGGCAGGGCGTGCCACTGGACGCCTATTCATCCGCGCTCAAGGGCGACAAAGATCACGACATCAAGGCGGTGATGGTCACTCACAACGAGACCGCGACCGGCGTAAAATCAGACATCGCTTCGGTCCGCAAGGTTCTGGACGCGGCAAATCATCCGGCCATGTTACTGGTTGATGGTGTCAGCTCTATCGCATCGATGGATTTCCGCATGGATGAATGGGGGGTAGACGTTGCCATCGCCGGTTCGCAAAAGGGTTTCATGCTACCAGCCGGCCTGGCCATTTTGGGAGTTAGTCAAAAAGCCATTGCTGCGATGGAAACGGCCCAACTGCCACGCACGTTCTTCGATTTCCGTGACATGCTGAAGGCCAATGCCAATGGTGGCTTTCCTTATACGCCACCTTTGCAATTGATCCGCGGCCTTAACCACGCCATTGCGATGCTTGAAGATGAAGGTTTGGACAACGTGTTCGCCCGCCACCACAGGCTGGCTCAGGGGGTCCGCGAAGCAGTCTCCGCCTGGGGCCTTACCCTTTGCGCTCAGTCACCTGATCTGTATTCGGATACGGTCAGTGCCATTGTCGTTCCCAAAGGTTTTGACGGTACTGGATTTGTCACCCACGCGGCCGATAAATACGGCGTCGCATTTGGTGTCGGACTGGGAGAAGTGGCCGGGAAGGTTTTCCGCATCGGTCACCTGGGTATGCTGACAGACGTCATGGTTTGTGCTGGATTGTCTGCAGCGGAAATGACCATGCTGGACCTCAACTTCCCGATCAAGGCTGGTTCGGGAGTTGCTGCTGCGCAGGAATATTTTCGCAACAACGACGTGACCGCCAATCTTGCCCACCAGGCGGCCGCATAGGTTCGGCAACATAACAGGTAATTGAACTGATGATCATTCCTACTTTTGATGATGTGCTGTCCGCTCGTCAGCGCATCGAACCCTACATTCACCGCACTCCGGTTCTGACGTCGCAATTCATGAATGACTTGACCGGCGCCGAACTCTATTTCAAATGCGAAAACCTGCAAAAAGCTGGCGCATTCAAGGCGCGTGGTGCTTCCAATGCGGTTTTTGGCTTATCAGACGAACTGGCAGCCAAAGGTGTAGCGACACACTCGTCGGGCAATCATGGCCTGTGTCTGTCCTATGCAGCCGGACGGCGGGGAATTCCGGCTTCTGTGGTCGTGCCACGCACCGCACCGGAAGCAAAGAAACAAGCCATGCGCGGCTATGGCGCCACCGTTGTGGAATGTGAGCCAAGCACCACGTCGCGTGAGCAGGTATTTGCTGAAGTCGTTGCTGAATCCGGTGCCGATTTCGTCCACCCGTATAACGACCCACGCGTGATTGCCGGGCAGGGCACCTGTTCGTTAGAACTGCATGAAGATGTAGGCCCGCTGGATGCAGTGGTCGCCCCAATAGGTGGCGGCGGAATGATTTCTGGAACCTGCCTGTCTTTATCCAACGTTTCACCCAAGACAAAAATATTTGCCGCAGAACCGGAACAGGCTGACGATGCCTGTCGGTCTTTTAGAGCTGGCCACATCATCGCCGATGATGCGCCGGTTACTGTGGCCGATGGATTGAAGGTACCGCTGAAAGATCTCACTTGGCATTTTGTTCGCAATCATGTGAGTGACTTTCTGCTGGCGTCCGAACAGGAGATTATCGATGCCATGTTTATCACCTGGCAGCGGATGAAAATTGTCATGGAGCCATCCAGCGCGGTGCCCCTTGCTACCATACTGAAAAACAAAAAACTCTTTGCTGGAAAGCGTGTTGGTCTGATCATCACCGGTGGCAATGTCGATCTCAAAAAACTGCCCTGGATGCAGTCCTAAACCGAAAGGAACTCCCCATGTCCGCTTTTGAAACAATGACCGGGAACACAGAATTCGAAGTTGGTTTCAACATTCCGGCCAAACCCGGCATGAATGAACAAGATATCCAAACACCTTGCCTGGTTCTGGATCTGGATGCTCTAGAGCGCAACATCAAGAAAATGGGCGATTATGCAAAAGACCACGGCATGCGCCATCGGGTCCACGGCAAGATGCACAAGTCCGTAGACGTTGCAAAACTTCAGGAAAAGCTTGGTGGTGCGATTGGTGTGTGCTGCCAAAAAGTCAGTGAAGCCGAAGTCTTCGTTCGCGGTGGCATCAAGGATGTTCTGGTCTCAAACCAGGTGCGTGATCCAGCCAAAATAGATCGGCTGGCACGATTGCCTAAACTTGGTTCTCGTATTCTCGTCTGTGTCGATGACGCAGAAAATGTCGACGATTTGTCGGCTGCTGCACAGCAACATGACACGACGATTGAATGCTTGATTGAAATTGACTGTGGCGCTGGCCGCTGCGGTGTGTCGTCGACCCAGGATGTGGTAAATATCGCCCGCCTGATCGAAGCGGCGCCTGGACTGAAATTCACCGGAATTCAGGCCTATCAGGGCGCCATGCAGCACCTCGATAAATATGAAGATCGTGAAGCCAAACTGCAGGTCGCAATAGATATGGTCAAAGATGCGGTGCGTGGTCTTGAAGCACAAGGCATCAGCTGCGAACTGGTCAGCGGCGGCGGTACCGGATCCTATTATTTTGAAAGCAATTCGGGTGTCTACAATGAATTGCAGTGCGGTTCGTATGCCTTCATGGATGCCGATTATGGCCGCATTCTTGATAAGGACGGCAAACGCATCGACCAGGGTGAGTGGGAAAACGCCCTTTTCATTCTCACCTCTGTGATGTCGCATGCAAAGACCGACAAGGCGATTGTCGACGCTGGTTTGAAAGCGCAGTCAGTCGATAGCGGCCTGCCCTTCATCTATGGTCGTGATGATGTCGAATACATTAAATGTTCCGACGAGCACGGCGTGGTTCAGGACGACAACGGTGCATTGAAAGTCAATGACAAGTTGAAGCTTGTTCCTGGCCATTGTGACCCGACTTGCAACGTGCATGACTGGTATGTGGGTGTCCGCAACGGCAAGGTTGAATCCGTTTGGCCGGTATCGGCACGCGGAATGGCCTACTAAACCTATCCCGAATTCGGACCTAAACGGGTCCCAAAAAATGAGCGAAATCGTCCTATGATCATTGTTCCAGAGAATGAAATAGCCAGTCTTGTGACCCGCGAAGCGGCGTTTCAGGCAGTAGAAAACGTGTTTGCCGCAATGGCATCGGGAGATGCCTATAATTTCCCGGTGGTTCGCGAGGCCATTGGCCATGTGGACGCGCTCTATGGCTTTAAAGGCGGTTTCGACAAGGCGGGCATGGCTCTCGGGCTGAAAGCCGGGGGCTATTGGCCCAACAATCTCGAGACCCATAACGTTATCAATCACCAATCGACGGTATTTCTGTTCGACCCGGATACCGGAATGGTCAAGGCGATGGTGGGTGGCAACATGCTCACCGCTTTGCGTACAGCCGCCGCTTCGTCGGTTTCAATCAAACATCTGGCCCGGCAGGATGCCAAGGTCATGGGCATGATTGGTGCCGGTCATCAGGCCAAATTTCAGCTGCGCACGGCTCTCGAGCATCGCAACTTTGAAAAAGTAATCGGCTGGAACCTGCATCCGGAAATGTTGTCTAATCTTGAAGAAGTGGCAAACGAAGCTTCACTTCCCTTTGAGGTGGTAGAGCTTGAAGGAATGACCGAGGCAGATGTGATCATAACCATCACATCGTCCTTCGATCCGATCTTGTTGAAAGATCATGTACAACCGGGAACTCATCTGGCCTGCATGGGAACCGACACCAAGGGCAAACAGGAAGTGGGCGTCGACCTGATGACTGCTGCCACCGTGTTTACCGATGAAATTGCCCAGTCCATATCCATCGGAGAAAGTCAGCATGCAATTGCCGAAGGGCAAATGAAGGAAAGCGACATCACCCCGCTTGGCGCCGTAATAAATGGTGTCCACAAGGGTCGGGTCTCCGACGATGAAATCACTTTGTTTGATGGGACAGGAGTGGGACTTCAGGACTTGGCTGTTGCATCTGCGGCGGTCGAACTGGCAGTTGCAAATGGCAAGGCAATACAGATCGATATTTGATCAATCCTTGTCATCGCGGCGTCGCTGCCGCGTCGCCGCCGCATTCCAGATCAATTCCCCGCCACCGCAAAGAGCAAACAATATCTTTGCGGTGACACGGCCTCAAAACAAGGCTAACGGTGAGTTGATCATTCTCTGAATTCGTGGCCTCCAAGTGACCCAGAGCAGACCCGTTAAAATCGCTATTAATGGTTTCGGACGCATCGGGCGCACCATCGCCCGACAGGTGCTGTCGACATCGCGCAAGAACCAGTTCGAACTGGTGCTGATCAACGATATCGCGCCGCTGGATATCTGCGCCTATCTGTTCCGCTACGACTCGGTGTTTGGCCCCTATTGTGGAGAGGTCACGGCCGGCGACGGCCAGTTGAACGTCGACGGTTTGCAAATTCCTTTTTCGGTTGAACCGGACATCAGTGATTTGGATTTATCGGATGTGGACGTTTTGCTGGAATGTACTGGTGCGGTCAAAAGTCGCGAAATTGCCGAGCGTGGTCTCAAGGCAAAGGCACAAAATGTTCTCATTTCTGGCCCGGCAAGTGACGCAGATATCACGTTGGTTCTGGGGGCGAATGAGGATCAGCTCGGGCGCGCAAAAATCGTTTCCAATGCATCCTGCACCACCAATGCCATCGCACCTCTGCTGCGGTTGCTGGATGATGAACTGGGCATCCAGCATGGCCACGTTTCAACCGTTCACTGCTACACCAACAGCCAGCCCTTGATTGATGCGCCGACCGCGTCGGCGGCGCGTTCGCGTGCCGGGGCATTGTCTATGATCCCAACCACGACCAGCGCAACCGATCTGGTTGGTGAGGTCTTGCCAAATCTGAATGGCAAATTGACCGGCGCGGCCATTCGCGTGCCTGTCGCCAGTGTTTCGGCAATTGATGCAGTGCTGCAATTATCCCGTTTCCCAAGCGCCGGAATTGAGGCTTTTCTGGAAGCGGCCTGTGCGGCATCACCGGTCCTCGCGGCAACCCGGGACCTGGTCGTATCGAGCGATCTTCGGGGGCGTCCGGAATCTCTCATTGTGGCGCTGCCTGAAATCATGCAGGTTGCCGATCGTCAGATACGTCTCATGGGTTGGTATGACAATGAATGGGGATTTTCAGCGCGCATGCTCGACATGGCGCAGCTGATGAACAGTCGCGCTTAAAAGCCCGAGCCGACGTTTCTGTCGATTACCTCGTGAAGCTTCCCAACTTCGCGTGGCGATTGACATCCTTGTACAGCAAATAGCGGAACGGACCGGGGCCTCCGGCATAGCAGGCCTGCGGGCAAAAGGCGCGCAGCCACATATAGTCACCGGCTTCAACCTCCACCCAATCCTGATTGAGTTTGTAGACCGCCTTTCCCTCCAGAACATAAAGACCATGTTCCATCACATGGGTTTCGGGAAATGGAATGACGCCACCCGGCAGAAACGTGACAATGGTGACATGCATATCGTGGCGTAGATCATCGAGTTCTACAAAACGGGTCGTCGCCCAGCGTCCCTCGGTATCCGGCATCGGCGTTGGAGCAATGTCCCGTTCGTTGACAACAAAAGCCGTCGGCGCATCAATTCCGTCTACAGGTTCATATTGTTTGCGGATCCAGTGAAACCGCACCGGGTCCGCTGACTGGTTTTTGACCTGCCAGTTTGTGGACGGTGGGATGAAAGCATATCCGCCGGCGCTCATGTTGTGTGCTGTACCATCAATAGTCAGGTCAAGTTCACCTTCCACAACGAAAATCACGCCCTCTGCTGTCGGATCGAGCTCTGGCTTGTCACTGCCACCCTGCGGGGCGACCTCCATAATGTATTGGGAAAATGTTTCGGCAAATCCAGAGAGCGGTCGGGAAATGACCCACAGTCGGGTTTTGTCCCAAAACGGCAGATAGCTGGTTACGATATCGGTCATCGTATTGCCGGGCAGCACTGCGTAGGCATCGGTGAAGACGGCACGCTCATCCATCAGCGCAGTTTGAGGTGGCAGACCACCGTGTGGTGCGTAATAGCCGTTACCAAGATTGTGTTTTTCAGGTGTCGCAGATTTGGTCATCAAAGCAGATCCTTCAGGCGCAGGAGGGCAATTTTTTCAACCTGCTGGCAGGCCTTCGAAAGCTCCGTATCCATATCGTTTTGAACGCGGGATTTGAAGGCAGTCAAGATTTCAGACTTGGTCAGACCCTTGACCGCGATGATAAAAGGAAAACCGAACCTATCCATGTAGCTTTGATTCAATTCTGTAAACGTCTGGTGCTCATCGTCGGTCAGCGAGTCGAGCCCCGCTCCGGCCTGTTCTGAGGTTGATTCTGCGGTGAGCCTATTAGCGGCGGCGAGTTTGCCAGCGAGGTCCGGGTGCGCATTCAATACCGCCAGGCGCTGAGAACTATCAGCCAGCCGAAATTGTATTTTCATCGCGTGGTGAAGTCCGCCGGATGTGTCATTGGCGGCGCCCAGTCCGGCATCAAATGCCTGTTCTGCAATCCAGGGCGAATGCTCAAACACGCCACCATAGGTGTCGACGAAATCGGATTTGCTCAATTTGGAAGGGCGCTGGGTCTGATGTTGTGGCGGGTGGGTATCTGCCCAATGTTGGGCAATATCAATGCGACGGGCAAACCAGACAGCATCGTGAGATTGTGCATATTCTATAAACCGCTTCAGAGCCGCGAGACGTCCGGGTCGACCGATCAATCGACAATGCAGGCCAATACTCATCATTTTTGGCGTTCCGCTTTCGCCCTCTGCATAGAGTGTGTCGAAAGTGTCGCGCAGATAGTTTTCAAACTGGTCACCAGCGTTGAAACCCTGTGGGGTGGCGAACCGCATGTCATTGCAATCCAGTGTGTATGGAATGATCAGCTGATCTTTCCCTTCATGGTGGCGCCAGTAGGGCAGGTCATCATCATAAGTGTCTGAAATATAGTCAAACCCGCCTTCTTCAGAGACTATGTCGACAGTATTTTCGCTACAGCGTCCCAGATACCAACCGCGGGGGCGGTCTCCGGTTACGGCTTCATGAAGAGCTATGGTCTGGTCGAGGAACTCTCTTTCCTGTTCGCGCGAAAAGTCCTTGTATTCAATCCATTTCAGGCCGTGGGAAGCAATTTCCCAGTCAGCGTCCAACATCGCCTCAACCTGGGCAGGTGATCTTTGCAAAGCCGTCGCCACGCCATAAACGGTGGCGGGAATATTGTTTTCGGTAAACAGACGGTGCAGGCGCCAAAAACCGGCGCGAGCGCCATATTCATAGATTGATTCCATGTTCCAATGCCGCTGGCCAGGCCAGGCGGCAGCGCCGACGATTTCTGAGAGAAAAGCTTCCGATGCGGGGTCTCCGTGCAGCAGACAATTTTCGCCACCCTCTTCATAGTTGATGACAAACTGCACCGCGATTTTTGCCTTGTCTGGCCAGGCCGCGTTCACTGGAAACTGGCCATATCCCTGCATGTCTCGTGGATAGAACACTGAAATACTCCCATTGGATCGTACTTTTAGTCTAACCCAATTAATGGGTGTGATTATCAAATTCGATGCGAAGGTGCATTAGTTAAAGTCCCCTATATTTTAGGCCTCTGTCGCTTCATCCTTGGTCAAACGTCGACTGTCAGGAGAATGAAAACAATGTCCGATCTCGGTTACCTAACCACCCATATTCTGGACACAGCGCGGGGCTGTCCCGCGGAAGGTGTCACAATTGAATTGTACCGGCTGGAGGGGCAGAATCGCAGTCTGATGACAACCACAGTGACAAATGATGATGGCCGTACTGACCAGCCAATCATCCCACAGGGCGAGATGGCTGCGGGCGTTTATGAACTGGTTTTCATGATCGGAAGTTACTTCAAAGGACATGCCCCGGACAGTGCGTTCCCATTTGTTGACACAGTTCCGATTCGGTTCGGCATTGATGATGAAACATCTCACTACCACGTGCCGCTACTGGCTTCGCCGTTCAGCTTTTCAACTTACAGAGGTAGCTAGATCTGAACAGATCAGGGGCTCTGCTTTTAGGAAAGGATTTCCCGACACCCGGCTATCATGTGATCAATCAGAAACCGGGTTTTTGGGTCCTGCAACTTCTTGTGAGGGAACACGCAGGAAAAAGGTAGCGGAGTGGGTGGTGTATCCTTGGCCACTTCTATCAGTTCGCTTTTCGCCAAATGATCGGCCACTTCAAAGCGAGTTTTGTTGACAATACCGCATCCCTGAAGCGCCCAATTTGTCAATACGTCGCCATCGTCAGATTCCAGCGGGCTTGAAATATCCAGTCGTTGTGGACCTTCGCCGGTCTGCAATGTCCAGAAAAACTCGTCCGCTCCAGGGAAGCGCAGAAGCAGACACTGATGTTGCGAGAAATCACCGTTTTTTACGGCACCGTAGCGATTCACGTAATCGCCAGACGCACATAATAAGCGCTCGAATGTATGGACCAGTCGAAACCGCATTTCTGAATCACGCAGTTCGCCGAGCACGAAGGCGGCGTCCAGACCTTCATTGGTGATGTCGACCTTTCGATCAGACAGCCGCAGCCGCACATTGATGTCAGGAAACTTTTCCTTGAACGAAGGCACAAGTGGTGCGATCAGCTTTTTACCAATGCCCAAAGGTGCAGCGATAAAAACCGACCCGCGCGGTTGGTCGGTCACCTCGGCGATGCTGCCTTCAACTTCTTCAATCGTATCGAGAATCCGTGTTGCCCCTTTGTAGAACAGTTCGCCATGTTCAGTCGGCTTTAAACTTCGGGTGGTCCGGTTGAACAACCGAACGCCAAGATGTTTTTCCAGTTCGGCTATTCGGCTACTGGTGACCGCTCCGGAAACGCGCAAATCACGGCCAGCTGCCGACATGTTGCCAAGCTCATAAACGCGCACAAAAGTCTTTATGTTGGCCACGTAGGACATGCACGTTTTTATCATTATTCGGAAAAATTTGATAGTCCTAGAATTTTATCACTGTTCTCTCCAAGATGGGTATTTGTAACCTTCAAAGCAACCTGTGGATTCTTGTGGCTGGTCGCCAGACCTCCCAGTGATGGTGCAGATTGGAGGAAAGCATGTATTACGATTATGCAGTTATGTGGGACTGGTTGTCCTTTGCCGTTCGCTGGCTTCACGTTATCACAGGCATCGCCTGGATTGGTTCATCATTCTACTTTATCGCGCTCGATCTGGGCCTGCGAAAGGCCGACGACCTGCCCGAAGGGGCTCATGGCGAAGAATGGCAGGTGCATGGGGGTGGATTTTATCACATCCGCAAATTCCTGGTTGCGCCAAGCGCCATGCCAGATCATCTGACCTGGTTTAAATGGGAGAGCTATGTCACCTGGCTTTCTGGTTTTGCGATGCTGGCAATCGTCTATTACGCCGGTGCGGATTTGTTTTTGATCGACAAACGCGTGGCCGATCTGAGTACCTGGCAGGCCATCGCGATTTCGGTTGGGTCACTGGCATTTGGCTGGGTCATCTATGACCAGTTGTGCAAATCGAAATTCGGTGAGGACAACACCCGCCTGATGATATTCCTGTTTTTCCTGCTCGTGGTAATGGCCTGGGGCTATACGCAGGTATTTACCGGCAGGGCAGCTTTCCTGCATCTGGGGGCTTTCACGGCAACGATCATGTCCGGCAATGTGTTCTTCATCATCATGCCCAATCAGCGCATTGTTGTTGAAGATCTGAAAGAAGGTCGCACGCCGCATGAAAAATACGGCAAGATCGCAAAACAGCGTTCGACCCACAACAACTACCTGACCCTGCCGGTCCTGTTCATGATGCTGTCGAACCATTATCCGCTGGCCTTTGCGACTGAATATAACTGGATTATTGCTGCGCTTGTCTTCCTGATGGGCGTCACCATCCGCCACTATTTCAACTGCACACATGCTCGCACCGGCAATCCCACCTGGACCTGGTTGGCAACTGCAATCCTGTTTGTGCTGGCGGCCTGGCTGTCAACCGTGCCGAAATTTTCAGATGGTGAAGCCAATGCAGCCGCGACTTCTGTCCGCCAGCAACAGTTCATGGACGCAAAAGGGTTCCAGCAGGCCGCCGAAACCGTTCAGGGGCGTTGTTCCATGTGCCATGCAGCAGAGCCTGTCTGGGAAGGCCTGATTGTGCCTCCCAAAGGTGTGATGTTGGAGACCCAGACGGACATTGCCAGCCAGGCCCGCGAAATCTATTTGCAAGCCGGTCGCAGTCATGCGATGCCTCCCGGCAACCTCACAGACATGACGAATTCTGAACGGCAATTGCTGGTAAAATGGTATGAAACGGCGGTGAGCAATTAGGTCGTCGCTGACCCAGCCACATGCTAACGAAACCTGCCGATGGTTAGATATTGTCCTCGTTCCTATTCAGATAGGCGTTCAGGCTGTCAGCACCCTCCGCCTTTGCGTGGCACATCTCGTATAGGCACTTGCGATAGGCCAGTGAGACCTTGTCGGGGCCAACGGCGATTTCCTCCATCGGGTGAGGAATTTGCTCGGGGTCCTGGCTCTCCACCACGTCGATATCTTCTTCAAGAATTTGCATCTGCAAGTCGATATGCGGTTGGTCCGGGCCTTCGTGATCGGTGTTGCGGCAGGCGAACCAGAAGCTACGGCAATTAACATCATCCAACGGGGTTGCCCACATCCAGATGACCGAGCGTGTGCCGTTTTCAAGGGTGATGTCGAGGGTCACACCAAATGGCAGTTGGATCGTGTAGTCGGTAGATGCGAGTGGCGACAGATTGCCAGTGGAATCCATTGCATTACGGGCACCCTTGGGGGGTGCGTAATGATAGCGCAATTTACCTTCCGCTTCGAAGCGCATGTCCGGGATCAGATAGGTCACGTGGCCTGCCTTTCCCAATGTTTCGGGATGCACAAACGGGAAATGCGCCAGATCGGTAAAATTTTCCAACCGCCGGGCAGAATGGGTTTTCCAGTCATAGCTAGGTCCAAGAACGCATTTGAACTGCGGGTCATCAAACACCAGATGATCCGGAATCTGGGTATCGGCTGCACCATCCAGTCTTACCCAGACCAGTCCGTAACGAACCTCGCAGTCATAGCAGGTGGCGCGGGCTCTTTTTGGAATTGGTCCGCCCGGGGCGGCTGGAATTTCGACGCAGGTTCCCTGGGCATCATAGCACCAGCCATGATAGGCGCATTGCACCCGGTCGCCGCGGTTCCAGCCCAGATGAAGTTTTGCCGAACGGTGCGGACAGCGATTGTTCATGGCAACCACGCCACTCTCCAATCTGGCGATGACCAGTTCGGTTCCCAATAGCTGAGCCCGCAACAAACATCCGCGACCGGTGTCGGAAGCTTCAAGTTCAGCAACGGTGCACACCGGATGCCAGAAATAGTGCCAGGTTTGATTATCCAGATAGGTCTTGTCGGCCATGTTCATCCCATCGCTTTTTAACGATGCCTATGGAAGAACGGAAACGGTAGGACGTCAAGAACCGGGCCGCGGGCATCAATTTGGGGTGAAAGGCTGTCGACAATTCTCCACCATAAACTCGACAAAATATCGAATCTTCGGGTCTTGCAGGCGTTTATGCGGATACAGGCAGCCAAACATTGCGCCCTTGGGCTTGTTATTCGGCAAAACCTCCACCAGTTCTCCGCGTTCCAGTTGGTCAGCCACGTCAAAGAGGGGCTTGTTGACGATTCCATACCCTTCAATGGCCCATCGGGTAAGTACGTCGCCGTCATCGGCATCATATTTGCCGCTCACTTCCAGCCGCACCATGCCGTCGGGTGTGTTGAGAGACCAGAAGTATTCAGGTGAACGGGGATAGCGCAGCAACAGGCAATTGTGATTCTTGGCTATCAGGTCGCCGGGACTTTCCGGGGTTCCATGTTTTTTCAGATATTCAGGTGCCGCGCACAGGATGCGTTCGCAGTCGGCAATCTTGCGTAATTTCAAGTTTGAATCAGCAGGTTCGCCGATAAAGAACGCAACATCGAGACCATCTTCAAATATGTCGACTTTCCGGTCTGACAGGCGCAACCGGATCTGGGTATGAGGATAATCATCGACGAATTTCGGAATGAGTGGCGAAATCGCACGACGTCCGATCCCCAAAGGGGCGGTCACACGGATGGCACCTCGCGGAGCATCAGAAAAACCGGCAACTATTGCCTCGGAGTCCTCAACCGATTCCACAACCTTTTTTGCGTGTTCGTAATATACTTTGCCAACTTCCGTGGGACTCAAGTTACGGGTTGTTCGATTGAACAAGCGCACCCCTAGACGGTTCTCCAACTCCTTGATCCGGTTGCTGGCCACCGCTGGGGTTATGCGAAGGTCACGACCTCCGGCAGTGATGCTGCCCAACTCCATGGTTCGCACAAATACACGTAGGCTCTCGATATAGGGCATTTGACCAGTTCCCCGGTGGATGGTTCAATTTGATTATCAACGATACGTTGAAAGAGATTACCATTTAGCCGCGTATTTTTGAATATGCCGATTGGTTAATATTTAAGTTGGCGGATTTTGATCCACCAAACAGGAGGAGGATGCATGACCACGCGCAATGAAATTCAGTTTCTGCTCAACGACACACTTGTGACAACTGGTGAGTTGGGGGCCACGGACACGGTGTTGGACTTTTTGAGGATCGATCAGCGATTGACCGGTTCTAAAGAAGGCTGTGCGGAAGGTGATTGCGGTGCCTGCACTGTATTGGTCGGCAGGCTTGTCGACGGCGGACTCGAATACAAATCGGTCAATGCATGCATCCGGTTTCTTGCGTCGCTTGATGGTTGCCACGTTGTTACTGTTGAGCATTTGAAGGGCGCAGATGGCGGTCTACATCCGGTACAGCAGGCGATGGTCGACTTTCACGGAAGCCAGTGTGGTTTCTGCACTCCCGGCATTATCATGTCGCTTTATGCTTTGTGGATGGAAAACCCGTCTCCCACGGTTCAACAGGTTGAAACCGCCCTGCAGGGCAATTTGTGCCGCTGCACTGGCTATGAGCCAATAATTCGCGCCGCCATGGCGCTGGGACGAGACAACAGCCCGGCGCAGGATTTCCTCCAGGCGGAACGAAAGAATATTGAAAACCAATTGTCAGAGCTGAGTGATGGCAGACGGGTGGTCGTCGGACCGGAAGACAATCGGGCGATACTCCCGGCAAATCTGGATGACCTCGCCAAACTACTGGAAGAGCATCCCGATGCGACCATCGTATCCGGGGCCACAGATGTTGGCCTGTGGGTGACCAAATTTCTCCAACCCATCAGTCCGGCGATATTTGTCGCCGATCTTGATGAGCTCAAGAAAGTCGAGGTCAGCGACAGCCACATAAATATCGGTGCGGCCGTTACCTATACTGAATTTGAAGAAGCAATGAATGCCAACCTTCCCCAGCTTGGCGAATACTGGAACCGGATTGCCGGTTGGCAGGTTCGTAATATGGGCACGATCGGTGGCAATGTTGCCAATGGATCGCCGATCGGTGATGCCCCTCCTGTGTTGATAGCACTTGGCGCCCAGGTTACCTTGCGCAAAGGCAGTAATCGCCGGGTGATTGATGTCGAAGATTATTTCATTGATTATGGCAAACAGGACCAGCTTCCCGGCGAATTTGTCGAACAGATCCGCATTCCTCTCCCTGCCAAGACTGAAGTATTTTCCGCGTATAAAATTTCCAAACGTCGTGATGAAGATATCTCGTCCGTCGCGGTGGGAATTCTGGTCTCGATTGCGGATGGCGTGATTGACAAGGCCCGAATTGCCTATGGCGGCATGGCCGGAACCCCCAAACGCGCCACCACGGTTGAGTCAGAGTTGGTTGGCAAAGCCTTCACCGCAGACGTGGTTGAGGCAGCTGCCGGTCAATTGGGTAAAGATTTTTCTCCGCTCAGCGATTGGCGTGCGTCAGCCGACTACCGGCTGTTGTCTGCTCAAAATCTGCTGCGCCGGTTTCACCTGGAAAATACGGGTGGGCCAGATGAACTTTCCAGACTGTCGCAAGTCCAACAGGAGATTTCGGCATGACCAGACACACCAAAATTCACGGCGCCGCTCATACCGATGTCCAACACGACAGCGCCATCAAACACGTTACCGGCAGGGCCGACTATTGCGACGATATCAGCGAACCGGTCGGCACATTACACGCCTATCTGGGCGTCTCAAAAATTGCCCATGGCAAGATCAACAGCATTGATTATGCGAAGGTGCATGCGGCCCCCGGCGTTGTTGGCGTGCTGACCGCCGATGATATTCCCGGCATAAATGACATCAGCCCGACACACCTCGATGATGAACCGGTATTTCCGACTGAAACAATCGAGTTCTGGGGACAGCCGTTGTTTGCCGTTGTTGCCAAAACCCGTGATCAGGCGCGTCGTGCCGCTGAATTGGCGACCGTTGACGTCGATCCATTGCCTCATGCGCTCGACCCGATTGCCGCACAGGAGGCCGATTATCCGTTTGTCACAGCGCCACTCAAACTGGAGCGTGGTGACATTTCCGACGGACAAAAGGACGCTGAACACCGCATCCAGGGGCGCATGTCCATTGGTGGCCAAGATCACATGTATCTGGAAGGTCATATCGCTTTTGCCTTGCCCGGCGAAGATGACGACGTGATTGTCCATTCTTCAACTCAGCATCCCAGCGAGGCCCAACATATGGTGGCCCGCGTTCTAGGTGTGCCATCTCATGCTGTGACTTTGAATGTGCGCCGGATGGGTGGTGGGTTTGGCGGCAAGGAAACGCAGATGAACCTATTCTGCGCGGTTGCGGCCATGGCCGCAAAAAAGTGGAACCGCGCCGTAAAAATACGTCCTGACCGGGACCAGGATATGATGGCCACAGGCAAGCGGCACGACTTTGTCGCCGACTATGATGTGACCTTCGATGGTGATGGCAAGATTCAGGCCGTTGATGGCGTGTTTGCTGCCCGTTGCGGGTTTTCCGCTGACCTGTCCGGTCCAGTGACGGACCGTGCATTGTTTCATGCAGACAACGCCTATTACTATCCCAATGTCCGGCTGGTCAGTCGTCCGATGAAGACAAATACGGTTTCAAATACCGCGTTCCGTGGATTTGGCGGACCGCAGGGTGTGATCATTGCCGAACGCATGATGGAAGAAATTGCCTACAAGTTGGGCAAGGACACGTTGGAAATTCGTAAGGCCAATTTCTATGGTGAAGATGGCCGTGATGTCACGCCTTACCACCAGAAAGTGGAAGACAATATCATCGGCAGAGTTGTAGAGGAACTCGAGAAAACCGCCGACTATCAAGCACGTCGCGAGGACGTTTTGGCATTCAATGCCAAAAACAGCGTTATCCGCAAAGGCATCGCTCTCACCCCGGTAAAATTCGGCATCTCATTCACCGCCACCTGGTACAATCAGGCAGGTGCTCTGGTCCATGTCTACAATGACGGTTCGATACATCTCAACCATGGTGGCACCGAAATGGGGCAGGGGCTCAATACCAAGATTGCTCAGGTTGTTGCCGAAGGCTTTCAGGTGGATATTGACCGCATCAAGATCACCAAGACAACCACCGAAAAAGTCCCAAACACTTCAGCAACCGCAGCGTCATCAGGCACGGATCTGAACGGCATGGCCGCCATGGATGCAGTACGTCAGATCAAGGAACGCCTGATCAAGTTTGCGACACAGAACTGGAATGTTGGCGAAGACAAAGTGATCTTTGAAAACAACCGGGTGCTTGTTGGGTCTGAAGACTTGTCTTTTGATGACTTTATCAGTCAGGCCTATATGGCGCGTGTTCAACTGTCGGCCGCTGGCTTTTATAAAACTCCCAAAATCCATTGGGACCGCGCCGCCGGAACCGGGCGACCGTTCTATTATTTCTCCTATGGCGCTGCATGTTCTGAAGTCTCAGTCGATACTTTGACCGGAGAATATCAGATAGAGCGCACCGACATCCTGCACGATGTTGGCAAATCGCTTAACCCGGCCATTGATAAGGGACAGGTCGAAGGAGCCTTCATTCAGGGTATGGGATGGCTGACCACTGAGGAGTTATGGTGGGATGATGCCGGTCAACTGAGAACTCACGCCCCCTCTACCTATAAAATTCCTTTGGCGTCAGATCGGCCAAAGATTTTCAACGTTGATTTGGCGAGCTGGTCGGAAAACCACGAGCCAACGATCAAGCGATCCAAAGCCGTTGGCGAGCCACCCTTCATGCTGGGAATTTCGGTGCTGGAGGCTCTCTCGATGGCCGTTGCCAGCGTCGCGGATTACCAGAACTGCCCCTGTCTCGACAGTCCGGCAACGCCGGAACGGGTGCTCATGGCCGTTGAAGCATTACGGCAGGGAGGCTGATCATGGCGCACAGATCAAAACTGTCGCAGTTTTTTGCCAGCAACCAAAAGGTTGCCCGGGTTCGGCTGACAAAAGTGTCAGGCTCATCACCTCGCGATGAGGGAACGGAAATGTATGTTTCTGCCAATGGCCTGTTTGGGACAATCGGCGGCGGTCGGCTGGAACAAATGGTCATAGATGACGCACGTGAACTGCTTGCCAGGGGCGATATCAGAGGTGTTATGGCGGTGCCGCTGGGGCCGGAAATTGGTCAGTGCTGCGGCGGGCATGTAACGGTTCAACTGACCCGCATGAGCAAACGAGATTGCGAAGCGGCCGTTAAAGCCGAAGCAAGTTTCGCTGATGAATTGCCCTGCGTATATATCTTGGGAGCCGGCCATGTTGGCCGTGCGATGGCAGAGTTTTTTGCTTTGCTGCCCGTCCGCACAATTTTGGTGGATTCCCGTGCTGACCAGCTCGACATGTGCACGGCACCGGTCGATATCAGACATCGTGCGATCCCGGAAGTTGACGTTTTCAATGCACCTTCTGGCAGCGCTTTCATTGTTGCCACGCACGATCATGGACTGGATTTTCTTCTCGCATCTGCAGCCCTTGAAAGGGCTGACGCATCCTATGTCGGGCTGATCGGCTCAAAGACCAAACGCGCCAAGTTTGAATCCTGGTGTCGCAAAATGTGTGATGGTCTGTCGGCTGAAGATCTGGTGTGCCCAATCGGCGCCACAGCCAGCGCCGATAAACGACCGCAAGTCATAGCCTCATTCGTCGCAGCGGAAGTGATGGCAATTTTAAGCGCGGACGAATGCGCAAATACATCCGGTTCCCGCGAACCAATTGCTGAACTTTCCAAGGTCGCAAACAACTTACCCGGCAGAAGTTTTGATGCTGCCGGAACTCAACTGAACTAACAACTGGGGAGATCCTAGAAATGACCGAACAACCCTACAGCTATAAGCTCATTGCGCGAAGTGACTTCAGCGCATTTTGGGCTTTGTTTACTGATAACCTGATCAACTTGATGGTGCTTGCGGGCATCTGCCAATTTGTCTTCCAAATGCCTGCCGAAATTGTTTATGGCCGCATCGTTCCAGGCGCCGCCGTGGCCATTCTGGCCGGCATCATCGTCTATGTCCTGATGGCCAAACACGTCGCCAACAAGACCGGCAAGGACGTCACAGCGCTGCCCTATGGCATTAGTACGCCGGTGATGTTTGTCTATCTGTTTGGCGTGATCGGGCCGATCTACTGGTCGACCAACGATCCGATGCTGGCGTGGCAAGTGGGTATTGGTGCAGGCTTCATGGGCGGCATTGTTGCGGCTCTGGGTGCGCTTATCGGACCGATTTTGAAGCGTGTAACGCCACGCGCCGGCATGCTGGGAACCCTGTGCGGCATCGCATTGGTTTTCATCGGCACGGTTCCACTGGCGACGATTTTTGAAAATCCTTACGTTGGCTTTGCGTCGCTGATCATCATCCTGTGGGGTCTTGTTGGCCGGTTCCGTCTGCCCTTCAATATTCCAGCCGGTTTGCTGGCACTGATTGTCGGTACCGTCGTTGCGCTGTTGATTGGCGAGGCTTCCTTCAGTTTTGAAGGCGTCGGCTTTTATCCTCCGGTTCCTTATTTCGGTGATCTTGTTGCCGGTATTCAGCACCTGTTTGCAAATCCGGAACTGTTCCTGGTTCTTGTTCCGGTGCAAATCTACAACTTCATTGAAACAATGAATAATGTGGAAAGCGCCGAAGCCGCTGGTGACCACTATCCGGTGGCCACCTGTCAGGTAACCGATGGTGCGGGAACGATGATTGGTGCCCTGTTTGGGTCACCATTTCCAACCACCGTCTATATTGGACATCCAGCTTATAAGCGCATGGAAGCGCATGCCGGTTACATCATCGGCGTCGGTGCAATCATCCCGTTTGCTGCATTCTTTGGCTTGCTGGCATTCCTTAACAATCTGATCCCGGTCGCGGCTGCGGCTCCGGTCCTGGTCTTTGTGGCATTGAGCCTCATCACCAATACGGCGCATTCGGTGAAAACCGAGCATATGGCTGCTGTGACCATCGCCATGATGCCGCACGTTTCCAGTTTCCTGGTGACCAAGTGGGGATCGTTGATGGGCGCCCTTGGATCGACTGGAGTTGAAGGATTACCCCGGCTGGGAGATGAAGCACTCACCGCTGCTCTGTTGCAGCAGGGGGCTCATTTTCAGGGCCATCTGGCGCTGTCACAGGGGGCCATTCTTACCGGTCTGATCTGGGGTGCCATTGTGGTCAGTGTAATTGACGGACGGTTTAAGAATGCCGGTGGATTTGCCTTGGCAGCCGCTGTCATGTCGCTGATCGGTATCGTTCACTCCGCCGGTCTGCATATGCCATCATTGAGTGGGGTGACCACTGGATATCTGATTGCAGCCGCCTTCCTCTACATCTATCCGATGTTCCACAAGGAAGAGGATCTGGTTAATCCGGACGTCGTCGTTGAAGAAGCGACACCGCGACCTCAAGATGCCTGAATTTGGCACTGACTAACTCAAAGGGCCTCCCATTGGGGAGGCCCTTTTGATGTAATCTTTCAACGGATCAATCGTCATCATGACTTCCAAAAAACTACTCCGTGGGCGCCTGTTAAACTTCATCTCGGAACCAACTGGTCCTGAAGATAAAGATGCGTTTTCCTATATCGAAGACGGCGCATTGCTCATCTGCGACGGGATCATCGTCGGGTCTGGCGACTATAATGAGGTGGCCAAAATAGCTGGCGATGTCGAGGTCATCGATCATCGGCCTCATCTGTTGATGGCCGGATTTATCGACACCCACCTTCACTTCCCGCAGATGCATGTGATCGCCTCGTGGGGAACGCAATTGCTGGACTGGCTGAACAATTACACATTCCCTGAAGAGGCAAGATTTTCAGATGAGCAGCATTGTGCCCGCATGGCAGGTGAGTTTTTCGATCAACTGACCGCCCATGGCACCACGACGGCGATGGCCTATTGTTCGGTCCACAAACAATCTGCAGAAGCTTATTTTAGTGAAGCTGAGCGGCGTAACATGTGCATGATCGGAGGCAAAACTCTGATGGACCGCAACGCACCTGATAATCTGCAAGACACGCCCCAGTCCGGTTATGATGACAGCAAGGACCTAATTGCCAAGTGGCATGGCAAAGGTCGGGCCCATTATGCAATTACGCCACGATTTGCGATTACCTCGACACCAGAGCAACTGGAAATGACTTCCGCGCTTGTGGCTGAACATCCAGAATGCTTTATCCAAACGCACCTTTCGGAGAGCCACGACGAAATTGCCTTTACAGCAGAACTATACCCCACAGCCCGGGATTATCTGGATGTCTACCAATCCTATGGACTGCTCAGTGACAAAATGTTTTTGGGTCACGCCATCCATTTGAAACCACGAGAGATTGATGCCCTGGCTGAAACGGCGGCTCATCCGGTATTTTGTCCAACGTCCAACTTGTTTTTGGGCAGCGGCCTATTTGATGATGCAGGCCTGCGGTCGCGCGGTATTTCCAATGCGATTGCCACTGATATCGGTGGCGGTACCAGCTATTCGATGCTGACGACTCTCAGTGAGGGATACAAGATACTGCAGTTACAGGGTCAAAAAATGCATCCGTTGCGCGCCTTTCACTGGATCACACTGGGCAATGCAACCACGTTGGGCTTGCAGGATAAAATTGGTAACCTGGCGACTGGTTCCGATGCTGACATTGTTGTGTTGGATTCATCAGCCACCAGACCAATGGACATTCGCATGGAAACTGCAACGACGTTGTCGGAAGAATTGTTCATTTTGCAGACCATGGCTGATGACCGCTCGATTGCAGAAACATATGTTGCTGGCGTCGCGCAAAAGCATTCGCAAAGCAATTGACCTGGTCACTATTCCTGACTTGATTTGGGTTTTATCGGGTGAGGGTTGTTGAAGGAGTTCTACAGGTTGACTGAACCAATTGCACTCATTGCCGGCGGTGGCATCGGTGGTTTGCTACCGCTCTGAAGCCGTGCAATTGGATGTCAAGGTCGCAGGCTTCAACGCTGAAAGGTTCACTCGTTCAGAGCCAATAATTCCTCTCGGAGCCAAGTCTCAAAGTGATATTGCCCCATCCCAACTAGATTTTTTCGAGAGTTTCAAGTGCAGCCAAAACCCGATTATCATCCGCTGCACCGAGCGGCAGCAGCGGTAAGTGGGGCTTGGCGTCTGTCAGTTCCAAAAGTTTGGCCGCTGCATAAACGACTCTTAAACTGCCGAATTCCTGAAACAGAGCCCATAGCGGTTGAAAGCAGTCGTTGATGCGTTGAACTTCAGCCGCATCGCCGTTCTGCGCTGCTGCTGCCAATTTCATTGAGGGCTCGGGTAGTAAACCACCGATGACACTAAACCAGTTATCAGCTCCGGCCAGCAGAGCGGATGCACAACCCCAGTCACCGCTATATCCAATCGAAAAATCAGCAGGCAGACCGTCGCGAAGTTGAGCAAGCTCGGCTTCCAGATCGATGCTCTGCGGCAGCGGCATTTTGACGGCCGAAATTGTGTCCACATGTGACAGGTGCTGCAGCAGTTCGAGACTGAAGTTGAAATGAGTGGTTGATGGATTGTTGTATATGCAGAGCGGTAAATCTGTTGCGCCCGCTACGGCAATAAAATGCTGCGCGACTTCTTGTTCGGTCAAAGGCGTGTAGGAAACGGGTGCCAGTAACAATCCATCCGCACCATTTTGCGCAGCATCGAGCGCATGATCAATCGCATCGTCAGTTCGCAATGCACCTACACCAGCAATGATTGGAACACGCCCCTTTGCATGATCAACCGCAATGGCAATTGCGTCGGCTCTTTGAGAACGGTTGAGATAGGCATACCCGCCTGTACTGCCGAGCAGGCCAATGGAGTCGACTTTGGCAGCTACCAGGCGCGCGAGCAAAGAACCTAACTGGTTGGAGTTGATCCTGCCTTGATTGTTTGCCGGCGTTAGGGGAAACGCGGATAGACCTCGAAACAGGGACATGATCTGGCTCGTTTATTAGCAATTGGGGACTATTCACAAATAGCTCATGAAGTTCGCCTGGTGGCAATCGATTTGTTTAAGTCTGATAGGTCTTCGGCCCCGCGTCAGCCAGATCCCAGAACACACCGGTCATGCATCGCAGCGCATCTTGGGATGTCGACATCAACAAATGTTCGTTTGGTGCATGTTGTGAACAAGCGGCATAGGAGTGAGGAACCCAGATTGTCGGCAGCCCCAATATTTCAGCAAAGCAATCGTTTGGCAGTGAGCCTGCAAGGTTTGGCAAGATGTGTGGGCGTTGGCCCGACGTGGTCGCCAATGAACTTGCCACAAACTTCAGCAATGGATGTTCAGTTGACAGGCGTGTCGCATGGAACAAAGCTCCGGATTCTGAGTCGATCTTCACCATGTCGAAACCGTGTGCATCGAGATGAGTACGAAGCGCCGGCAGGATTTCCTGAGGGTCGGTGCCAACAACAAACCGCAATTGACAGGTGGCCCGGGCGTGGCCCGATATTGCGTTAACCGGCGCTTCGGGAACGCCACTTTTCATCGCCAGAACGGCAAAGGAATTCCAGCCGAATGCGCGCTCAGCAGGTAACAGGCCTGCTTCTCCCCAATATTCGTCAATTGCAGGCTCATCACCGCCGATGGGTAGATCTGCCAGCAGGGCGCTCACTTGCGGCGTAAGACTTGTCGGGCGCCAGGCGTCGATCAATAACTGGCCCTGCTTATCGGTGATACTGGCCAGCGCATGCGCCAGGATGATTGCCGGGTCAGCCAGCAGACCGCCAAAATTTCCAGAATGATGGGCTCCAATTCTTAAATGGACCACAAGATCAAAATTGATGCCACCGCGGGAACCGGTGAATATTGTCGGAGTTCCAGGCTGCAGGCGAGGGCCGTCGGAAGCGATTAAGGCATCTGCTGATAGGGCATCAGATTGTTCTGCGCACAGGCTGTGGAGGCCAGGTGACCCTGTTTCTTCTCCCATCTCCAACAAGAACTTGACGTTGTAACCCAAAAATCCTCGTTCCTGCAGCACCGAATTTAGCGCCATCAGATTGATAAGATGTTGGCCCTTGTTGTCAGCGGTGCCGCGACCATAGATTCTATCGCCTTCGATCTTTGTCTCAAACGGCGAAAGTCCTTCGCGCCATTGATCTTTTTGCCCCCGTACCACGTCGCCATGCCCATAGATAAGGATGGTGGGCAGATCGGTGGATTCTATTCTGGAGGCGATCAGAAATGGTCCCTTGTCAGGTTGTGAATTGGGAAGTTTTTCCAAGTCAAAATCCATCGCCGCTAAAATTGGGGCAATGGCCTCGTCAATATAGGCGTGCAAATGGTGTAGTTGATCGGGTTTTTGGCTTTCGGTCGGATGTGCAACCAGTCTGGCGAGGTCTTCGACAAATTCTCCAGATTGGAAATAGCGATCGGTCCGTATTATCGCGTTTTGACGAGAGCCCATGTCAATTCCAATCCACTGTGTAAGGTCGATGTAACGCTGCTGGCTTGGGCCGTAATGGTTTCAGCCAGTGGCGAGTGCGCCGGATTGTACGACGATGTAGATTCCCAAAGCCAGCAATGCGACAAAAAATACTCGTCGAAACTGCTGTTCAGACAGAATCATTCGCAAACGTTGGCCAATCATCATGCCGATGATTGCCGGCACCAGGGCGGCAAGGGAAGTCAACGCCAACTGCCAGGAGAGCAGGCCATTGCCACCAAGTGCTAAGCCGAGTGCCAAAGTTGATACGGTAAACAACATGCCCATTGCCTGAACCAGTTGATCGCGGGGCAGGCCAATGGCCTGAAGATACATGACGCCGGGCACGACAAAGGAACCGGTCAGCCCGGTCAATATGCCGTTAAGCGCCCCTACGATCGGAGCGACCCAGGATTCCCTGTGACGATCAATTGAAATGCGAAACCCAGTCAGGCCGACAAGAGCGTAGGCTATCAACAGCAATCCCAGCAACGCCGACAGCAGCGCAAGATCGACGCGTTTGAGTCCCAATGCCCCAATCCAGATTGTGACCGTGGCAAACAGCAAAAACGGCCACAACCGTTTCAACAGGATTTTGGCATGTCCACCAATGGCGGCCTGCCAGATATTGGTAACCAACGAAGGAGCGATCAACAAAGCCATGGCGGTCGTCAAGTCAAAGGTGACGGCCAGAATTGCCAGACTGACTGTTGGCAGGCCAAGACCGATAACCCCCTTGACGGTGCCGGCCATCAGGAACGTGCAAAAGATGATGGCCACGGTTGTAAATTCAATCATGAGAAAACTCTATCGAATTGCCGTGGCAAATGCATGCTGCGGTTTCGCCAATTTGGCGATTACTATTTTTCAGAACTCTCCAAAAGAGCAATGGCAGCCTGCTTTGCATCCAAAGCCGGTCGCTCGGTATGCCCAAGATGGGCGGTTACGATAGCTCCCTCCTTGAGCAACAATAATTGTCGCGCCAGCGCTGCGGGGTCGCGGTACCCGGCTTTTTGCGCCAACCCGATGACATAGGTCTCCAGCATCCGCTTGTGATCGGCTGACTGACGATGAATGGGATGGCCGGCATCCTGATATTCCGAGGATGCCTTTATGAACATGCATCCGCGAAATCCCGGTTCTTTGAACCAGTCTTCCAGAGCATCAAACAGCGCAATGAGTTGTTCCTGCGGTGTCGCAGCGAGTTCCTCAATGCGTCGGTAGAGCCAATTGCGGAAATTCTCGTCGCGCAGGCGCAATACCGCGAGGATCAACTCCTCTTTGGTGCGAAAATGCTTGTACATCGAGGTTTTCGAAATACTGGTCTCGCTCGCCAGCATGTCCATGCCAGTGGCATGAAAGCCATTGCGATAGAAGGCGGCAAGTGCCTTTTCCACCAGTTCGTCGCGCTTCGTCGGTCTCATTTTCACCTCATAAGTTACTGATCGGTACATAAAATAGTGGAGGTGATTATTCAAGGTAAAATAATAAATGCTTATAAAACAATCTATTAAGTTCTATTTCTTCAACCGGGGAAAAAAGTTTTGGTGAGACGAGTTGACAAAGTGAACAGATCGGTCCATTTACTATCAATAAGATGAACAGATCGGTTACCTTTAATTTTTACCATTCGCTGACCAACAACGGAGATTGACATGACCAGCCAACCCAAATTGACCACTGCCAAGAAGATTCGCGCCGGCATCATGGCTCTTGCCACAACCGCCTTGCTTGCAAACTCATTTGCTTCGGGAAATGCCTTTGCAGACAATAGTGGATTGCCCGATCCGGGATTTGAAATTGTGCAGGGTAGAACTGCTCTGCTGGTAACGGATCCCCAAAACGACTTTCTCAGCCCTGATGGTGTTACCTGGGGCGTGGTCGGAAAGAACGTTACTGAAAATGGCACGGTGGAAAATATCGACCAGCTGTTTGCCGCGGCCAAAAGCGCTGGCATGCCGGTTTTCATATCGCCCCACTACTACTATCCCCATGATCACGGTTGGAAATTCGAAGGTGCACTTGAAGCACTGATGCACAAGATCGGTATGTTTGACCGCCCCGGTCCGCTGTCAACCAAGGGATTTGAAGGTTCCGGTGCAGATTGGCTGGATCAATACAAAAAGTATATCGATGACGGTAAAACGGTCGTGACCAGCCCTCACAAGGTTTTTGGGCCGGAAACAAATGATCTGGTGTTGCAGCTTCGCAAGCAAGGCATCGACAAGGTTATTATTGCAGGCATGTCGGCCAATCTGTGCACGGAATCTCACATGCGTGCACTGACGGAGCAAGGGTTTGAAGTCATGGTCGTCACCGACGCAACTGCTGCCGCGCAGGTGCCCGGCTATGATGGTTACAGTACGGCCCTTACCAATTTCCGGATGATTGCCAGCCACGTTGCAGATACCAAATCGGTGGTTGCATCAATCAATGCGGCTAATCTGAATTAACATACAAACACTCCAGGCGCTGTGCTTCCTCCCTCCGCGCTTATCCCACCGGCCATCCTGATCCTCCCGAGGGGTGGCCGGTCCTCTCTCAAAAATTGGAAAGCAAAATGACCCGCCCCCCATTGCCCCCATTCACCGACGCCACCGCCCGTCAGAAAATCCGGGCTGCCGAAGATGGTTGGAATTCCCGCAATCCTGAAAAGGTAGCGTTGGCCTATACAGTTGACAGCCAATGGCGCAACCGTTCGGAGTTCATTCAGGGTCGGGAAGAGATTCAAAAATTCCTGACGGCGAAATGGCAGCGCGAGCATCAATATCGCCTTATCAAGGAACTTTGGGCATTCACCGACAACCGCATCGCCGTTCGCTTTGCATATGAATGGCATGATCAGACAGGGCAGTGGTATCGCTCTTATGGCAATGAGAACTGGGCATTCGATGAACACGGATTGATGTGCCAGCGCATTGCCAGCATCAACGATGTGGTCATCGACGAAAACCAACGTCAATTTCATTGGCAGCTGGGACGACGACCGGACAATCATCCCGGATTGTCTGAACAAGGTCTGTAACTTTCATATTCATCTGCTCACAATTCATTTGATCCGGAGCAGCCTACTAGGAAACGATCATGTCACGTGCATTTGCTGAAATAACCTTCACGCCATCCGTTCTGGCAGCCCAGGAACAACAGGGGTCTGCTGAAGGCTATGCGAATTTTCTTCAACCCGATGCTGAACGAGGAGACCGCATCGGCCCTCAAGAAGCGCAGTTTATTTCTCTCAGAGATGGTTTTTACCAGGCAACGGTCTCCGAGACAGGCTGGCCATATGTACAGTTTCGCGGCGGCCCGAAAGGTTTTTTGAAAGTGCTGGACGACAAGACGATCGCCTATGCGGACTTTCGCGGGAATCGCCAATATCTGAGTGTCGGTAATCTCAATGACAACGATCGTATTTCATTGATCGTGATGGATTATCCCAACCGCCGCCGCCTCAAGATTTGGGGGCGAGTCAAATTGGTCGGAGCCAAGGAAGATGCGCTGTTGATGTCCAAGCTGCGTGATCCCGACTACCGTGGTCTGCCAGAACGGGCCGTCGTGATAACTGTCGAGGCGCTGGACTGGAATTGTCCGCAACACATTCCTCAGCGGCTGACGCTGGAAGAACTGGAACCACAGCTGGCACCGGTTCGTGAGGAAATTGCCAAGCTTCGCGAAGAAAACGCCGAGCTGAAAGCAAAGCTGGATCAGACCGATTAATTCCGCCTGACAACCCAGAACTTTTCATCCAATCCGCCAACAGAAAGGACGTCGATATGACCTCCCATATTAAACTTGCCTCCCTCGTTGCAGCCGCCGCTATGTTCACAAGTGCGGTTTTAACAAACAACTTTGCGGCTCTGACTGCCTCAACATCTAATCTCTTCTCGGCACCCGCGCACGCCATGGTCAAGTCTCATTCTACCGAAGCTCTGACCAAGGTTAGCTATCGTGCAGAGACAATCCAGGGTGTAAATATTGCATATCGGGAAGCAGGTGATCCCAACAAGCCAACGGTTTTGTTGCTGCACGGCTTTCCAACATCATCCCATATGTTCCGCAATATCATACCCAAACTAGCCGCAGACTATCATGTGATCGCGCCGGATTTTCCAGGTTTTGGTGCTTCCGACATGCCTTTGGCTGACAAGTTTGAGTATTCGTTTGCCAATCTTGCCAACATCATGACCGAGCTGCTCGACCGCAAACAGGTGGAGCGCTACTCGGTCTATTTGATGGATTACGGAGCACCGGTTGGTTTCCGCATGTTTGCCAACGACCCGGAGCGAGTATCCGGGTTCATCATCCAAAATGGTAATGCCTACGAGGAGGGGTTGCGCAAATTTTGGGATCCGATCAAAGCCTATTGGGCGCAGCCGACGGTCAAAAACGGTGATAAACTTCGAGGCTTTTTGACCCTCGAAGCAACCAAATGGCAGTTCACCCACGGAACAAAAAATCCTGAACTGATCAGCCCCGACAACTACTGGCACGTCCAGTATTTGCTGGACCGCCAGGGAAATCAGGAGGTCCAGTTGAAACTGTTCCTGGACTATGGAACCAACGTTGTCGAGTATCCCAAATGGCAGGCACTGTTTCGTAAACATCAGGTTCCGGCGCTGTTGATGTGGGGAAAAAACGATCATATTTTTCCAGCCGAAGGTGCACATCCCTACAAACGTGATTTGAAAAATCTCGAGTTCCACCTACTGGACACAGGCCATTTCGCGCTTGAAGAATATGGTGAGCAGATAGCTGATCGCATGGCTGCCTTTTTGGGGCGCCTGCCACAATAGACTTCTGCGCGTCCAACTTGGGCCACACTCCCAACAAACGGATTGTGGCCCTTTAAATTGCCCGGCAGCTTGCAATGATTGAGAGCTTGGCCCTAAGCTGCTCAATCGAATAATTGTGGAATTACAGAGGGTATCCAATGGCAACCTACGAATGTGAAAAATGTGGCATGAGCGTCAACGCCACTTGCGGGAAGTGCGATGCACCCTTGGCTAACGACACATTGACACTGGATGGCGGAGCTGAAGTTCAGATTTCCAAATGCCCGAACGGCCATGGCAAAATCAAGTCACCGATGTGCTGCGGTCAGGATATGTCCTGCTCGGTCTGAGCCGAGCCATTACGCCGTAGCTTCTGACGCGGTCTGTTGCGAGGGCAGGACCTTCGGCAGCAAAGATACAACGCACAGGATGATAAAGGCTGCCGTTGCCAGGATATGAAACAGGGTATCAAAGCCCCAGTTTTTATAGACAAAGGCAACCAGTGGCAGGGTCATGGCGAGCACCGAAAAGGCCACCACATAGCGAATGCCATATATGCGGGCGCGGTGTGCTCCACTTGCCATTTTACCAATCATGTAGTCGTTGATCGGAATCTGGCCAAATGCTCCGAGCATGAACCCAAGTGCAACTGCAAATGCAATGCCATCACTCAGGCCGGGCATCATTGCGAAGAACACCAGTTGCATCGACGCCACAACCATGAACACCCGGCGGGGTCCAAAACGATCGAGCATCATGCCGACAATCAATTGGGCAATCGATGCCACGGCAAACACCAAAAACGTCAAAGAGCCCAGAACTGTGGCAACATTTTCGGCTTCAGATCCTCCAGACATCAATGCTGCTATCTGAGCCACCAGCCCCTGCAACCGTTCGTCGAATATTTTTGGCAGGGCAAATGTGGTGGACTGGAATATGATTGACGACACAGCTGTTGTTACAAATACGATAATTGATACGCGCAATAACAAAGCCCGGTTATTGGCGGACAATTTCGAGGTTTCTGCAGCAGCCGACTTCTTGGCGGCGACGCGTTCCAGGCCAATATTATCGCGTTGCACAACCCAATAGATCACGCCCATGACAATTGAAAACATACCCGGCAGATAGAAGGCCCAACGCCATCCACCATTGTCAATAAGATAACCTGTGAGCAGGGCCGCACTGGCCACGCCAAGATTTCCCCACACACCGTTGGTGGCTAGGCGCATCCCGGTATTGCGCCATTTCATCGTCACAATCGCGAGCCCAACAGGGTGATAGATTGCAGCAAAAACGCCGATGACAAACAGGCCAATACCGATTTCCATCGGCGTACTGGCAAAGCCTGTTGCAATTGCTGCCAGACCTATGCCGATGAAGAACACAACCATCATGCCGTCGCGACTCCATTTGTCTGCCAACCATCCAGCGGGCAGCGAAAACAGGCCAAAGGCAAAGAATCCCGGCGTTGCATAGGCGAGTAACGCCGCATAGCCAACGTCCCACTCCCGATACAGAACCAATGCTGCCACCGTGGCGAATATCAGCGTGAACAAGTGGTCAAGAAAGTGACCGATATTGAGCAACAGGAAGTGCAAATGATCCCGATTTATCATGCTGGTCTCGATTGTGTTGAGCTTGGACAGGCAGTGATTTGGTAGTCTGTACCAAGCAGATAGCATGGCGCACCGGCATTCGACAAACCCTCAAAAAATTTGCTTTATTCGGCTGCCTGCAAAGCCGCCTGCGCACAGAAACAAGAGGCGGAAACCGCTTTGTCGGCGCGCGCATTTGCAAGCTCCAAACGTTGTTCAATCTGAACAATTTCAACGGTTTCATCACGTGCCTTGAGGCAATCATACAAACCCTTCAAGCTCCACACATTGTCGGGATGGATTGATGCCCGGCTAAGCTTTCCACCAAGTCCCAGGTCAGCCCGGAACGTGTCCTCGGCTTCTTCCAATTGTCCCTGTTCCAACAATAAAGCTCCAAGTGCGTGGCGTGTTGGCTGCATCCATCCCCAGGGTTCGTCATAGGGCAGGGCGTCGTCCAGCTCGACAGATTTGCGCAACGCCGCAAAAGCCTCTTCATATGCACCCTTGCGATAGAGTATTTCACCGCGCAGCATTTCGGCAGCGATATCCAGCAGGTCGATCACCTTATTGTTGTGCAGCAGGCGCGACTTCGGCACCCCCGTTTTGGCCTCCAGAAACAGTTTTTCTTCGGCCTCTGCCGCATCAACATTGCCCAATGCTGCATGGGCCACGCCCCGGGCGTAGTGAACATTTGCCGTCATTGTACAGTAAAGCTGCTGATCTTCAGGAAGTTCAAGTTCAGTTGCCTCGCGCCATTTTCCAAAGCGCACCAGAACATGCGGAAGCATCGCCAGATAGCTTTCAAAATAATTCGCCATGGGCGGGCTTTCCAGCCGCAACATTTCTTCCGGCACCGTTTCTGCCGCGCCGCGGACGGCTGCCAATGCAGGCGCAATTTGCCCGACAAATAGGGCGCCGTAGATGACAAAATGATAGTTGTGCAGGCGATAGCCGGAATAGATGTTGAAGGAACCGTTCTTGCGCCAATATTTCAAGTCGGCAATGCTCGCTTGCTCATTCCAGTGCACCACATCGCGATAATGACCGCAAAGCACGTCGATATGTGTCGGCATATGAACCAGATGGCCCGCGTCCGGTACCAATGTACGCAACCGGTCTCCGGCCTTCAGCGCCTTTTCTGGAAACGGAGACATTTCCATCAGGTGGACATACAGGTGAAGCAGGCCTGGATGATCCATGGCCGCCGGTTGTTGATCCATCGCCTCTTCCAGAACTGCTTGAGCTTCCTCTGTGGAGGCATCATCTGCTGGTTTGCCGGAAGGCAGATCCCACATTTTCCAGGGTGTTCGATTGAGCAGTGATTCCGCGAAAATTGTCCGTACTTCCAAACTTTCAGAATTGTCGCGAAAGGCCGCCCGCATTGCGTCGGCGAAATCATCATTCCATGGCGACATATCGTCGACTGGATCGATCTGGGGGTATCGAGTGGGCAGTGCTTTCACCAACGCGGCTTCCCAGTCGGTCAAACCTTTGGTCAATTTCAGCGCGGTTTGCGATGAATGATATCCGGTCGACAGAGCAGAGGCCCGGTTTTTATCGTCAAACAGATGCCATGGCATGTTGTAATTTGGGCCGGCTGCATAGGCCAGACCCCAATGTGCCATCGCGCAATCAGGGTCGGCTTCGATCGCTTTGTTAAAGCAGTTCACGGCCTCTTCATGATTGTATCCGTAGGTCCATAACAGACCCCGATTGAACCATTTTTGAGCCTTTTTCGATTTTGTAGTTACCGGATAGTGATGCCCGCCCAGATCGTACAATTTTTCATATTTGCCCATTTCAAAATCCTTTCGGCGCCCCCGATAAATTTGCGCAAGCTTCGTCTCCTATCGCTGCCCAAGCATGTTAGCCGAGCGATGGGTGCTTGACAAAATTCGAAAACGGAGCGGTGGAAAGTTTAATTGAATAATTTGCAGCGCCGACGGTAGAAGTTTATTAGTCAATAGTATCAATGCATTATACATCAAATTTGGATTCGCTGAAAAACTGTGCTTACGATTTAAGTCACTCTGCGCGACCAGAATGGATTCTCATGCGGCACAGAAATGACAAGCGGGCAACCATCAGGGATGTGGCAAAAGTAGCCGGCGTGTCCCCCATAACCGCTTCTCGGGCGATGCAGAATTCTGGAAAGGTTCGCCCCGCAACTCGGCAAAAAGTGGTCGATGCCGCACGGCAACTTGATTATATTCCAAACCTCGCTGCCGGCACATTGGCGACCAATGCCAGCCATCTTGTGGCGGTTATTTTGCCGAATATGTCGAACTCAATTTTTGCCGACACCTTGCAGTCGATCTCCGACAGTCTGCGAGATTCCGGATATCAGTTGCTGGTGGGCTATAGTGATAATTCACCTGAACTGGAAGAATCCCTGGTGCGCACGTTTTTGTCTCGACGCGCTGATGCGATTGTCTTGACCGGCCATGTGCATAGCGATCAGACCAACGCCTTGCTTAAGAGCGCCGCCATTCCAATAGTTGAAATGTGGAGTCTCAACGATGAACCGCTGGGCGCCTGCGTTGGTATTTCAAATTTTGATGCAGCCTATTCGATGACAGATTATCTGTGCGGCAAGGGGCACCAGAAGGTCGGGTTTATCGGTGGCCTGCTGAAAAATAACGACCGGACGCAAAGCCGTCTCGACGGATATCGTGCCGCGTTAAAGGCGCACAAACTGCAGGTGGATGAAAACCTCATTCGTGATGTGCCGTTTGAATTTGAAGACGGAGCCAGGGCAATGGGGGAGTTGTTGGCGGACAACCAGCTGGATGCGGTATTCGCCGCTTCTGACATTTTGGCGCTCGGCGCGCTACTGGAATGCAACCGTCGAAACCTGCGTGTTCCAGAGGATATTGCAGTGGCGGGGTTTGATGATGAGCGTCTGGCGAAGCTCATTAAACCTTCCTTGACGACCATCGGTGTGCCGCGCCGCGCAATCGGAGAAAAGGTCGCTGGAGTTGTCCTCGCCGCGTTGCGGGGAGAGGCGGAAACACAGCGTGTCTTCGACATGGGGTTCAGCCTTGTGGAAAGGGATTCTGCGTGAAGTTGAATTCCAAACACCCCACAGGGCAGCGATCTACGCTCTTGACTCCTGAAAATGATACCGGTACCATTTTTGCAGAATTGGTATTGAAATCCGGTATCCACGATTCAAAACCAAGATGCGTGACCGGGGTTTGAACAGGCGCCAACAAGCAGATTGCCTCAATTTGAGGAATGCGTGGCGATGACAATGTGACGAGTAATCAGGAGGCGGTAATCACGTGGCAGCGATACTGACATCAATTCTCAGGCCCTTCTCGGCGATACTGTCGATCATTCTGAAAATCGGGCGCAACATTGCGTGGTTCGCATTGGCGCTCATGGTTTGCGTCATCCTGTTGCAGGTCCTCATGCGGTATGTTTTTAACAACGCCTTGTCCTGGCCGGAGGAGGCGGCGCGCTTCTGCATGCTGTGGATGACCGGTTTGATTGCACCATCGGCAATGCGATGGGGCGGGTTTGTCGCAATCGACATGTTGCCTCAGGCTCTGCCGCGACGCATCGGACAAGTGCTGATGCTGGTGCTTCTCTTGCTGTCAGCGGTAGTGCTTTTCGTGAGTATCCAATTTGGTTGGAACCACACATTTGGGTTTGGTGGAAATTTTGACGCCTCGGCGATGCGAGTTCCGCTGGACTGGGTTGGCGGTGAGTCCATACGGGTCAAACTACGCTACATGTATGGTGCCCTGCTTGCCGGAGTGTTGTTGATTTTCATCGTCAATCTCGAACTCATCCTGCGCAGCATTATTCTTCTTCTCAATCCGGATCAGGAACTTCCAGATACCGGCGAACAAATTATGGCGGGAGCTGACTGATGCTTGTTTGGTTTCTACCTGTATTTCTGATTTTCCTGATGATCGGCTTGCCGGTCTTCTTCGCCCTGCTTGTCGCGCCTGGCCTGCTGTTGTGGCTGAACGGACAGGAGCGCGACATCGCCCTGCTGTATCGCAATGTCTATAACGGCATGGATTCCTTTCCGCTGATGGCGCTGCCATTCTTCATGCTGGCCGGTGAAATGATGAACCGTGGCGGCATCACTATCCGTCTGGTTGAATTTTCGCAGGCCCTGATGGGCCATCTTCGTGGCGGTCTGGCACATGTGAATATTCTGTCGTCGATCCTCTTTGCTGGCCTGTCGGGCTCGGCGGTTGCTGATACGTCGGCACTTGGATCAACCTTGATCCCGGCGATGGAGAAAAATGGTTACACCAGAAAATTTGCGGCGGCGATCACCGCTGCCAGTTCGGTAATCGGTCCGATTATTCCTCCTTCCGGTATCATGATTATCTATGCCTATGTGATGGGTGAAAGCGTTGCGGCGCTGTTCCTGGCAGGCATCGTGCCCGGTGTCATGGTGGGTGTCGGACTGATGGTCATGGTGCGGTTGCTGGCCGACAAGTATGATCTTCCCAAAGCCGAACGGATCGTCAAAAAAGATCAGTCGATCACACCGTTGGAACATTGGGTTTCCTTCGTCCTGCTGCGTATCAATCTGGCCGCCGTTCTGTTGATGATTTACAATGGCATTGCTTATCTGGCTGGCGATGCCTTGGATTTCGACATTAATAGCTGGATCCTCATGGCGGTTTTCCTGCCAATCGCCCACGTCATTCTAATGTCGATGCGCGAGCGTGTGTCTCCCGATTTCAGGTTGATCTGCAAACGAGCGGTCGCACCGTTGCAAACACCCATCATCATTCTCGGCGGCATTCTGGTTGGCGTCTTCACGCCGACAGAAGCGTCCGCAGTGGCCGTGGCCTACGCTTTGGTCATTTCATTCTTTGTCTTGCGCAGCATGAAACTTTCCGACTTGCCGGAGATTTTGACTAAGTCCGCTCTTGGATCTTCAACTGTTCTATTGTTGGTGGGGGCGGCGGTGGCCTTTAAAACCGTTGTCAGCCTCAGCCATGCTCCAGAGCAACTGGCCAGCAGTATTCTTAGCCTGTCAGATGACCCGCTGATTTTGCTGTTTTTGATCAACATCCTGTTGTTCATCGTCGGCATGTTTCTGGACGCCGGCCCAGCGATCATTATCCTGGGACCAATTCTGGCACCGATCTTTGTCGAACTGGGCGTACATCCGGTTCACTTCGCCATCATCATGAGTGTCAACTTGACAGTCGGTCTGGCGACGCCCCCAATGGGGCTGGTATTATTCGTGGCATCGTCGGTCAGTGGAGAAAAAGTTGAAACGATTTCGAAGGCCATTCTGCCATTCCTGGCCGTTGAAGTCGTCGTCATTTTCCTGATCACCTACGTGCCTGCAATTTCAATGACCATTCCCCGCCTGACGGGGTTTGTGCAGTGAAGAAACTTGAGACAGACCAACCGGGAGGAATCTAATGGTCAAAAAATTGTAACTACTCAGCTACCCTATTTCTGCTGCCATTAGGTGCGACAAT
>JAALLE010000138.1 GCA_011087605.1 Hyphomicrobiales bacterium
CCGTCTGATGGGCCGTCTATAAAAGCATCAGGTTGGGGTAGCTGGGTAGTTACGCTTTTACAGCGAAATAATCAGGCAGAGAATTCACGCTGCATACGTATGCAACATGACTTCCACCAAACGGTGAAGAATTTTGAAATTTTCGAGTTAAACGACCAGTTTTAAGTCGATGGCCTTTGGGCCCTTACCCTTTTTGTCAGGTTCGACTTCAAAAGTAATCTTCTGGCCTTCTTCCAAAGACCCCAGACCCGATTGTTCAACGGCAGAGATGTGTACAAAGATGTCTTTCTCGCCTTCATCTGGCGTGATGAACCCATAACCCTTGGCCGCGTTGAAGAATTTTACGGTGCCTTGCATAGGGGATTTCCTTTTCCCAAGTGTGATGCCTGCATTTAGACATGCAGAAAATCCAGGTTTCTGCGTCGGGGAAAGGAAGTGATGCTCTTTTATAGATTGCCTCTGGGAAGGGGGGCATCACGCATCTGACCCGCTCAAGGCGGTCAAAAGGCTTCCCTGGGCCCGCTTGAATGTGGCAACTGCAGCTGCCCGTTCAAACGGCTCGTTTCCAGTCTCCGGGCATATAATGACCCGAACAACCAATTTATGACGGCGATATCGGCGTTTTGGCAAGCTTTTTTTGAATTTAGGTGCTGATTCCTTGAAATTCGCAGCTGACAGGAGCTTTTGCAAAGATGCCTCGGTTCAAACAGCTGGTGCGAAGAACGGGCTTTGCAGAATACTTTGCCAGGCCCAGGATAAATAGAGCGCAAGCACAATCGCGTTATATACTTCACGACTTGCCTCAGCTGCCATGACAAACTCTAAATTCAACGCTAATCTGAAACTTCATTGGGCGTCCAACCGTATCTTGTGCATTCAGGGGCATCGCCCGGTAAAGACAAATTGGAGAATCACATGTTGTCTCAATCTCTAAAAACCGCATTGGCGGCCGGCATGTTGCTTGGTGGCTCAGCGTTCACCGTTTCGGCGTTTGCTGCTTCAGATGGCAACTCAACAACCACAACCCCTACCTGCATCAATGGCAAAGTGTGGGACAAGAAAAAGCGCCTGTGCGTGCTGCCAAAAAAGTCCAGCCAGCTGGATGATGATAATATCTACGAAGCCGCGCGTGATCTTGCCTATAATCGGCGTTATGAAGAAGCGATCGTGGTTCTGGAACTTGCGGAAAACAAGAACGATCCGCGTATTCTCAACTATTTGGGCTATTCCAACCGCAAGCTGGGCCGCATTGAAAAAGGTCTGACTTATTACGCTGCGGCCCTGCGGGAAGACCCGGATTATACGTTGGTGATGGAATATATGGGCGAAGCGTTTTTGCAACTGGGTAAGGTCGACAAGGCCCGTGAGCAACTCGCCGAAATTGAAAAACGATGTGGCAAGGACTGCCGCGAATATTCAATGTTGGAAACGGAAATCAACCGACACATTTCTCGGTAAACAGGCCCGAAAAACAAGCAGAATACTTCTTGGCCTCGCTGCAACTCATCCAGCGGGGCCATTGTTTTAGTTGTTTGGCCTGGAAAACATTTGCCTGCTCACCGGCAATTTCAGATGCCGTTGTTGCTGGGTTATCGAGCGCTCACACTAGAAATGGATTGCTGGTCCGTTCTTGCCCGATGGAACTCGCGGGACCATGTCCACAGATGAACTGCACATTATCCGGCCAGGACATCAACGTCGTCTTGATTGAGTTTATCAGGGCTTCGTGGTCACCTCCCGGCAGATCGGTCCTGCCGATAGAGCCGGCAAACAAGACATCACCCACATGGGCAAATGCGGCCTTTTTATTATAAAAAACAACGTGACCAGGCGCATGTCCGGGGCAGTGAAATACATCAAATTGATGTTCCCCTATTTGCATGACGTCGCCCTCCTCGAGCCATCTGTCTGGCTGGCAGTTGCGCACCTGACCTTCAAGTCCAAACATTTGCGCCTGTTTTTCAAGCCCGTCCAACAATGGCAAGTCATCTTTGTGTGGGCCAACAATATCAATACCGAAGTCTTCTTTCATTTCCATCGCCCCGGCCGCGTGATCGATGTGACCATGGGTTAGCCAGATGGCCGTCGGTTTAATGCCGAGTTCGGAAATCGCTTCCTTAACGCGATCATTGTCACCACCCGGATCTATGATGACACCCTCTTTGCTTTCTTCATCCCACATCAACGTGCAGTTCTGCTGAAAAGCGGTTACGGCGACAACGGCGATTTGAAGATTGGCCATATGGGATCCCTCAAAAAAAACGGGTGGCGTCGAGACTTCCCGACACCACCCGTTCACTAGCACGATTGATAACACCATAAATGGTGTTAAGGGCACTATCCCTTCATTTTATTCATCACCATTCCGGCAACCGCAGTCAAAATTGCGCCACCAGCACCGCCGCCAACTGCAGATCCGATTATGCTGCCCAACATGCCGCCGCCTGCAGCGTCACCTACTGCTGCCCCGGCACCGGCACCACCCAACATGCCCAATATGGAGCCGCCGCCCAGGCCACCCAATGCTCCGGCGATCAGATTGCCGGTCGCGCCCATATTGACGCCCTTGAGCACAGAGGCGATTCCGCCGCCGCCCATGACACCAGCGATGACCTGAATAATGATTGGTAAAAGTCCTTCCATTGATATTTCCTCCGCAATGGTTGCCCGCCCAGTGCGGGGTGTTGCCAATAATTAGGTTTCCCTAACGTCAAGTCAACAACAAGTTCCACTTTTCATTGATTCATTTTTTGGAAGACTGTGCGGCTTTAACCGGGAGTCACTTCGTTTTCATAGTCTTCGATCATCAGTTTACTGATCGATCCAGGTTGAAAATTGTAAGGCCCGATTTCAGACACCGGCGTGACTTCTGCTGCTGACCCGGTGATGAAACACTCTTCAAAATCTGACATTTCCTCTGGCATGATGACCCGCTCAACAACTTCAAACTGGCGCCGCTTGGCCAAGTCAATCACCGTTTGACGGGTAATGCCATCAAGGAAGCAATCAGGTGTCGGCGTGTGGATGATATTGTCTTTGATGAAGAAGATGTTGGCGCCGGTACATTCTGCAATCCGCCCGCGATAATCAAACATCAACGCATCGGCATAGCCCTTGGCTTCAGCAGCATGTTTGGACAGAGTACAGATCATGTAGAGACCGGCAGCTTTTGATTTGCATGGAATGGTTGCCGGGTCGGGGCGTTTCCATTCGGCAATATCAAGGCGGATGCCTTTCATCTTCTGCGCCGGATCAAAATAGGATGGCCAGTCCCACACGGCGATGGCCAGATTGATCTTGTTGTCCTGGGCCGAGACCCCCATCATTTCGCTGCCGCGCCACGCGACAGGTCGAATGTACGCATTCGCCAATCCCTGTCGCTTCAAGGCGGCGATACAGGCATCATCGATTTCCTGTACGGACCAGGGAATTTCAAACCCGAGATACTCAGCCGACTTATGCAGGCGAATCGTATGTTCGGTTAGCTTGAAAATTTCCCCGCCATATGCCCGCTCGCCTTCAAACACGGCGCTTGCATAGTGCAACCCATGAGTCAGCACATGCACCTGGGCGTTCTCCCATTCGACAAATTCCCCGTTATACCAGATGTCCCCATCCAGTTGGTCAAATGGAACGCCAGCCATGACATACCTCTTTTGCTGTTGTACTGGGGCAAATCCGCCCCTATCAAAAACTTAGGTTACTATGGACGCAGCATGTGTTATGTCAACCGTCCTGACCTAAATGCAAATTTTGGATACCACGCTCGCCCATGTCTGGCCCCACCGCAAACATATCTGAATCGAGTGCCGGCCAGCCGGTTGTTGCACCTCCTGAGCCGGACGAGGATCTGGATTTCCCTTTGGTAGAGTTGTTTTTCTTTGCCTACCGGGACTTTATCGCGGACGCTGATGGCATGTTGGAAGAATATGGTTTTGGCAGGGCCCATCACCGTGTGTTGCATTTCGTCAATCGGCGCCCCGGCATGGTTGTCGCCGAATTGCTCGAAATATTGCGCATCACCAAGCAAAGTCTCGGGCCAGTTTTGCGGCAATTGGTGGAGAGTGGTCATCTGGTGCAGATTGCCGGGCCGGAAGACCGTCGCCAGAGACTCTTGTATCCAACGCAAAAAGGCCGCAATCTTTCCATTCAATTGACCCACATGCAGTCTCGCCGAATTAAGGGTGCTATTGAAGGGATCAAAAACAAGGATCGCGAAAGCATACGCGATTTTCTGTTCGGCATGATCGAGCCTGAAGAGCGGGACCTGGTGAATGGGCTGATGGAGCAGGATCAGTAGATCTGCTCCAATTTTGGTCAGCCTGCGATGGAAAGGCGGCTTACAATGAACACCCTGCAGGCAACACAATCCAAAACAGTTACGGCTGACGGCGCACCGGTATTGCCCGACGATGCTGCGCATATTCTTGTGATTGATGATGACCGTCGAATCCGCGATTTGCTGTCGCGATATTTGACCGAGCAGGGATTCAGGGTGTCCACCGCGGCGGATGCTGCAGACGCGCGCCGCAAACTTGCCGGGCTCAGCTTTGATCTGTTGATTGTGGATGTGATGATGCCGGGAGAGAATGGTACCGACTTTACCAATGCCATTCGCCAGAAAATGGATGTTCCCGTCCTGATGTTGACGGCATTGGGAGAAACCGAAGCACGTATCAAGGGACTGGAGGCTGGTGCCGACGACTATCTGGCAAAACCGTTCGATCCTCGCGAACTGGTATTGCGGATCAACAGCATTCTTAAGCGGGTTAAAGTCGAAGAACCTCCGAGCATCGAACAGGTGTTGTTCGGGCCTTACACTTTCTCGGTCTTGTCGCGCGAGTTGAAAAAAGATGGCACGACAATCAAGCTCACCGATCGGGAACGGGAAATCATGGTATTGTTTGCGCAAAATGCCGGGCAGGTGGTGCCGCGCCTCGACTTGGTGGGTGAAGATGCATCCGCCAGCGAGCGCACCGTCGATGTGCAGATCAACCGCCTGCGGCGCAAAATTGAGGTAGACCCGGCAACACCCGCCTGGCTTCAAACGGTCCGTGGCATTGGATATAAGCTACAAATCGAATAGGCTTGGGCAATCTTGTATCTTACCGGCAGAGGATTGACCGGCATTGAGTGATCAAACTGACAGATTGCCGTTGACGCCGGACCCTGCCGTACCCCGACAGTCTCAACGCCCGCGTAGATATACGCCACTGCGTCGCTATTGGCGCAGCATTGCCCGCAAATTCGCAGCCGCCATGCCAACCGGCTTGTACGGTCGATCGCTAATCATCATCATCGCCCCAATGTTGCTCCTACAAGCGGTCATTGCGTTTGTTTTCATGGAACGTCACTGGCAATCGGTGACCAACCGTTTGTCTGCCGCCGTTGTGCGAGATATCTCGGCACTGGTTGATGTAATCGAGACCTATCCCCAGGATACGGACTTTGAAACCATCACTTCGATCGCTCGACAAAGCCTGTCGCTGGACGTGAGGATCCTGCCGCCGGAAGACTTCCCGTCGCCTAAGCCAAAACCATTTTTCTCAATTCTGGATGCAGCGCTGAGCGAGCAATTGGCCAGCCGGATCAAGAAACCCTTCTGGATTGACACTCTGGGGGATTCCAACATCTTGGAAATTCGTATCAGGCTGGAAGAAAAAGTGTTGCGTGTATTCGTGCCTCGCAAACAAGCCTATGCCTCCAATACCCATATATTTCTGTTGTGGATGGTCGGCGCGTCGATTGTTCTGTTGATCATCGCTATCCTGTTTCTGCGCAATCAAATTCGACCGATTCAGCGATTGGCCGAAGCCGCAGATCTGTTCGGCAAGGGACAGGCGGCACCAGAAGATTTTCGCCCTCGTGGCGCATCAGAGGTCAGACAGGCAACAGAAGCATTTCTGGAAATGCGTAATCGCATTGAGCGGGCATTGGATCAACGTACGTCGATGTTGGCCGGTGTAAGCCACGATTTGCGGACCGTGCTGACACGATTTAGATTGCAGCTTGCGCTGGTTCCCCAGACCACAGAAGTAGAGGCCTTGTCGGGCGATGTGGACGATATGCAGGACATGCTGCAAGCCTATTTGGATTTTGCAAGAGGCGATACGGGTGAAGAAGCCAGCGAACTCAACATCGAAGATGTTCTGCAGCGGTTCCACGATGAAGCAGGCAAGCTGGGAAAATCATTCAAAGTTAAAATAAAGGGCGATCCCTCGATTGTTGTACGACCAACAGCATTTTCTCGTCTGATGTCAAACTTGATTTTGAATGCGCTGCGGCATGGGGACCAGGTGGAAATACGAGTGAGGCATCGCAAGAATACCCTGCAGCTGGAAGTGCATGACAATGGCCCGGGAATTGCCGAGGATCTGCGAGAGGAAGTGTTTAAACCGTTTGTGCGGCTTGATGATGCGCGAAATCAGGATGAAACCGGTACCGGGTTAGGCCTCGCGATCAGCCAGGATATCGTGCATACGCACGGCGGGGAAATATCTTTGCATAACAGCGGTTTGGGCGGGTTGAGCGTAGTCGTGAAACTACCTGTATAGAGGCCGTTGAATTGGCCTGGCGCGACTACTTCTCCAGATCTTTTAGTCGACCAAACCAACGATTTGCACGTTTGATATTTTGTTTCAGATAAGGGATATCAACCTGGCTTCTGCCATAAAGCGCCAGTGAGGAGGCCGCACCATTGTCGAGGGAAATCAATTGCACGCTGATCGTATCAGGAAGCCGCAGCAATCGGCTGCGCTGGACGTAACGAAAGCGCATTGGATCACTGCCATCGTCGACCCTGTAAAGACTGGTTTCCGGTTCCAGCATTTTTAAGAAAGCGGTGCGCAGGGTGTCGACATCGGTATCGTAAATCGGGCTTTCGGTGCCTCGGTTACCGGTTTCGCAAATGAGTTGCGGACAAATCAGCACTTGATCAGGTTTGGAAGATTTGGACAGTTCCGCAAACTCGACAGCCCCTAAATCTGCCGGTCCATGGATCGAATACCAGACTTTCTCCCAACCATAAGTCGTGATGACCAGAAAAAACACACCCCAAAGTGAGCAGAATCCAAGCAAAAAGGTCAGGATGCGGGAGAGCCAGATCATCCATCAGGGTTAGGATGAGCAAGCCCGTCGGTCAAGTTCGCCCTGTGTAGGCCCGGTCTGACCATTTATCGACATTCGTCAATCCAATTCCTGATTCTGGACTATGGAAACTCAATGATGGAACGCATGCCATTGCCTGATTTCATCGCCAAAAATCCCTGATTGATTTCTTCCAGAGAAATGCGATCGGATATCCAGTCGTCCAAATGAAGTTGACCTTGCTGGTAAAGGTCGATCAATCGAGGCATGTCAGTTCGAAAGCTGCCGCCTCCCATCATTGATCCCTGAAGACGCCGCTCAAAAAGCAAATCGAGGCCGTGAACTTCGATATTCATCCTGTAGGGCACCATTCCGACAATGGTGGCTGTGCCTCCCCGTGCGGTCATTTTAAAAGCCTGTTCCGCAGTAGTTTTTGTACCCAGGCATTCGATTGCATGGTGGACTCCGCCGCTCGTCAATTCCTTCACCTGTTTCACCGGGTTGCCATCGGCCGGATTTACAAGATCTGTTGCGCCCAGTTTTGTGGCCAGTTGAAGCTTGGCCGGGTTGGTATCAATCGCAATGACACGCCCGGCGCCGGCGATCCAGGCTCCATTTACAGCGGCCATTCCTACGCCACCGCATCCAATCACAGCCACAGTTTCCCCCGGCTTGACACCGGCAGTATTTGCAACGGCTCCAAATCCGGTAAGGACACCGCAACCGATTAACGCTGCACGATCCAACGGCATGTCTTCGCGAATCTTTGCAAGAGCATTTTCATGAACCAGTGACTGTTCGGCAAAGGACGATAAGTTCATGAATTTGTGCAGTTGTTCCGGCTTTTTCCACTCTAATGTTTCTGCGACACCCGGAGCCGGTCTTACCTCGGGGTTTGCGCAAATTCCCGGTTTGCCCGCCAGACAAGTTTCACAAGTTCCACAAAACACTGCCAGGCAGGTAATAACGTGATCACCTGGTTTCACATAGCTAACATCCGGGCCAACCTGTTCAACAACGCCTGCGGCTTCGTGGCCCAGAACCAGAGGGAGCGGATGGGGGAATTTACCTTCGATATAGTGCAAATCTGAATGGCACAGTCCGGCGTAACGGTTTTTTACAAGAACTTCTCGACCAACGGGTTTTCGAATTGAAATATTTTCAATCACCAGATCTGTGTTCGGCTTATTCCGTTGAAAAACTCATCTGAGAAACGACGGTTTCGTTGATTTGATTT
>JAALLE010000035.1 GCA_011087605.1 Hyphomicrobiales bacterium
CGTCTGATGGGCCGTCTATAAAAGCATCAGGTTGGGGTAGCTGGGTAGTTACTTTCAAACACCATTTCAAACGAGATATAAAACAGCAACAGGCCGCCGGCGATGCGGAAGGCCGACATGCTGATGCCCAGCGTTTCCAAAATCACACCACCAATCAGCATAAAGCCCAAAATTATAGCGAAACCGATCAACGTACCGCGCCAGGCTGTCTGGCGTCGTTGGGCGCTGGTCATGCCATTAGTCAGCGCCAGAAAAATGCCCACCAGGCCAGGTGGATCAATAGTCACGAAGAAGGTGACAAAGGCGTTCAGCAGGGCGTCCTGAGACATTTTCGTTCACGGGTTGGGTATGATTTTGTCGAATACCATAGGCCAATTACGCACCGCTGCAAGCCAGGAAAATGCAGCCGGAATCGCCGATTTGATGGTCATCGCACCGACATTTCCGGAACTCTTTTCGAGTTTGGGATTTTCGAGTTTAACTTATTGAAAATAATGATTTAAATATATCTCATTCTGGGCTGAAAATTTGAATATGTGGGCGGATTGCTATAAACTGTTGGGAACACGCGAGAGGACGATTCTCGCAACGGTAAATCAGGACCGGACTTTTGGCAGAAGACGATATTCCCGAAAACGATCCACCGCAGGGTGATGTATCTGCGGACAAACCAGATTCGGAAACCATAACCGCCGATGGCGACACCAATGACGGTGCCGACAGCGATGACGGAAATGGCGGCGGCAATGGAGATTCCGGCAGCGGTGACGCGTTGATCCCGTCGCCACACGATCCGATTTCCATCGTTGAGGAAATGCAGCGTTCGTATCTCGACTATGCGATGAGCGTGATTGTCAGTCGTGCGCTGCCGGATGTGCGTGACGGATTGAAGCCCGTCCATCGCCGTATCCTGTTCGCCATGCACGAAATGGGGCTTGAGAGTAACAAGGGCTATCGCAAGTCTGCAGGCGTGGTTGGCGAGGTGATGGGTAAGTACCACCCCCATGGCGATGCCTCCATCTATGATGCTCTGGTTCGCATGGCCCAGGATTTTGCCATGCGTGCGCCGTTGATCGACGGACAGGGCAATTTCGGGTCCATTGACGGCGATAAGGCCGCGGCGATGCGATATACCGAATGCCGTCTGGAAAAAATCTCCAGCACCCTGTTGGAAGATATCGACAAAGAAACGGTCAATTTTCAGGCCAATTATGATGGTCGCGAGCGCGAGCCAATGGTTCTGCCGGCGCGCTATCCCAACCTTCTGGTCAACGGAGCAGGCGGCATTGCTGTTGGCATGGCCACCAATATTCCACCGCACAATCTTGGTGAAGTCATCGATGCCTGCCTGGCATTGATCGACAAGCCTGACATGTCGCTTGATGAACTGATTGAGATTGTACCGGGACCGGATTTTCCAACAGGTGGATTGATTCTCGGTCGGGCAGGCATCCGCTCAGCCTATGAGACCGGGCGCGGCAGTGTTGTTATGCGCAGTAAGGTCGACATTGAAAAAATGGCCGGTGACCGCGAAGCGATTATCGTTACCGAGGTGCCTTATCAGGTCAACAAAGCCACGATGGTCGAGAAAATAGCTGAACTCGTGCGTGACAAGCGCGTAGAAGGCATATCTGCCGTGCGCGATGAAAGTGATCGCCAGGGATATCGGGTGGTGGTTGAACTGCGCCGTGATGCGGTTGCTGATGTGGTTCTCAATCAGCTTTATCGCTACACCACTTTGCAAACATCCTTCGGTTGCAACCTCGTCGCCCTGAACGGTGGGCGGCCAGAACAACTCAACCTGCAGGATATGCTGCGTGCCTTTGTTGCTTTTCGCGAAGAGGTTGTCACGCGGCGGACAAAATTCCTGCTCAACAAGGCCCGTGTCAGAGCCCATGTTCTGGTGGGTCTGGCAATTGCTGTTGCAAATATCGACGAAATTATTGCGCTGATCAGAAAAGCGCCCGATCCTGCAACCGCTCGCTCGCAACTGATGGAACGCCGCTGGCCAGCCAAGGACGCTGCCCCGTTGATCGCTTTGATCGATGATCCGCGCCACCGATTGAACGAGGATGGCACCTATAATCTGTCTGAAGAGCAGGCGCGCGCCATTCTGGACCTGCGTTTGCAGCGCCTGACCGCTCTGGGTCGTGATGAAATCGCCGCTGAACTGAATGAAATTGGCGAAGAAATCAAAGATTACCTGGATATTCTTTCTTCGCGGGTTCGCGTTCTCACCATTGTCAAAGCTGAACTTGCAGAAGTACGTGAAGAATTTGCCACGCCGCGTCGCACCGAAATCATCGATGGTGGCTACGAACATGATGACGAGGACCTGATTGCCCGTGAAGAAATGGTCGTAACGGTCAGTCACGGCGGGTATATCAAACGTGTGCCGCTGGCGACCTATCGTGCCCAAAGGCGTGGCGGCAAAGGCCGTTCCGGCATGAGTACCAAAGATGAAGACTTCGTCACGCGGCTGTTTGTGGTCAATACCCACACCCCCGTCGTATTCTTCTCTTCGCGCGGTATTGCCTACAAGATGAAGGTCTGGAAACTGCCTTTGGCGGCGCCACAGGCCCGTGGCAAAGCGCTGATCAACCTGCTGCCGCTGCAGAGCGGCGAAAATATCACCACAATCATGCCTTTGCCCGAAGACGAGGATACCTGGGATACGCTGGACGTTATGTTTGCCACGAAAAAAGGCACCGTGCGCCGCAACAAATTGTCCGACTTCGTTCACGTGAACCGCAATGGCAAAATTGCCATGAAGCTGGAAGATGATGATGGCATCGTCGGGGTGGAGACATGTTCGGCCGATGATGATGTACTTTTGACGTCTTCAGCAGGGCAGGCGATCCGTTTCCGGGTTACCGATGTTCGGGTGTTCAACAGTCGAAATTCGGTCGGTGTTCGCGGAATTCGCCTGGGCAAGAAGGATGAGGTCATTTCGATGGCCATTATGCGCGGATTTGAAGCCGATCCGGCAGAACGCACCGCTTATTTGAAACGCGCCGCTGCTGACCGGCGTGCACTTGCCGGCGACGGCGACGAGCACGCTGATGAGAACGACCTTGAAGTCGAAATTGATGATGAAGACGGCGCTGAAGAAGCCGCTCTCAGTGTTGAGCGTTTCGCCGAAATGGGGGCGTCAGAACAATTCATCTTAACCTTGACAGATCAAGGGTTTGGAAAACGTTCTTCAAGTTATGATTTCAGAGTTTCCGGGCGTGGTGGTAAAGGCTTGAAAGCCACTGATATGTCCAAGGCCAGTGAAATTGGGCAGCTTGTCGCTGCGTTCCCTATTGAAGACAGTGATCAGATCATGCTGGTGTCAAATGCCGGGCAGTTGATCCGGGTTCCGGTCGACAATATCCGCATTGCCAGCCGTGCCAGCAAAGGTGTTCGGGTGTTTAGAACTGCCAATGATGAATCAGTGGTTTCCGTCGAAAGCATCAGTGAGCCTGAGGAAGAGGAGGAGGCGGACGAGCCGGCAGACAACGGGGACAACGCAGAAACTTCTACAGACGGTCCGCCTCCTGGGGAAGATTGAGTTGGGAGGAAACTCAATCTCTGGTATTTGGGCTGAGCTGGGAGGGGCTCGCCCAATGGGTATTAAGGGTTAGAACTTCGCTTGTTTTTCCTGGCGTGTTGGGTGTTCTTGATACGCCCGGAGTTTCCACATTTCTTTCATAGCTACGGATTTGATCCGTTTTTCGCTGCGCATATGCAAAACCGTTGCTGCGAAAGTAAGGGCACTTAATCCTATCGTTGTGGTCAACATTGTCTTTCTCTTTTCCAAACCCTGGAGTTCAGTATGATTGTCAGAGCGAACTGGAGATTTGCTCTGGCATAAAGATGGTATATTTTCGCATCGCTTCCAGTGCAAAAACGCACACTCTGCTATACGTTTTTGTAATGTTGCAGGTGAGGGGTGTTTTGTTTTGGGGCAACCGATTGAAATCAAACATTTTAAACCGAATGTTTGGCATGTACACAAGCCTGTGAATTGTCCTGGATTTGAAGACTGAGGCCGCCTATGGGATCGCACATCAACGCATTGGAATTGCTGAATACCAGCGTTCACACAGCTTTGCGCGTTCAAGCGTTGCGTTTCCTCACCGGCGGGTTTAAGTGAGCCGCATGAAACGCATTGCATTCTATCCGGGTTCTTTTGACCCGTTCACCAACGGGCATTTAGATATCCTGCTGCAGGCGCTTGGGCTTGCCGATCAGGTGATCGTTGCCATTGGTGTGCATTCCTCCAAGCCCGGACTGCTCACCTATGACGAGCGCAAAGCACTGATCGAGGAAGTCGTGCCTGCAGCGCTGCGTGAACGGGTTACTGTGGTGTCCTTCGACAACCTGACCACTCATGCGGCGGCCAATGCCGGCGCCAATATGATGATCCGGGGCCTGCGGGATGGTTCAGATCTGGACTATGAAATGCAGCTTGCCGGTATGAACGGCGCGCTAGCGGAAGATATTCAGACGGTTTTTCTGCCGGCCAGCCCTGATACGCGCCCCATTACGGCCACGCTGGTCAGGCAGGTAGCGACGATGGGTGGTGATGCTTCATTGTTCGTACCGGAGCCTGTGGCAAAAGCGCTCATTTCAAAAACCTCGCCCAAGGGCTAGAATCCAATTAAGCAATTCAGGGAATTCCCAATGAAATCGATCAAATTCGTGCTGATGACGGCACTTGTTATGTGCATGTCAACAATTTCGCAGGCTGCTGACAAAGCCAACACAATTCTACTCGATACCAAAACCGGCCAGATTGTAATCGAATTATTGCCCAAAAAGGCCCCCGGTCACGTGAAGCGTATTACAACGTTGGCCAATCAGGGGTTTTATGACGGTTTGAATTTTCACCGGGTTATTGATGGTTTCATGGCGCAGACCGGCGATCCGCTTGGCAATGGCACTGGCGGTTCTGACCTGCCGGATCTGAAAGCTGAATTCAACGATGAATCCTTTTCGCGTGGCGCTGTTGGCATGGCGCGAGCCCAGAACCCGGATAGTGCAAACTCGCAATTTTTCATCATGTTCGCTGCCGCCCCACATCTGAACGGCGGCTACACTGTGTTTGGTCATGTGACCAAGGGCATCGAGCATGTTGACGCGATCAAGCGGGGCCAGGGCGGAAATGGAATGGTTTCCAATCCAGACAAAATCGTAAAAATGCGGACAGCAGACAAATATTAGGCGCTTGGGTCCGCCTTCGGGCCCGGGCTGTTAAAATGACAAACAAACTATAAGGAACATCCTGTGGCGGATTACAAAGACCCAGAAAATACCCTGATTATGGAGACCTCGAAGGGTTCCGTGGTGATCGAATGCTTGCCGGACCTGGCTCCGGGGCACGTTAAACACATCAAGGAACTTGCCAGAGAGGGCTTTTATGATGGTGTGGTTTTTCACCGCGTCATTGATGGGTTTATGGCTCAGGGTGGTGACCCAACAGGCACCGGCACCGGCGGGTCTTCAAAGCCCAATCTGAAAGCCGAATTCAATGCTGAACCGCATGTCCGTGGTGTTTGCTCAATGGCCCGTTCTGGCCACCCGGACAGTGCCAATTCGCAATTCTTCATTTGCTTTGACGACACCCGCTTCCTCGACCGTCAATACACTGCCTGGGGTCGTGTGATTGAAGGTATGGAAAACGTTGATGATTTTGAACGGGGTGAGCCGGTTCCAGATCCTGATCGTATCGTCACCATGAAAGTGGCAGCTGACTCCTGAGGCCAGGGCCTATAGTCAGTACAAACAGAGCTTTGGATGGCGGGCTGGTGAGAATTGGTCCGCCATACTTGTATTGAGGCTGTAATGCGCGTCGACGAATTCGATTTTGAACTGCCGGAGGCCCGCATCGCGTTGCGGCCTGTGGTGCCGCGCGATAGTGCAAAACTCCTGGTGGTCAATGAACAATCAGGGTCCTTGAATGATCAGATCGTCGGGGATCTCGCCGACTTTTTGCGGGCTGGTGATGCATTGGTGTTTAACGACACGCGGGTTATTCCCGCGCAGCTGGAGGGAGTTCGACAACGTGGCGAATTCACGGCCAGCATCGGTGCTACTCTGCACATGCGAATTGCTTCAAATAGTTGGTGCGCCTTTGTCCGCGGTTCCAAGAAACTGAAGATCGGCGAAACCGTGGATTTCGGCGACGGCGAATTTATTGGCGAAGTTATCGACAAGGGTGACGTGGGTGAGGTGACTTTTCGGTTCAACTGCAGCGGGCCTGATCTGGATCTTGCGCTGATCAAATGGGGGCATATTCCATTGCCGCCCTATATTGCGCTGAAAAGAGACGAGGACGAACAGGACAGAACTGACTATCAGACGATCTATGCCCGGGAAGACGGTGCTGTAGCCGCTCCCACAGCCGGGCTGCATTTCACCGAAGAAATGTTCAAGCGGATCGAAGCAAAGGGCGTGTCGCGGCATTTTGTTACCCTGCATGTCGGAGCGGGGACGTTTTTGCCGGTCAAGGTAGACAACACAGACGACCACAAAATGCATGCGGAAATCGGGGCGGTATCAGGGCAAACTGCCGCGGCACTCAACGATGTGCGAAAATCCGGTGGGCGCATCATTGCCGTGGGCACTACGTCATTGAGGTTGCTTGAAAGCGCGGCATCCAAGGATGGTCTGGTGCAGGCATGGTCGGGTGCAACCGACATTTTCATCACTCCCGGCTACAGCTTTACGGTTGTCGACGCGCTGATGACGAATTTTCATTTGCCGCGATCAACTTTGTTCATGCTGGTCAGTGCCTTTGCTGGGTCCCAGACAATGAAGGATGCCTATTCACATGCGATTGCAAGTGGATATCGCTTTTATTCCTATGGCGACTCATCACTGCTATTGCCAGATCCGACTTCTGCAGCAGTGGATTGATTGTTCACGATAAGACGCTGATCTGAACGTCTTCGACAATAGCGGTGGCGATAGGGTCGATGGGCCACAAAGTCTCAGAAAATGGATGGCGGAGCAGGAACCGACACAGCCAATTATGCGCTGTCGGGTTCAGCCGTCGAAGTCGACCTGATCACCGGCAAAGGCATGTTTGGCAGTGCTGCGGGCGATCGTTACGACAGCATGGAAAATGTCTAAGGATACTCTGCTCGGTGGTCGTGGTGCCGATGTGATGGCTGGCGGTGATGGCAATTACGTGTACGAACTCGCCGAACATTTTGGTGATGATACGATCAGCGACTTCGAGGCCGGAGAGGGGAGCGCGACACTTCGCCTGCCGCTTTTCATTTCATTTTGGGGCATTGAAACCTTTTGTCCCGGTGACCCGTTTCTTACTTTAGGTTAAACTTGAAGTCGAAGGTGGCAACAAACGTGAAAAATGCTCTGAATAAGCTGCTCTGGCCTATCCTTATTGTCATGTTGGCAACAGGATTGAGCCGAGCTCAAACCGGCCCATCGCTGCCATCGGAACTGCAAACCGTCGTTCAGTCGATAATCGGCGGTCAGATTAACGCCTTTAAAACGCGCGATCATGAGGCAGCCTTTGGCTATGCCGCACCTTCCATCCAACAGATGTTTGGCTCTACTGATCAATTCATAGGCATGGTGAAAAACGGCTATGGTGCGATCTATGGTGCCCGCAACTGGAGTTTTGGACGGGGTGAAGCCAAGGGCGATGCGTTGATTCAGGAAGTCATGATCATCGGGCCGCAGGGCCTGGATTGGGTGGCGCTGTATACGTTGCGCAAACAAGCTGACGGTACCTGGCGGATTGCCGGCGTGCAGATGAAACCGGCCGAATTGCGGAATACCTGAATTATTGTGCAGTTCTGCGTCGCGGTGATTCAGAACAATTGAAACACGCCTGTTGCTTTGAAGCGTTTGTATGCTTTCAAACTTTCCAACATATTGGGAAGCAATTCCGGGAGATTATTCGGTTCGAACCATTCAAATTGCAGACTTTCATCATCCCTCACAGTTGGTCGTCCTTCAAAATGAGTGCAGTAGAAATTTAGCACAAAATGCTGTGCCTCGTGTCCGTTTGGATAGGTAAAGGTTTCAAAAGCCGGGTTTGATCCAAAACCAAAGGGGTGAGCCTCGCATATCTCAATTCCTGCCTCTTCTTCAGCCTCCCGAACAATCACTTGATCGAGGCTTTCGTTGCGCTCGGCATTTCCGCCGATCAAACCCCAAACGCCGAAATCGCTGCGCTGCTGTAACAGGAAATTGCCATCTGCATTTTCTATGACAATTCTCGTGCCGGGAATGAGTAACAGCCGGTTTCCGACAAGTTGTCGCAATTGCCCAACATAACTGGATGCAAAATCACTCATCGTAAAACCCTAACATCTTTTTGGGTTACGTCGATATTTTGCAAATGAGTGCACTTCGATATGTTCAGTAATTCAGCCTCTAAAGCGGTTCGATATCGCCGCGTGCCCAACCTTCCTTGGTCTCACCCATAAAATCGCTGTAGCGGCCCTGCTCGATGGCCTCGCGGGCGCCCTGCATCAGATATTGATAATAGGCAAGATTGTTCCAGGTCAGCAGCATGCCGCCCAGCGCCTCGTTGGCGCGCATCAAATGGTGGAGATAGGCACGGCTGTAATCGCGGCTCGCCGGACAGTCAGATTGCGCGTCCAGCGGTCGGTGGTCTTCCGCGTGACGGGCATTGCGCAGGTTGATTTTTCCATAGCGTGAATAGGCCGTGGCGTGGCGTCCGGCACGGGTGGGCATGACGCAATCGAACATATCAACCCCACGGGCGATCGATTCCAGCAAATCGTCGGGTGTCCCGACACCCATCAGATAACGGGGCTTGTCGGTTGGTAGTTCAGGGCAGGTGATATCCAGCATTTGCAGCATCACTTCCTGAGGTTCGCCAACCGCAAGACCGCCAATGGAATAGCCTTTCATGTCCATCGCCCGCAGGGCTTGGGCAGATTTGATGCGCAGATCCTCACAATCACCGCCCTGGACGATGCCGAACATTGCCCTCGCATTGTGATCAGATTGGGATTTGAACGCCGTATGAGACCGCTCCGCCCAGCGCAACGACAGCTCCATGGCTCTCTCAATTTCCGGCTTTTCTGCAGGAAGCGCGATGCATTCGTCCAGTTGCATTTGAATGTCGCTGTCCAGCAGGGCCTGAATTTCGATCGACCTCTCTGGCGTAAGATCGTATTTGCGCCCATCGACATGGCTTTGAAAAATCACGCCTTTTTCGCTCATCTTGCGCAACTGCGCCAAAGACATGACCTGAAATCCACCTGAATCGGTTAGGATGGGGTGGGGCCAGCAGGCAAATTCGTGCAGCCCCCCCAATTTGCCAACCCGTTCGGCACCGGGGCGCAGCATCAGATGGTAAGTGTTACCCAGGATAACATCAGAGCCCAGATCTCTTACCTGATCCATATACATTGCCTTGACCGTACCGGCGGTTCCAACCGGCATATAGGCGGGGGTTCTGATGGTTCCACGCGGCATGGAGATGGTACCACGTCGGGCCAACCCATCTGTTGCTGTCACTTTGAACTGAAAGTCTTTGCTGGTCTGGTCGCGTTCGGATGTCATTTGGCAGATCCTGAAATTGTCAGGCCTTCAAAACACCAATCCGGGGTAGCGGTCCAGATAAATTCGAAACCACGGAGTATATTGTTGAGGATTGACCGTGACATCTTCCATCAACTGGTCCGCGGACATCCATTTTATGTCAGAAACTTCATCTGGATTGAGGTTTGCAATCAACCTGTCCTTGTCGACTTGTGCGGTGAACATGTGCACCCGTTCGCGCTCATGCAACCCGTTGCCAACGTCTGCTGCATATTCCACCACACGCCGTTGTTTCAGATCGGCTTTCAAACCCAGTTCTTCGTTCAGGCGGCGGTGGGCGGCGGCGACGATGTCCTCGCCAAAATGCGGGTGGGTGCAACAGGTATTCGCCCACAGGCCGCCGCAATGATATTTGCTCATCGCACGGCGTTGGATCAGCAATTCGTCGCCAGAAAACAGAAAGATCGAGATTGCCAGATGGTGGATATCGCGCCGATGAGCTTCAATCTTTTCAATTGAAAATAACGACCCATCCGCGCCGATGCCGGGAATCATGATGGCCGGGCCGGTCGAATTCAATTTTTGGCCGTCGTCGGTCGTGCCTGTGCTAACAGACAGCTTTGAGGGATGACGTGAATCTGCGTTCAGCATAGCTGTTGCCCGATAAATTGATGCGCTGCTGGCTTGATCGGTTAAGCCACAGCTCGCGAGAGCGCGCATTGTGCCCACAATTCGCTCAGTGCATTGACCAGATGATCAATATCTTCCTCACTATGTAAGGGAGAAGGGGTAATCCGCAAGCGTTCTGTGCCTTCCGGCACCGTTGGGTAATTAATCGGCTGGACGTAGACGCCATAATTTTCAAGCAGCAAATCGGAGATGAATTTGCACTTTTTGGCGTCACCAACCATGACCGGCACGATGTGGCTTTCATTATCCATATGCGGCAATCCGATTGCATCCAGCTTTTGACGCAGCAGGCGAACGTTCTTGCGTTGCCGCATCCGCTCCATGTCGCTTACTTTCAGGTGCTGTATTGAAGCAGTGGCTCCGGCGGCAAGTGCAGGGGGCAGGGCGGTTGAAAATATGAAACCGGAAGCAAATGATCGAACAAAATCAACCAGATTGCTCGATGCAGCAATATAGCCCCCCATTACACCAAAGGCCTTGCCGAGCGTTCCCTGTATGACGGTTACCCGATCTGCAAGGCCAAGCTGTTCGGAAATGCCGCCACCCCTGGGTCCATACAGGCCCACAGCATGCACTTCGTCGAGGTAGGACATCGCGCCGTGTTTCTCGCACACATCCAGTATCTCGCCGAGAGGGCAGATATCGCCATCCATTGAATAGACCGATTCAAAAGCAACCAGTTTGGGCACCGCCGGATCGGCATCGCTCAGTTTTCGGTCGAGATCTTCAACATCATTGTGTTTCCACAAATGTTTTGGTGCTTTGGAATGGCGAATTCCTTCAATCATAGAAGCGTGGTTGTCAGTATCGGAGAAGACTTCACAGCCGGGAATTCTCGACGCTAGTGTCGTTAAGGCCGCCCAGTTGGCGACATAACCTGATGTTAACAACAGGGCGGAAGATTTGGCGTGAAGGTCGGCCAGTTCCTTCTCCAGTAGCACGTGATAGTGGTTGGTCCCCGAAATATTGCGCGTGCCGCCGGCACCGGCTCCGCAACGCTCCAGCGCTATTTTCATGGCGTCAAGGGTCGCAGGATGTTGGCCCATTCCCAGATAATCGTTGGAACACCAGACAGTAACTTCCGAAGACTTCCCGTCGACATCGTAGCGAGTCGCCGTTGGAAATTTGCCCTTCTGGCGCTCCAGATCGGCAAAAATGCGGTAATTTCCGCCTTCTTTCAAGCCTTCCAGCTCGCTTTTGAAATAATCCTCAAAATTCACAGAATTGCTCCAGTTCCTGTTTGCGACCCAACCTAACCAATGTCGTAACTAACGCCAGAAGATTTCACGTTGACCCAAGTCAACTTTATGTTTTCCAACCGTGATTATCTTGATCAATTGCGGTGTTGATCATCACAACAGGGGTAGGGAAGTCAAAAGACGGGATATCGCAGACGGCGGTGACTGGCAAGATGGTCATCTGCGACACCGGCTAAAGTCAAAATGCGGCGCATTGCAGGCAGGTCTTCACTCATCCCTAGCAATGTTGTGATTTGACCGAAGCTGCAACTCGCGAGAGGTATTGGCCAATTGGCACAAACTCTTCAGGAGACAGGAATGTTTTATCGCTCACTTCGCCTTGCTGCATCGCTGGCAATTGCTGTGGTCACGACCACTGCACACGCTGACTCACATGCTGCTGGCGACGCAGTAAAGGGCAAAAAGGTTTTCAAAAAATGCGCCGCCTGTCACAATATTGGAGAGGGGGCGAAAATTAAAGTCGGGCCCCCGCTGACAGACGTGGTTGGCCGCAAGGCGGCATCGTTTGATGGGTTTAAATACGGCAAAAGCATAGCCGCCGCTGGCGAAGCCGGTTTGGTCTGGAGCGAAGAAGAGCTGTTTGACTACCTCGTTAATCCAAAAAACTTTCTGCGGGCAAAGCTGGAAAACAAGAAAGCCAAGTCCAAAATGGCCTTCAGATTGAAGAAAGAACAGGACCGGGCGGATGTCATCGCCTATCTTAAGTCTCTGAATATGTAGATTATATTTACGCCCGGTAATGTGTGCGCCTGCTTCCTGGAAGAATGCGGCATGCATTACCGGCGCACTTGTTGCTCAATTTGGGTCGACTGCCCAACTGCGTCGAAAATGACACGGTTGAACAAAATTGAACGGTTTTTGCATTCACCAATTCAATTTTCCTGACCGATGGGGTAAATGAATGCCCTGTACCGGGCGCGCCTGCATTCGGCTTGTAATTGAATACTTTCCTGGTAGGTGGAAAGAACATGTTGAATCAGTTGAGGTGTATCCGCGCAGAGCGTGCGCTTTTTACTCTATTTGCGAGCGCCACGTTGACGGCTGCGATGTTGGTCACATCGCCTGCGCGGGCAGCGCCGGTAACATACGAACAGATTCTCGCAGCTCCTGATGATGCACAACTAAATCTCACATACGCCCGTCAGCAGGTGGTCACCGGGCGCTTGCAGCAGGCCGCTGCTGCTCTGGAGCGCTTGTTGCTGCAGCGCCCAAATTGGGATTCCGTGCGCCTGTTTTATGGAATTGTTTTGTATCGCCTGGACGATTTGTCGGGAGCTATTCGTGAGCTTGAAATCCTGGAGGGTCGTGGCCTCAATCCGGATCAGGAGGCCGACCGGGTAAAATATCTGGCGCGGGCTGTCAAAAAGTCCCAACCGCTGCGCATTACAAGCCGGTTCAGCCTTGGTGGTCGTTACGACACCAATCCAGGACGGGTGTCGGACGCCGTAACAGCGTCGACCGGTGCAGACAGTGATAGTGATTTTGCCTTCGCGGCCAGATCGCGGTTTAGAATTGAGGCCGATCTCAACAATGGCCGTCGGGATTATCTGTTTGTACAGACCAACGGTCACTTGAGAGAGTTTTTCGACATCGACCGTGCCGATCTGATTCACAGCCGGGCACGGGCGGGAGCGAAACTGCACTTTCAAGATGGCAGTATCACACCTTATGGTTCCTATTCGTCAGTCTGGTTACAGCAGGAGCGGTTTCGTACCAGCTTCGGCGGTGGTCTGGATGCCTCCTGGACATTGAATTCTCAGGTAACCCTGATGCTCAATGCCGAAAGCATTTATCAGGATTACGAAACAACATCTTATTCGGCGGTCGGTGATCTGCGCGATGGTTGGAAATACGGAGGGGGCTTCAAATTCCGGTGGCGACCAAGCGATTCAATGACCGTCTATGCGGGAGCCGACTTCAAGACCAAAGAGGCTGAGTCTGACGGGTTTTCCTATGATTCCGGAAAACTGTCCCTGGCCGCCCAAAAGCTTCTGGGCATGGGGCGGTATGTGACGATGGCTGCAAGCTTTGCGCGCACTGAGTATGATCAGCCCGACACGTTTTATTCCAACACAATTACCCGTGAAGATGATGTATTTCGCGTCAGAGCATCAACGGGTGCTCCATTGTCGACGATTTTGGCCGGTATCGACCTGCCTGATCAACTGGGCGGTATTGTTGCCCAGGTCGGTGCCACATATCACCAGCAAAATTCGTCCATCGAAGACCTCGATATCGATAATTTCAGTGTTGATTTGATGTTTATCAAACGCACAACTTTTTAGCGGGAAGGAGAGACAAATGATGACCCTTCCACAAAAAAATGTAAGCCGGAAAAGACCACTGGTTCGGAACATTTCTGCTCTGGCAACGATATTCATGCTGTGCGGTATCTGCCCGAGTTTTGCTGCGCCACAGGTTGGAACCGCGTCGTCTGTTCAAGGAACGGCTTATGTACTGACCGAAGGCGCTCGACGCAAAGCGCAAGTGCGCAGCAGTATTCAGCTTAACGATGAAGTGCAAACCAAAGACGACAGCGCATTGCAGATTTTGCTGCTGGATGAAACAATATTCACGGTGGGTCAAAACTGCTCATTGTTGATTGATGAATTCGTCTATGATCCGAATACGTCGGTTGGGGATTTGAGCGCACAGGTGCTGACCGGAGCTTTCCGCTATATGAGCGGACAGATAGGCAAGGCCAATCCGGTCAACGCGACAATCAAAACCCCCAGTGCTTCCGTCGGCATTCGAGGCACTTTTTTTGAGGGGCTTGTTGGCGAAGACGCCGTTGTTCTGGCTCAACTGGCAGGAATTGATACCAGCAATGCTGATCTGGAAAAAGCCAGTTTGACGATTTTGCGAGGTGCTGGACGAGGTGCAAATTCGCTCGACAGTTCAGGCGCAATTTCCGTGACATCAGGTGGGGTTACCGTTGAGATTCTGGAGCCAGGTTACGCCGTATTCAGCCCGGCTCCCGGCCTGCCACCAATCGGTCCGTTCAAAATGACCCAAGAAATGCAGGAATATTTCGATTTCTTCCTCAGAACCACCCCCAATGGACCGACAGATAATCCAATTGCAGTTTCCACGGGCTCACAGGAATCCGGTCAACACCAGTTTGAAAATGATCAAGCCGGAAGCGATCCGGATTTGGAGGACGGTGCCGATGAAGGGGTTGAGGACGACTTGCTGGAAGAAGACGAGCCGGTGGTTGAAGAAGACCCGGTAGTTGAAGAAGATCCGGTGGTTGAAGAAGACCCGGTAGTTGAAGAAGATCCGGTGGTTGAAGAAGATCCGGTGGTTGAGGAAGATCCTGTAGAAGAAGTTACGGCTCCTGAGGAAGTCGTGATAACTGGCGATCTGGTATTTGATGCGGTCGCTGTGGCAGTCGACCCGTGTATTACTTCCTGTAAGTAACTCCGAGTACTGAGCAGTTTCAAGCGACTTACCTGATTGGCTCCGAGGCAGATTCTGGTGACATTTTGCCATAGAATTTCATGCGATCAGCTTATCGCCTAATTTCATTCAGGAATATGAGAATGTGGTGAGCCCGCACGGATTCGAACCGTGGACATCCTCATTAAAAGTGAGGCGCTCTACCAACTGAGCTACGGGCTCCCGGAGCATCGAATGCCCGGACAAACGCTGCTTAAGCAAAGCTATGGCTAGCGTCAACCAAACTTTGCGTTGTTGGGTTAAAAATATTGCCGAATTTGCATTTTTTATGACAAGTTTTTGAGTTGGCGTGAGTGTGCATTCGTGTAGGTTGGCCGCATAATCGGCCAAAAAGCTACGGCTGCAGCAGGATCCAAAATATATGAGCGGTGATCTCACCTTGATCGGTATATTCTTTGCTGGTCTGCTGTCTTTCATCTCGCCGTGCGTTTTGCCACTTGTGCCACCGTATCTGACCTATCTGGCAGGCGTGTCGCTTGAGGAGATTTCTCCTCAAGATGCGAAGCAATCGCGCCAGGTTCAGCGCAAAGCGCTTGTAAATGCCGCATTTTTTGTCCTTGGGTTCAGTTGTGTTTTTGTGGCTCTGGGTGCTGGCGCATCGAGCTTTTCGCAAATTGTTCGCCAAAATCAGGAAATTCTGTCGATCATTGCCGGCATCATCATCATCGTCATGGGGCTGCACTTTCTGGGACTATTTAAAATTGGCCTGCTCTATCGTGAAGCTCGGTTCCAGGTGGACGATGATGTTGTGCGGGGTGCAACTGTCGCTGGCTCCTTCATCATGGGACTGGCATTCGCCTTCGGCTGGACGCCTTGCATCGGACCAATTCTGGGAGTGATTCTGGGGATCGCCAGTGCCCGGGATACGGTGGGAGAGGGGGCATTTATGCTGGGGGTTTATTCGATGGGCCTCGGCGTACCATTTTTGCTGGCTGCATTATTTGCCGGATCCTTCATGCGATTTCTTTCCCGCTTCAGAAAGCACCTTGGGTCGGTGGAGAAGCTGATGGGGGCACTGCTGGTGTTGACGGGAATTTTGTTCCTGACCGGCGGCATGCAGAGTTTCGCTTATTTTCTGCTGGAAACTTTCCCAGTCATGCAGACGTTTGGCTGACTACGCCGACCGTATTTCCCGAAACACCTTTTTGGGCCAGGTCGCAAGAACCAAGCCCGAGAGTACGAGCAGCACGCCCCACATATGGTAGAGTGCCAATTCTTCACCGAGGAACAAGACGGCAAGTCCAACGCCATAAACCGGCAGCAAATACATAAAAATTCCGGTCACTGACGGGCCGAGCACCTTCACGCCATACTGAAAGAATGAAAAGGCCAAGAGCGATGCCAGCAGCACGATGCCGGCGATATTGGTCCAGGCGGACAACGAAGTCGGAAATGTTTGACGCCACGCGATCTCAACAAGCGTGAACGGTGCCAGCAACAGCGCGCCGGTTGCCGCAATCAGCATGAACAGGGGTAAGGTTTGAAGCGGGGCCACAGATCTGGCTTTCAACAAAACCGAGTAAATTGCCCAACTGAATGCCGCTCCGATGAAGATCAGATCGCCAAGGTTAAGGCTGAGGGACATCAATGTATCGAGAGAGCCTTTGACGACGAGGACCACCACACCGAACACCGCAATTGCGATACCCAGCGCTTCGCGAGTGCTGATTTTTCGCCCCCCAAACAGCCACTCAATCAAAATTATCAAAACTGGCGACGACGTGTAGATCAACGTTCCATTGGTTGCCGTGGTGTAATCGAGCGCCAGATAGACCAGTGCGCCACAAATCCACATGCCAAGAAAACCAAGCAGCGCAATTTGCCTCCATTGACTGACGATCAACTGTCTTTGCCGAACCAGTGTCGGCCAAACGAACGGCAACAAAATTAAGGCGGTAAGCGACCATCTGATGAAGGCTAGTATGAACGGCTCAACTTGATCGGCAACCACCCGCCCAAAAATTATATTGGACGAAAAGAACAACGGCATGACCAGCAAAATCGCTATCGCAAGATGGCGTTCAGAGGCGATGCCCGTGGAAGTGGTGGAATCTGACAAATCGCGTTCAGGGGTCAATGGCACAAAGCGTGCTCATGGCAGCTTCGTCCCGTCAACGCAAGTCGTCGGTTCTAGCGAATTATGTCACCCTGGAAGGCAGAGATTGTACAGTCTACTGTCAGCCGGAGGCGCAGCGAACGACAGAACTGCGCGACCTGGGTAGCAGATGTAAAGGGGCCGGCAATCAGTCGGGCTTCGAGATCCTGGTTCTTCCCCTTGACCTGGATTCGGGGCTCCAGACCCTCGAACAGATCAGGTGCGCGACGTTTCATGGCTGCGTAACGCCCAACGAGTGGCGAAGCCGATGTAGCCCCCCCAATATCAACGGCAAACAGGAATTCCGGCCTCAAGGCTTCTTCGAATGGTTTCGCAATCTGTTCGGCCTGACGATTGATCGACCCGGTGCTGCGATCATCCAGATCGGTAGCCTTTTTTGTTTTTACCAATTGCCGTTTCGGTGGCAGGATTTCCGGCAGGTCTGGCTTTATTAACTCAACCGTATCGGTCGTCTGTTCAGGAAGTTGCGTCGTGGATGTTGCCGCCGCCGCCTCCGTCCTTGCTGGCGTCGCCGCCTCCGTTGTTGCTGGCGTCTCGGTAGATTCAATTAGGGCTTCTGAGTCGGCTTCGACTTTTGCAAAATCTCGCTTAACCACAGTGTCTTGGGTTGTTGTATCGGCAATTGCTGCCGGTTGGGTAATTATCGCATCGGGACTTATGCCGATGACAGTCGCAAACACGGCGCTGACAAATGCCAGCGACCCCCAGGTATAAAGGGCAAAGGCGCCAACGGAATTGGAGTGTTTCTGGACCGAGTTCTTTACCATGTGATCAGCCGCGTCCTTGGCCGCCTTGAGTGCGGCGACGCGAATCACTGTTTCTTCGGTGCTCAAAGATTCAGGCAAGTATCTGCTCCCGCGCATCCATTTGATCTAAAACTGAATTTCATTCGACTTCTGCCATTGAACGAATCACAAAAATCACCCATTCACGAACGGACCAGGCAGTTCTGATGGACTTTCGTGGTTTTTATGGCATGAGAGGGATTAATTTTGCCCTAGCAAAGCGAAAATTTAGGTTAAAAAATGGTTGATTCTTCCAATCGCACTTGTCTGACCATCATTCTCGCTGCCGGCGAGGGGAAACGCATGGCGTCTGACATGCCTAAAGTGCTGCATCCCGTGGCCGGACTACCGATGGTCTGTCATGTTCTGGACACTGCTAAATCTGCTGGGGCAAACGATATTGCTGTGGTTGTTGGAAACCAGGCAGAACTGGTGTCTCAATCGGTGCAAAACCATCACCAGCAAACCACAACCCATTTGCAGGAGCGGCGCAGTGGCACCGCCCACGCTGTTCTGGCAGCGCGAGACGCGGTTCAATCTGGCCACGATGATGTTGTGGTGCTCTACGGGGACGTTCCGCTGATGAAAACCGAAACAATAATGGCGGCACGCCAATCGTTGGCAGAAGGCGCTGACATCGTTGTTTTGGGTTTTGAAACGCAAACTCCAACGGGTTATGGCCGATTGATCGTGGAAAACGATCAGTTGACCGCGATCCGGGAGGAAAAGGACGCATCGGAAGACGAACGCAAGATCACATTGTGCAACAGCGGTATCATGGCCTTTGGCGCGCGCCACATGCTGAGTGTTCTCGATGCAATATCCAACGACAATGCACAGGGCGAATATTATCTCACAGATGCTGTTGAGGTGGGACGAAGTCAGGGATTGAACGTCGTAGCGGTGGAGGTTCCCGAAGAAGAGACTTTGGGAGTTAATGATCGGGTTCAGCTGGCACAGGTCGAAGCTATTTGGCAGGACAGGCAACGCAAAAAATTCATGCGATCAGGCGTGGCCATGTCCGCACCGCAGACAATTTGTCTGCACCACGATACGTTGCTTGAACGGGATGTGGTTTTGGAACCCAATATCGTATTTGCCGCGGGTGTTCAGGTTAAACAGGGTGCGACAATACGGGCATTTTCTCATTTGGAAGGTGCCAGTGTCGGGCGCGGTGCAATTGTCGGCCCTTATGCCCGTTTACGGCCCGGCGCGGTGATTGGAAACGGCTCAAAAATCGGCAATTTTGTCGAAATCAAAGCCAGCAATATTGGCGACGGTGCAAAGGTCAATCATCTGTCTTACGTCGGCGACAGCGAAGTTGGAGCAAAGGCCAATGTTGGCGCGGGCGTCGTGACCTGCAATTATGACGGTTTCAATAAGCACAAGACAATCATCGGCAGCGGGGCGTTTATTGGTACGAATAGCTCGCTGGTTGCGCCGGTGGAGATTGGTGAAAATGCCAACACCGCAGCGGGCAGTGTGATTACTAAAGATGTGCCGGCAGACAGCCTGGCCATTGAGCGCAACAAGCAGGCGAATTTGTCTGGCAAAGCCAAAAGTTTGCGCAAGCGCTATGCCGATCAAAAGGCAGCAAGCAAAAAATAATCGCAATCCTTGCACATTTGAAATCTTTTTTGACTAAACCATTGGCCAATAGGTGATATGGCAGAGCACAAAGCCGCATCGCTGGTTTGAAACTGTCTACCGACGACGAGGATTGTTGTCGCTGTTACATGGGGAAGCGCATATGTGTGGAATTGTTGGAATTGTGGGCACCAGACCAGTCGCGCCTCTTATTGTTGACGCGCTGAAACGGCTGGAATATCGGGGATATGATTCTGCTGGAGTTGCAACGGTTGAACAGGGGGTGCTCGATCGGCGTCGGGCCGAGGGCAAACTTGTCAATCTTCAGGAGCGGCTGGATTCATCCCCTTTGTCGGGCACAATTGGCATCGGCCATACCCGATGGGCGACCCACGGCGCGCCGATTGAAGTCAACGCTCATCCGCATTTCTCATCCGGTGTCGCGGTCGTTCACAACGGGATCATTGAAAATTTCCGCGAGCTGAGAAAAAATCTTGAGGCTGATGGATTTGAGTTTTCTTCGCAAACCGACACCGAAGTTGTGGCGCATCTGGTTGAAAAAGGTTTGAGGGATGGTCTGTCACCGGAAGATGCAGCTCATCAGGCTATCCAACAATTGCGTGGTGCGTTTGCGCTTGCAGTGATGTTTGACAGCGATGACAATTTGATCGTCGCGGCGCGCAGCGGACCACCTTTGGCAATCGGCCATGGGGAAGGTGAAATGTATCTGGGGTCCGACGCGGTGGCGTTGGCGCCATTTACAAACCGCATCACCTATCTGGAAGACGGCGACTGGGCGATCATTCGTCGAAATGATCTGGCGATTTTTGATACCAGCGGTCAAACGGTCAGCAGACAGCAGCAGACTTCGGTCGGCTCCGCGCTGATGGTGGACAAGGGCAATCATCGTCACTTCATGATCAAGGAAATCTATGAGCAGCCGGAAGTGATCGGCCATACTCTGGCAAATTACGTTGATTTCAACGCAGAAAAGATTGCGCTGAGAGATATGGGTGATACTCAAAACCCACTCGAATTTTCCAAACTTGACCGGCTGAATATCACCGCCTGTGGAACCGCATATCTGGCCGGGTATCTTTCAAAATACTGGTTTGAACGCTATGCGCGTTTGCCGGTTGATATCGATGTCGCTTCGGAGTTTCGGTATCGGGAAGTGCCATTGTCGGAAAACGGTTTGTCACTGTTTATCTCCCAGTCCGGTGAAACGGCAGACACGCTGGCCGGATTGAAATATTGTGAAGAAAGCGGTCAACGACTGGCAGCTATTGTCAATGTTCGCGAAAGTACGATTGCGCGGTCCTCCCACAACGTATTCCCGACTCTGGCGGGACCGGAAATTGGTGTTGCTTCAACCAAGGCATTTACCTGCCAGTTGTCGGTACTCGCATCACTGGCGATAGGTGCCGGTGTGCAAAGAGGCCACATTGATGAAGCGCAGGAAAAGGAACTGGTTCGGGCGCTTGCTGAGACGCCACGCTATGCCAATGAAGTTTTAAAACTTGAAGACGAGATCAAGGAACTGGCGCATTCTTTGGCAAATAAAGAGCACGTGCTCTATCTGGGGCGCGACACCAACTATCCGCTGGCTATGGAGGGTGCGCTGAAATTGAAGGAATTGTCCTATATTCATGCGGAAGCTTATGCGGCAGGGGAGTTGAAGCACGGCCCCATCGCATTGGTTGATGAAGAAATGCCAATTGTCGTGATCGCGCCGCACGACCGGATATTTGAAAAGACGGTCTCCAACATGCAGGAAGTCGCGGCGCGGGGCGGCAACATAATTTTGATCACCGATCCCAAGGGAGCAGCGGAAGTTGGTATGGATGAGGCCAAAGTGATTGTCATGCCGGAAATGCCGGAGATCATAACGCCGATTGTTTATTCACTGCCGATTCAGATGCTCGCCTACCACACGGCCGTTCATATGGGCACAGACGTTGATCAACCTCGGAATTTGGCCAAATCAGTTACTGTTGAATAGAATTGTCCTTGCAAATTTTCGGGCAGGGGGCCAATTAAGCGGGCGGCGATAATTGTGTTGGCCCGAGTTATAAAGCAGTAATATGAGTGATCCCGAAAAACGCCCGAGACCACACTACATCACCCGGTTGAGAAACTACTTTTTCACCGGCCTGGTAATTTGTGCGCCGCTGGCAATCACCGTCTATCTCACATGGTCCTTGATCGAGTGGGTTGATGGCTGGGTAAAGCCATATCTGCCGGACCTGTATAATCCGGATTCCTATTTGCCGTTCACCATTCCCGGCTTTGGGGTACTGGTGGCCGTTTTCGTGATCACCACAGTTGGATTTTTGACAGCCAATCTGATTGGCCGCTCGATCATCAGTTACGGGGAATACCTGCTGGGCAGGATGCCGCTGGTGCGCAACATCTATTCAGCGCTGAAGCAGATATTTGAAACCGTGTTTCGCGAAGATTCAGATTCATTTCAAAGTGTCGTATTGGTGGAATATCCAAGACGCGAAATCTGGGCGCTAGCTTTTGTGGCAACTGATACGCTGGGAGAAGTTCAATCGAAACTTGATGAACCAACCGGTAAGACCGTCAGTGTATTTTTGCCGACAACACCGAACCCGACATCAGGATTTTTGCTGTTTGTGCCGGTTGAAGATGTTGTTCCTCTGGACATGGGTGTTGAAGAAGCGGCCAAACTGGTAATTTCTGCAGGGCTGGTTGCGCCGGAGTTTGGCGAAGCAAAGAAAAAGGCGCTGGAGAAGCGCGCCCGGGCCAACGGTAAAAAATAAGCCTGTTCTCGAACGTATCTAACCGGCTCTCAACAGCCTGACCGCTTCATCCTTGGAGTGCAGATAAAGCAGGTGACGCAAAGCGTCTCCGTGCGGGCCTGTGAGTTCCGCGTCCTCATTCAAAATCAGGCGGGCGTTGTCGCGCGCCATTTCCAACAGCTCCGCGTGATGTTCCATCTGGGCGATCTGAAATCCCGGTGTTCCCGATTGCCTTGTCCCCAAAATTTCACCTTCGCCACGCAGTTTCAGGTCTTCTTCGGCAATGCGAAACCCGTCTTCAGTTTCGCGCATGATTTTTATTCTGTCCTGGGCGATTTCCCCCAACGGAGCTTTATAAAGCAGCAGACAGGTGGACGATTGAGTTCCGCGCCCGACCCGGCCCCGTAACTGATGCAGTTGAGCAAGGCCAAAACGTTCTGCGTGCTCGATGACCATGATGGTCGCATCGGGAACGTCGACGCCGACTTCTATAACGGTGGTTGCCACAAGAACGCGGGTCCGGCCCTCCTTGAAATCCAGCATTGCTGCATCTTTATCAGCAGACTTCATCCGCCCATGGACCAGTCCGACATTTTGTCCCATCAGCTGTTCAAGTGATTTATAACGGCTTTCAGCCGATGTGATGGGCAGTTCCTCGCTGTCCTCAACCAATGGGCAGAGCCAGTAGACTTTTTCGCCGCGCCCGACGGCCCCGCGCACCCGGTCGATCAGTTCGTCGAGTCGTTCCATCGGCAATGCATTGGTTTGAATCGGCAAGCGCTCGGCAGGTTTTTCATCGAGCTTGGATACGTCCATGTCTCCAAAATACGTTAATACGAGCGTGCGCGGGATTGGCGTGGCGGTCATCACCAGAATATCTGCCCCCCCTCCCTTGGAGGCCAGCGCCAGACGCTGATGGACACCAAAGCGATGTTGTTCATCAACGATGCCGATTGCGAGATTCTTGAAGACCACATTGGTCTGAAACAGAGCATGAGTACCGACAACCAGATCGATCTCGGCGTTGGCCAGTTGATCATAAATGGCCTCTCGTTCCTTGCCCTTTTCCCTGCCGGTCAACACCGCAAGTCGGATACCGGCTGCTTCCGCCAGCGGTTGTATGGTGGCAAAGTGCTGACGGGTCAGAATTTCGGTGGGTGCCATAAGTGCTGCCTGACCACCAGCTTCAATTGCTGTCGCGCAAGCCAGTAGCGCAACAATCGTTTTCCCCGACCCGACATCCCCCTGGAGCAGCCGCAACATGCGCTCTGGCATGGCCATATCGTCGAGAATCTCCTTGACCGACCTTTGCTGAGCACCGGTCAGGGCAAAGGGCAGGGCATTTAAAATCTTTTGCTGCTTGCTGCCATTGCCCCGCCAGGACCTGCCGGCACTCTTCTTCATCTTGCTGCGCACCAGTGCCAGCGCCAGCTGTCCCGCCAGCAACTCGTCGAAGGCCAGTCTCTTCCATGCAGTTGACTGAGGCGAGATATCCAGCTCGTCGCGGGGATGGTGAACCTGATCCAGAGCGTTTTCGACAGATGGCCAGTGATGTTTGGCCAACAGCGAAGCATCGATCCATTCAGGCAATTTTGGCAAGGCCTCCAACGCGTTGGCGATGGAACGGTGCATGATTTTCAGCGACACGCCCGATACGAGCGGATAAACCGGCTCGACCAGTGGCAGGTCATCAAAATTTTCTTCCGACACCACGTAGTCGGGATGAATCATATTGGCGCGCCCGTTGAACCATTCCAGTCGGCCGCTGACGAATCGGGTTTCGCCTACTGGATATTGTGATTCCAGCCAACGCGACTGGCCCCGGAAATAAACCAGCGCCATTTCACCTGAATCATCGTGGACATATATCCGGTAAGGTACCCGTTGATTGCCCCTTGGCGATGGCTGGTGACGGTCAATTCGAACTTTGATCGTCGACAATGTGCCCTCGGTGGCATCCATGATGGTGGGTTGGTTGCGCCGGTCGATAAGTCCCGAAGGCAAATGAAAAAGCAGATCGCCAACCACGGCCTGTTCGATACCATCGCCGCCGCCGCCGCCGCCGCGTAGCAGGCGCGTCAGAGCAATACTGAGTTTTGGGCCGATGCCGGTCAGGCTGGTGACCGGAGAAAACAGCGGATTGAGCAGGGTGGGTCGCATCGGGCGACAATGCCTGCCGAAGCTTCTGGCTTCAAGTCTTCCATTTGAACCAGAACAGTTCTAGAAGCGGACCAAAGCAATCCTGCGGAGAGTTATGTGAGCGAGGCGATGCGCAGCAGTGCTGGTCTGGATGACCGGCGAAAAAGGCTATTGTTTCGATCCTGGCACCGCGGGATGCGGGAAATGGATTATGTGCTCGGCACCTACGCAAATCATGCGATTGCGGATATGGGCGAAGATGAGTTGGCGGAATTTGAAATGCTGATGCAATTGCCTGACCCAGATATGTATAAATGGTTGTCAGGATCGATCGACGTGCCTGAAAATTTTGACAATTCGATTGTCCGCAAGATCCGGCAGTTTCATCTGGGACAGTCATGACAACAAGTGCATTGAGCAAGTTGAAACCCTGGCTGACCGAGCCGGGCAACATAAACGTTGGCGGTGTGCCGGACGGCTACGAAACAGTTGTTTTGGCCGAAGCACTGGCAGAACTATCCCGGCAGGAGAAGGCTCCCTGCCTGGTGTTTGTGGCACGCGACGGTCAACGGGCTGCGGATGTTGAAGCCGCGTTTGAATTTTTTGCCCCCTGGGCGGATGTGTTGCACGTACCGGCTTGGGATTGTCTGCCTTATGATCGGGTGTCTCCCAGCAATGATGCATTGGCAAAACGCATTGCGGCGCTGGCCAACTTGGCGACAGGCGAGGCAAGTGATCGTCCCCGATTGATAACAATAACGCCCAATGCGTTGATGCAAAAATTGCCGTCGCGAGAGTATATGGCGCAGCATGTGCGGGATATTCGTCCGGGTCAGCAGATTGATACGGAAGGTCTTGTCGGCTGGCTGAATGGCAATGGTTATGAGCGCAGCCCGACCGTGCGGGATGCCGGGGAATATGCCGTGCGCGGTGGTATTATTGACCTGTTTGCCCCCGGAACCGATGGACCGGTACGCCTCGACTTCTTTGGCGATACGCTGGAATCACTGCGGTCTTTTGATGTGGATAGTCAAAGGACAACCAACCAGCTGAAGCAGATGAAATTGTCGCCGATGAGCGAGGTGACGCTGGACGCCGAGACGATTGCACGGTTTCGAACCAATTATCTGACAACATTCGGAGCAGCGACCCGCGACGACGCACTTTATGCGGCAGTCAGCGAAGGCCGCCGCTATGCTGGGCTAGAGCACTGGTTGCCGTTGTTTTTCGATGAATTGGAGACAATTTTTCACTATCTCGGCGAGGCGACGGTGTTTGTCGATCACCTGGTCGATGAAGCCATTGAAGAACGTGAAGCCCAGATCATCGATCATTATGAAGCCCGGGAGCGCGGGCTGGATGGCGATGGCAGCGGCGGCGCGGCGCCTTACAAGCCGGTTGCGGTGGACACATTGTATCTGACCACCAGTCAGATTGATCTGGGTCTCAAGCAGGGCAACAAGATTTCCTTGTCTCCCTTTGAAGCGCCTGACTTTGTGCAGGGCGAACGAGTGATCAATCTGGGCGCAAAACAGGGGCGTAACTTTGCCGCTGAGCGTAGTGCGGGAAACGTCAACATTTTCCAGGCGTTGAGCGATCATGCTGCGGAACTGAGAAGCCAGAAAAAGAAAGTCATTATCGCATCCTGGAGCGCCGGCGCCCAGGACCGGTTGGTGCAGGTTTTGGATGAACATGGCCTGACCAATGTTCAAAAGGCCAATAATTGGGCTGAAGTGGCGCAATTGTCACCTGGCACAACGGCGCTGGCGGTTCTGGGTATCGAATCGGGATTTGAGGACGATGAATTCGCCGTCATTGGCGATCAGGATTTTCTCGGCGACCGATTGGTCAAACGCCGCAAGGCCAGCAAGAAGGGAGCCGACTTCCTGTCGGAAGTGTCCAGCCTTTCCGCTGGAGATATCGTCGTTCACGTCGATCACGGTATTGGTCGTTTTCAGGGCCTTGTGACGATTGAGGCTGCGGGCGCGCCCCATGATTGTCTGGAACTGCGTTATCACAACGACGACAAACTGTTTTTGCCGGTCGAAAACATCGAATTGCTGTCCCGCTACGGCAACAGCGATACCGAAGTCATGCTGGACCGGCTGGGTGGGGCCAACTGGCAGGCGCGCAAATCCAAACTGAAGAAACGCATTCTCGAAATGGCTGGGCAGTTGATCGCGATTGCAGCGGCGCGTCAGCTGAAACGTGCAGAGCCGATTTCAGTGGCCGACGGGGTATATGACGAATTTGCCGCCAAGTTTCCCTATGAGGAAACCGATGATCAGACAAACGCCATTGAAGCAGTAATTGATGATCTGCATTCGGGCCGTCCGATGGACCGCTTGATTTGTGGAGACGTTGGGTTTGGCAAGACGGAAGTGGCGTTGCGGGCAGCTTACCTGACCGCCATGTCTGGCAAGCAGGTGGCGGTTGTCGTGCCGACCACCTTGTTGTCGCGTCAGCATTTCAAAACATTTTCAGAACGTTTCCACGGGTTGCCTGTCAATGTTGCACAGGCTTCGCGCCTTGTTGGTTCCAAGGCGCTTGCCGCAGCAAAGTCCGGCATTCGCGATGGTTCCGTCGATATCGTAATTGGCACCCATGCCTTGCTCGGCAATTCGGTGGAATTCAAACGCCTCGGCCTGTTGATCATCGACGAAGAGCAACATTTCGGGGTCAAACACAAGGAACGGTTGAAGGAATTGCGGGCGGATGTGCATGTGCTGACCCTGTCGGCCACACCGATCCCCCGAACCCTGCAACTGGCGCTGACCGGGGTCCGCGAATTGTCGCTGATTACCACGGCACCGGTTGATCGCATGGCAGTGCGGACATTCATTTTACCGTTCGATGGGGTTGTTGTCCGCGAAGCTCTGTTGCGCGAACGCTACCGCGGTGGCCAGAGTTTTTATGTCTGTCCGCGCCTGTCCGACATACGAGGGCGTCAGGAATGGCTGGAAGAGCATGTTCCAGAACTCAAGGTCGCTGTGGCCCACGGACAAATGCCACCGGGTGAGCTGGAAGACGTGATGAACGCCTTTTATGAGGGTAGCTATGATGTTCTGCTCTCCACCACGATTGTTGAATCCGGTCTGGACATTCCAACTGCCAATACGATGATTGTGCACCGAGCCAACATGTTTGGCCTGGCCCAGCTCTATCAGATGCGCGGTCGGGTCGGGCGGTCAAAAACCCGTGCCTATGCTTTAATGACTCTGCCACCTAACAAAATCCTGACGCCGACGGCCGAACGTCGCCTGAAAGTCCTGCAGTCGCTCGACACATTGGGGGCTGGATTTCAACTTGCCAGCCACGATCTGGATATCCGTGGCGCTGGCAATATACTGGGAGATGAACAATCCGGTCATGTGCGCGAAGTTGGCTTTGAACTGTACCAGCAGATGCTGGAAGAGGCGGTTGCTGAATTGAAAGACGGCGGTGAAGCCGAGATTGAAGGCAAATGGTCACCGCAAATCACCGTTGGTGTGACGGTTATGATCCCGGAAAGCTTTGTTCCTGATCTGACCCTGCGCATGAGCCTTTATCGACGCCTTGCAGAACTGGATACTGCTGAAGATATTGATGCTTTTGGGGCAGAACTCATCGACCGGTTTGGACCTCTGCCGGAAGAGGTTGAGCATCTGTTGAAAGTGGTCTTTGTCAAATCCCTGTGCCGCCGCGCCAACATTGAAAAGCTTGATGCCGGTCCCAAAGGCATGGTTTTACATTTCCGCAACAAGGAATTTGCAAATCCTGAGGAGCTGATTGGCTGGATCAGCAAGCAGGGAAGCCTTGCAAAGATCAGGCCGGATCAGTCAATTGTATTGTCACGGGACTATCCGACCGCAGACAAAAGATTGCGTGGTGCGGCGGTGATCACAACTCAGTTGGCGAAAATGGTGGCGTGATGGAAAAGTTTGAAATTCGAGACCAGCGGTTTTTCGATATAATTGCAAAAGATGCCGAGTTGCAGGTAGTCGCCGACGGGTTTGTGTTTACCGAAGGTCCGATCTGGCATCCGGATGAACACTGGCTGGTATTCTCCGATATCGTATCGAGCATTCAATACCGCTGGAGCGAAAGCGATGGACTGAATGTTTTCCGTCGCCCCTCCAACATGGCCAATGGCAATTTTTTCGATTGCGATGGCAAAATCGTCACGTGTGAACACGCCACCTCACGTCTTGTCCGACACGATCATGAAGGTCGCGTCGTGACGACACTTGCCAGCCATTATCAGGGCAAAGCGCTCAACAGCCCCAATGATGTGGTGGTGGACAGCCGTGGCCGGATCTGGTTCACCGATCCAAGCTTTGGCCGTATTCGTGAGGATGTTGGCATTCCGCGCGACTGCGAGTTGGATTTTCAGGGCGTCTACCGTCTCGATCCGGACGGGACGCTGATATGCGTCGTTGATGACTTCAGGCAACCCAATGGCCTGTGCTTGTCCCGGGATGAAAAGGTGTTGTTTGTCAACGACAGCGCTGATCCTTGTATTCGCCGGTTTGATATCGCTGAGGATGGCAGCCTTTCTGGCGATCAGGTCTGGGCGCGTGTTGAAGGCGAGCAGGAAGGCCGCAAATGGGTGCCCGACGGGATGAAGGTGACCAATACCGACCACATCTTTTGTAATGGCCCCAATGGCGTGCACCTGTTTGACCCGCAGGGAACCGATCTCGGCGTGATCAACTTTGCGGAGAAGTCGACAAATTTCTGCTTTGGTGGCCCGGCCCGTGACAAGCTGTTTGTCACAGCCTCATCGCGGTTGTATTGCATCCAGACAAAAATTGACGGCCCGGCCATGATTCCGGGCATTTAATCGGTTTAAATTGACGCACAGCTGCACTATGAACAGCCAAACTTATTTATTGGAGCCACCAAAATGACCACTATTGTCGACATTCATGCCCGCGAGATCCTCGATAGCCGCGGCAATCCGACCGTGGAGGTTGACGTTTTGCTTGAAGATGGGGCGTTTGGCCGGGCAGCAGTACCATCTGGCGCGTCAACCGGTGCCCATGAGGCAGTCGAGCTGCGTGACGGTGGAACCCGCTATATGGGCAAGGGTGTGACCAAGGCGGTGAATGGCGTCAACTCGGACATCTATGATGCGATTTGCGGCATGGAGGCTGAAAATCAGCTGGCCGTCGATCACGCGATGATCGAGCTGGACGGAACCGCCAATAAGTCAAACCTTGGAGCAAACGCCATTTTGGGGGTTTCGCTGGCCGTTGCCAAAGCTGCCGCCGAAACAGCCGGTGCGCCGCTTTACCGCTATCTTGGCGGACCATCTGCTCACGTTTTGCCGGTGCCGATGATGAATATTATCAATGGCGGCGAACATGCCGACAATCCGATTGATTTTCAGGAATTCATGGTCATGCCCGTTGGGGCTGAATCGTTTGGTGAAAGCCTGCGCATGGGGGCGGAGATTTTTCATACGTTGAAAAAGGGCCTGCATGCTGCTGGTCACAATACAAATGTCGGCGATGAGGGTGGATTTGCCCCAAATATCGGCTCTGCACCTGAAGCTCTGGATTTTGTCATGCAGTCAATCGAGAAGGCGGGCTATAAGCCTGGCGAGGATGTTTATCTGGCGCTCGATACGGCTTCAACCGAGTTTTTCGAAAATAGTCTTTATGAGCTGAAAGGTGAGGGGCGTTCTCTGTCCAGCGAAGATATGGCCTCCTACCTGGCAGAACTGGCTGGCAAATACCCCATCATCTCAATTGAAGATGGTATGGGCGAAGACGACTGGGACGGTTGGAAAAGCCTGACCACCAAAATCGGCGAGACCTGTCAATTGGTGGGAGATGATCTTTTCGTCACCAATACGACCCGATTGAAGGATGGAATTGCTATGGGTGTGGCCAATTCAATTCTGGTCAAGGTCAACCAGATTGGTTCGCTCAGCGAAACATTTGATGCGGTGGAGACTGCACACCGGGCTGGCTATACTTCCGTCATGTCTCACCGGTCCGGTGAAACGGAAGACAACACGATTGCCGACCTTGCCGTTGCCACCAATTGTGGACAGATCAAAACCGGTTCCCTGTCACGCTCGGACCGATTGGCGAAATACAATCAATTGTTGCGCATTGAAGAAGAACTTGGCGGACAGGCTGAATTTGCTGGCCGGTCAGTGTTGCGGCGCTAACGATTCATTAACTGCGAATCCGCCATGGTTGGCAGATGGTTCTACGCAGACGCAAACGACGGACGCTTGCGCGCTTTATTGCGCCGCTGGCGACGCTTGTCATCGTTGGATATTTTGGCTTTCACGCGTTCAATGGTCAGTATGGCATCCGTGCCAATCTGGCCATGCAAACCCGCATGGCTGAACTAAAGATAGAACTGGCCGAACTGACCAGGCGACGCGACAAGTTTGAAGAGCGGGTGAAACTGCTGCGTGCTGGCACCTTGGAAAAAGACATGGTGGACCAGCATGTGCGTGCTCAGTTGAACATGGTCCGCGAAGACGAAATCGTGCTCTTTATCCACAATTGATCAATTAACTGAAATCCAGTTAATCAACGTTTAGTGCATACTATTCAATGCACTACGTGCAATCTAGCTATGCGTTTTTGACATTGCGATATTTGCCCACCGCTATATGTTTGGGGGAACAAACGGGGCGGGCATCTCAGCCGCCCGATTATCTGGTCCTGAACCAATTCGTGTAAAGGTGTGCCCGTGGCCAAAGCCAAAACAACCAAAAAATCAGCAGCATCGAAGTCAACGACGTCGAAAGCCGGGCCCAAAACGCCGGCTCCCAAGGATTATACAAAACAACGTGAGCTCGAAGCCTGTCGCGACATGTTGATGATCCGGCGTTTTGAAGAAAAGGCCGGCCAGCTCTATGGCATGGGGTTTATCGGCGGATTCTGCCATTTGTATATTGGGCAGGAAGCTGTCGTCACCGGCATGCAGGCTGCGTTGATTGAGGGTGATCAGGTGATCACTGCCTATCGCGATCACGGCCATATGCTGGCCTGTGATATGGACCCCAAGGGTGTGATGGCAGAGCTGACCGGTCGCGAAGGTGGCTATAGCCGCGGCAAAGGCGGTTCCATGCACATGTTCTCCAAGGAAAAGAATTTTTATGGTGGGCACGGTATTGTAGGGGCGCAGGTCTCGTTGGGAACCGGACTGGCCTTCAACAACCGCTACCGGGAAAACGGCAATGTCTGCCTGACTTATTTTGGGGACGGCGCGTCAAACCAGGGCCAGGTCTATGAAAGCTTTAACATGGCCAAGCTGTGGGACCTGCCCGTCGTCTATGTGATTGAAAATAACCGCTACGCCATGGGCACAGCGGTTCATCGTTCTTCGGCTCTGACCGAATTCTCCCGGCGCGGTTGTTCCTTCAACATCCCCGGTATTGAGGTCGATGGCATGGATGTGCGTGCCGTGCAGGCGGCCGGTGAACTGGCCACCGAATGGTGCCGTTCGGGCAAGGGGCCAATTATTCTCGACATGCAGACCTATCGATATCGTGGGCACTCCATGTCCGACCCGGCGAAATATCGCACCAAGGATGAAGTGCAGAAAATGCGCGCCGAACAGGATCCGATTGAACGGGTCAAACAGCGGGTGCTGGAAAAGAAATGGGCCACCGAAGACGAGTTGAAAGCTATCGACAAGGAAGTGCGCGGAATTGTTGCTGAGGCTGCTGAATTTGCCCAGACCAATCCCGAACCCGATGCCAGCGAACTTTATACAGATGTGTTGATTGAGGTGGGAGCGTAATCATGGCCACAGATATTCTCATGCCCGCCCTGTCTCCGACAATGGAAGAGGGCACATTGGCCAAGTGGTTGGTCAAAGAAGGTGACGCGGTCGCTGCCGGTGACGTGATTGCCGAAATTGAAACCGACAAGGCGACGATGGAAGTTGAAGCCGTTGATGAAGGTACCGTCGGTCGCATTGCCGTTGCAGAAGGCACCGAAAATGTGAAGGTCAATGCCGTCATCGCCGCTCTGATAGAAGATGGTGAAAGCGCCGATGCCGCTGCAGCCGCACCAGTTGCTGAGCCCGAGGCGGCGGCGGCTCCGGTGGTGGAAGCTGCTGCGGTGGTGGAAGCTGCTGCGGTTGCAACCGTGCCAGCGGCACCTGTTGCTGCAGCACCGACCCCCATCGAGGTGAAACCAGCCAGTGATCCGGATATCCCTGAAGGTACCGAAATGGTGTCGACTACAGTGCGCGATGCACTGCGCGATGCGATGGCTGAGGAAATGCGTCACGATGAAGACGTTTTCGTCATGGGCGAAGAGGTCGCAGAATATCAGGGCGCCTATAAGATTACCCAGGGATTGCTGGACGAATTTGGTGCCAAGCGGGTCATTGATACGCCGATCACCGAACATGGCTTTGCCGGTATTGGCGTCGGTGCCGCGATGGCCGGATTGAAGCCGATTGTCGAATTCATGACTTTCAACTTTGCCATGCAGGCGATTGACCAGATCGTCAATTCTGCTGCCAAGACGCTTTATATGTCTGGCGGCCAGATGGGAGCGCCTATCGTGTTCCGTGGACCCAATGGCGCAGCGGCCCGCGTTGGGGCGCAGCACAGTCAGTGCTATGCAGCCTGGTACAGTCATATTCCGGGTTTGAAAGTTGTCGCGCCTTATAGTGCAGCCGATGCGAAAGGGCTGTTGAAGGCGGCTATTCGAGATCCTAACCCGATAATATTCCTGGAAAATGAAATCCTCTATGGCCAGTCATTTGATGTTCCGGCGCTGGATGATTTCGTTTTGCCCATTGGCAAGGCCCGGATTCACAAATCCGGCAATGATGTCACATTGGTCTCGTTTGGTCATGGGGTTCGTTATGCAATCGACGCAGCTGCTGCGATGGCCGAACTGGGCATTGATGCAGAAATCATCGATTTGCGCACCATCCGCCCCATGGACATGGCAACGGTGATTGAGTCCGTCAAGAAAACCAATCGCTGTATCACTGTTGAAGAAGGCTTTCCGCAATCGGGTGTCGGCGCAGAAATCGGCATGCAGATCATGCAGGAGGCCTTTGATTATCTTGATGCGCCGGTGCTTCGTGTCACCGGCAAGGATGTGCCAATGCCCTATGCTGCCAATCTTGAAAAACTGGCCTTGCCGTCAGTGGAAGAGATTGTCGAAGCCGCCAGAGCGGTGACCTACAAGTGAGCGCTTTTCCTGCCTTGGACGTGCGACACGCGAGCTGGGATAAATTTCGCGGTGCGGTGGTTATTCCCTCAGGTGCAAACCAGATTGCCGTGTCGATTGAGGCGCTGGAGAGTTGGGCAAACAAACGCCTGACACCGGAGCAGGCAGTAGAGACTGCGGTTGACGAAAAGGCCCTGTTGGCAGCAATTGCCAACGCCACGCCGGCCCATGACAATGTGATCACCATAACGGCAGGCATATTGAACAGCCGGTCCTGGTCGATTGAAGCCTATGATGATGGCCCCGAGGACAGTGGCCCGATTTACCTTGAACCCCAGATGCATGCGCGGGGAGATGACTTATGAGTACGAATATTACAATGCCCGCCCTTTCTCCAACAATGGAAGAGGGCAACTTGGCCAAATGGCTGGTGAAGGAGGGAGACAATGTCTCCGCCGGTGATGTGATTGCCGAGATCGAAACCGACAAGGCAACGATGGAAGTTGAAGCCGTTGATGAAGGCGTCGTGGCGAAAATACTGGTTGCCGAAGGTACCGAGGGTGTTAAGGTCAATGCTGTGATTGCGGTTCTGGCCGAAGACGGCGAAGAACCTGGAGATGTTGCGGCGGCACCAGCGGCGGCAGCGGGGGAAGTGGTAACGGCGGAGACGCCAGCACCTGCCGTTGCTGCCGCTGAAGTTGCACCAACACCAGAACCGGCAGCCGTTGCAGTCGTTCCAGCGACTGTTGCCAACTCCGGTGAACGCGTTTTTGCAACACCTCTGGCGCGTCGCATTGCCCAACAGAACGGTCTGGATATTTCTTTGATTGCCGGCAGTGGACCGCATGGCCGAATCGTCAAGGCCGATGTTGATGCAGCAACCGCCGCAGGTGGTGCCGCCGCCCAACCAGCCCAACCAGTGGCGGCAGTCGCAGGTAGAGCAGCCCTGTCCGTTGGCATGGATGACGCCACCGTACTGAAATTATATGATGCAGATTCGATTGAGAAAAAACCGCATGACGGCATGCGCAAGGTTATTGCCGAACGGCTGACCGAAAGCACTCAGTCGATACCGTCTTATTTCATCACCATGGAATGTGAACTGGATGCGCTGCTGTCGCTTCGTTCCCAGATGAATGCCGGTGCGCCCAAAGATGGCGACGACAAGCCGCTGTACAAGATTTCCGTCAATGATTTCATCGTCAAAGCCATGGCATTGGCCTTGAAGGCCGTTCCAATGGCTAATGTATCTTGGACGTCCACGGATCGATTGTTCCACAAACATGCCGATGTCGGTGTCGCTGTCGCGGTGGAGGACGGGTTGTTTACACCGATTGTTCGTCAGGCCGAACTGAAGTCACTTTCTGCAATTTCATCCGAAGTGAAGGACATGGCGTCACGGGCGCGGTCGAAGAAACTGAAACCGGAAGAATATCAGGGCGGATGTACCGCTGTTTCCAATCTGGGCATGTTTGGTGTCAAGGAATTCACCTCGATCATCAATCCGCCCCACGCGTCTATCGTAAGCATTGGTGCTGGAGAAAAGCGGCCTGTGGTCAAAGGTGATGAACTGGCGGTTGCCACTGTCATGGCGGCGACATTTGCGTTTGATCACCGGGCAATTGATGGTGCACTTGGGGCGCAACTTGCTGCTGCGTTTAAGGGCTATGTTGAAAACCCGCTCAGCATGTTGGTGTGATGGGTTCAGCGATCCTGGGTTCGTTTCAGGCCGCCTTCATCGCGGATTGCGTCCATCATGATCTGACGCTCACTGGCGAGATAATTGGTTGCCAGCACGAACAGGATTGCAAAGATGCATAAAAACAGGGCTTTCAGCCACCAAGGCCTTTGCTGCAGCTTCAGACCATTGAAGGCCATCGCGGCAACAAACAACGTGGTGACGAGCAGCACCACACCGGAATAGCCGAGACTGTAGAAGGACTGGAAAAATTGCATTGTGACATTGTCCGCCGAAAATCTGCCAACTCCTATGGCGTGTGCTGCGTTGAAGGACAAGGATAAATCATGGTTGAAGTGAACATTCGACCAGCTTTGCAAGAGGATGCGGCAGATTTGGCACGATTGGATAACGTCGCCAGCCACGGTTTCACCCAATGGTATTGGCAAAAAACTGCCAGGGCACTGGGAGCGGGCGATCCTGAAAAACTGGCGCAACAGGCGATGGCCGATCCGACGTATCGCTCCGGCTGGAAACAGGCCAGCGTCGCCGTAACTGCGGGCGACGACGCCGAAGTTGTTGGCGGGGTGAATGGCTATGTGGTCATTGACGATGAAGAATTACATTCGCCTTCCAGCGAGCCGGTATTTGAGCCGATCCGCCAATTGTTTGAGAGTGTTGCTGGCGACTGGCTGGTGGATTGGCTTGCCGTCTATCAACACTGGCAGGGCAGGGGCATCGGTGCCCGCCTGCTGGATACTTGTTTGCAACGCGCCAAAGGCAAGGCCGGGCAGGCCAGCATTGTCGTAGAAGATTCAAATATGCCAGCAATGGCGCTCTATCATTCTCGTGGATTTCGGCAGCGCGATCAGCGTGCTTTTATTCCGTTCAACAAAACATCAAGAACCCAAAACTGGTTGCTGCTTTCAGCGCCTGTGACGTGAGGTATTTTCCATGGCAAATTCATATGACGTATTGATCATTGGTGGCGGGCCCGGCGGCTATGTTGCAGCCATTCGCGCGGCGCAACTGGGTTTAAAAGCCGCCGCTGTTGAACGCGAACATCTGGGCGGTATCTGTCTCAATTGGGGCTGTATTCCCACCAAGGCATTGCTGCGGTCTGCCGAAATTTATGGCCATATGGAACATGCCGACAGTTTTGGCCTGTCTGCGGGCGATATCGGTTTTGATATGGAAAAGATCGTCAAGCGCTCGCGCGGCGTTTCCGGACAACTCAATGGTGGTGTTGGCTTTTTGATGAAAAAGAACAAGATCGATGTGATCTGGGGCGAAGCATCAATCCCCAAACCCGGCGAGGTGAAGGTATCAAAATCTTCCAAGCCGATCGTCGAGCCGCAACACCCGGTGCCCAAAGGCGTGCTGGGTGAAGGCACCTATCAGGCCAAGCATGTTATTGTAGCAACAGGCGCAAAACCGCGTGCATTGCCGGGCATTGAGCCGGACGGCAAGCTGATCTGGTCGTATTTTGAGGCAATGGTTCCCAAATCCATGCCGAAATCACTGATTGTCATGGGGTCCGGCGCCATCGGCATCGAATTTGCCTCCTTCTATCGCTCCATGGGGGCTGAAGTTACTGTGGTTGAACTGATGTCCCAGGTGATGCCCGTTGAAGACCATGAAATCGCCAAACACGCTCAAAAACGCTTTGAAAAGCAGGGCATGAAGATCTTGCTCGAGGCCAAGGTTTCGAAAGTTGAAAAAGCCGCCAACAGCGTCACCGCCCATGTGGAGACCAAGGACGGCAAGATCGAGAAATTAACCGCAGACCGGTTGATTTCAGCTGTCGGTGTTGTTGGCAATACTGAAAATTTGGGATTGGAAAAGCTGGGCGTTGCCGTCGACCGTGGCATCATCAATGTGGATCCCTATGGCAAAACCAATGTGCCGGGCATATATGCCATTGGTGATGTGGCTGGTGCACCGATGCTGGCCCATAAGGCTGAGCACGAGGGGGTGATCTGCGTCGAAGCAATTGCTGGAAAACACCCGCATGCAATGGACAAAGCCAAGATTCCTGGTTGCACCTATTGCAATCCGCAGGTCGCCAGCGTTGGGCTGACTGAAAAAGCCGCAAAGGAAGCCGGAATTGAGGTCAAAATCGGCCGTTTCAATTTCGCCGGTAACGGCAAGGCGATTGCGCTTGGTGAACCGGAGGGCATGGTCAAAACCATCTTTGACAAGAAGACCGGGCAATTGCTTGGCGCTCACATGGTGGGTGCAGAAGTGACTGAATTAATTCAGGGTTTTGTGGTGGCAATGAATCTGGAAACCACCGAGCAAGACCTCATCGACGCAGTGTTCCCGCACCCAACTCTGTCGGAAATGATGCATGAAAGCGTGATGGATTCACAGGGCAGGGTGATTCACGCCTAGCAGGAATTTCACTGTAGACTTGTTCATGGTCATTGTGACGAGCGGAATCGGGTCGTGCCGGATTTGAAGTCGTCCCGGCAATGGCTATTGGCCGCGAGGTGGCTGCATTCTCGACCGGCTGGTCGGGTTTGGTTGATTGAAGCATCAAATTCTCTGCTACCCAGCGCCAGATTAGCTTGAGCAATGAATGAGCGTTATTGCTGCGGATCTGGTGGCTGTGCTGGATGTAATGAGCATAGTCGATGGATCCGTTGCTCACAGTCTTGTAAGGCGGGTGCGTGGTCATGGGTCTTCTCCTGATTGCAGTGACTTGATCATGACCAATCTACCAGCCTTTGCTTGAAGAAGGTCTTTAGAGTAGCTTGAGAATCCCTTTGTTTTTCTTCAGTTCACATCGACAAGCTGGAATTCGCCAAAATTAAGCTCGCCCATGCGCTACACTTTTTCTGACTGCATATTGGATACAAACAGCTATTCGTTCAGCCGCGATGGCGAAGTTGTATCGATAGAACCACAGGTGTTCGACCTGCTGCGTCTGCTGGTGGAAAATGCCGGCAAGCTGGTGACCAAAGACCAACTGATTGAAACGGTCTGGGGTGGGCGGATTGTCTCGGAAGCCACCGTCAGCGCAAGGATCAATGCTGCGCGAAATGCTGTGGGAGATAACGGCAAGGATCAGGCGATCATCCGAACAGTCGCCCGTCGAGGGATTGAGCTGATTGTGCCTGTTGACTGTGGCGACAGGACAGTCGCCAGCCCTCCAATCCAAACCCGCCAGCGTTCCCCATCAGCATTCATGAGACAGAGAAGTGATTTTGCCTAAGAGATGATTTTTGGTTCAT
>JAALLE010000002.1 GCA_011087605.1 Hyphomicrobiales bacterium
TGATGGGCCGTCTATAAAAGCATCAGGTTGGGGTAGCTGGGTAGTTACGAAAAAACACCCTATGGCGCAATTATCAAGGCAGGTGCCCATGACAGCGAAATGGTCCGGGCGCTTGGATATGATCTGGCGAAGCTGCGCATGTTGGTTTTCGGACTTGGAGCCGGGCTGGCGGCTCTGGCTGGAATTGCCATGGCTCCGATATGGGGCTTGCGGCCGCATGTCGGCGTTGATGTTGTGATGCCCGCTTTCCTGATCATTGTACTGGGTGGTGTCGGCAGTTTTTGGGGTGCAGTGGTTGCAGCCATCCTGGTTGGCCTATCGGTTGGCATTACCGGAGCCTACGCTTCAGCCTGGTCAATGATGTCGATGTATATCTTGCTGATATTGGTCGTCGGCTTCAGGGCGCGTGGATTGTTCGGCAAGAAAAGCGCGCTGGAGAACTGATCATGACCACGCTTTCTCAAGTCAGTTCCAATTGCGACAAATGGATCACTCCGCAAATCGTGGTTTTTGCGGTGCTTTTGCTTAGCCTGCCATTCTGGATCGAGGCGGTTGGCCTGTACCAATATCTTGGCATTGAGATAGCCATCTGGATCATTTTCGCGCTGGGTTTCAATCTGCTGTTTGGCTATGCGGGTCTGCATTCATTTGGGCACGGCGCCTATCTGGGGATCGGCGCATATGCATTTGGCTATTTTCAGCACAATGTCGGGGTCAGTCTATTCGGTGGATTGGCAGCAGCGATGGTTGCCGCAACCCTGGCTGGTGCTCTGGTGGCGCTGTTTCTGTCGCATCGTCGTGGCATATATTATGCCCTCATGACCATCGCCTTTGGACAGGTTTTTTGGTTCGCCGCCATCAAGCTGCATTGGTTGACAGGTGGTGAGGACGGCATGCTCAACATCCCCCGTCCGGCGCTTGATCTGGGTATTACGCAATGGCAATTGGACGACAACCGGGCTTTGTATTTTCTGGTCGCCAGTCTGACCATATTGGTGACCATTTTGAGCTGGCGCACCGTCAACGCACCGTTTGGCAGGATACTTCAGGCGATCCGCCAAAACGAAACCCGTGCCGCTTTCATTGGATACGACGTATGGTGGTTCAAGTTGGCTGCCTTCACAATATCAGCAATGTTGGCAGGCTTGGCGGGTGGCCTGTTTGCCATGGCGCAGGAAAGTGCCTATCCCGATACAATGAGCCTGCACCAGTCAGGCCTGATCGTGATGATGGTGCTTGTCGGCGGTGGCCTGGTCAATTTCTGGGGACCTGTACTTGGTGTTGTCCTTTATTACCTGGCCCGTGATTTTCTGGGCTCGATCACGGAAACCTGGCTGCTTTGGTATGGGTTGATGTTCGTGACGATGGTGATGTTCAAGCCAGAGGGCCTGGCGGGACTGTTATCAGATCTCAAATTCGGTTCTGGCAAGGCTCCCGCGCCGTCGCCGTCGTCGCAGCCTTTGGCGAAGGAGGCGTGACCATGGCACTGTTTGAAGCGATAAACATTCATAAACGCTTTGGCTCGCGGGTGGTGTTGGAGGACATTTCGCTTTCGTTTGAAGAGGGCAAGATCAGCGGGATTATGGGCCCGAATGGTGCTGGCAAGACAACCTGCTTCCATTGCCTGACCGGCCATCACAGACCGACCCGCGGTTCAATTTTGTTTGACGGTCAGGACATTACCGGTGCGTCGCCACAGAAAATTGCGCGTCTGGGGGCCTCGCGGTCGTTTCAACTGATGAATCTGTTCGACGACAGTTCGGTAGTAGAGAACATTATTCTGGCATTGCCGGAATTTCGCCAAAGCTACGCACGCCTAAACCGCAAAGTGTTTACCCACCCCGAGTTCCTTCAAAAGGCCGGCCTGATCCTTCAGCAAGTGGGGTTGCAGGGCCTTGAATGGCAACCTTCTCAATCGCTCTCATATGGCAATCGAAGAGCGCTGGAAATTGGTGTCGCGCTCGCCGCCAACCCGCGCATCGTGTTCTTGGATGAACCCACATCGGGTCTGGGGGCCGAAGCAACACGGCAACTTGCGGAATTGATCAAGAATCTGCGCAAGAAATACACCATCGTCATGATCGAACATGACATGAACTTTCTGTTTGAACTGGCCGATCAGATATCGGTCATCCATTGGGGTCAGGTGATTGCCCAAGGAGCACCAAAGGAACTTCAATCCAACAAGTGGGTGCAGCGCTCCGCGCTTGGCGAGGTTGCCTGATGCTCAGTGTTTCAAACATCAACACCTATTACGGTGAAACTCAGGCACTGTTTGATGCATCACTTCAGGTTGGAGAAGGCGAAGTTGTCTCTTTGCTTGGTCCTAACGGCGCTGGGAAAACCACCACCTTGCGCTCGGTTCTCGGCCTCAGCGCCCCGCGCGATGGCCAGATATCATTTGATGGCAAGGAAATATCCGGAAGAGACACCTATGAAATTGCCCGGATGGGGATAGGCTGGGTGCCTGACGACCGCCGGGTGTTTCCATCATTGACCGTCGCGCGGAACTTGCAGATTGGTATAAAAAAGACCCGGTTCCGATCCTGGCAGATAGATGAAATGTTCGAGATATTTTCGGCACTGGAATATTTGATGGGCCGCGAATGTGAAAACCTCTCCGGTGGCGAAATGCAGATGGTGGCCATTTCGCGGGCGCTTTTGGGGTCGCCCGGACTTGTGCTGATGGACGAACCAAGCCAGGGGTTGGCACCGAAAATTGTTCAAGACGTGATGAAAACAGTTATCCGTCTGAAGCAGGCCGGCATCGCCGTATTGATTGTCGAACAGAACGCGCTCGCGGCGCTTGAAGTATCCGACCGGGCCTATGTCATGGACCGCGGCCGGATAGAATATTCAGGGCCGGCATCTGAATTGCTGGAAAATGCGCCACTGCGTCGCAAGCTGATTGGAATGTAATATGGTTGCGATGTTGAGCGTGGAAAATTTGCAAAAAACCTATTTCAAAGGTCGTTTCGATCGAACGCCGACCTTCTCCCTGAAGGCGGACTTTCAGATTGAAGAACCCTCGATTGTCGGCATGATGGGGCCCAATGGATCGGGAAAAACCACACTGTTTGAACTGATCACAGGCTCAAACAGCCCAACAGGTGGTACGGTTCGTGTTCAGGGCAAGGATATTCACAAGATCCGCACCGATCAACGCGACCGGTTGGCGATCCACTATCATCAATCCTATCAGGTTCGAAGTTTCCGGTCACTCAAGCCCAATTTCATGTTGCAGCGGTCCGGCTCTGACTACCCGCAGGTGCATCTGTTTGATGAGCCGCAGTTCAACACCCAGGACGGCTATATAGGCTTCATGCTTGATTTCTTTCGCGAACTCAGAAACCAGGGACGGTTGGTGTTCTTGTGTGTCCACCCTAATGAGCGCTTCCATCTGGAGATTCTGCAGGAAATCTGTGAGCAGTTTATCTTTGTGCAAAAAGGTGTCGTCACCCAGCATTCAAGTTATGAAGATATCTTGAACTACCAGCCGGCTCGCGACTATCTCGGCGATTTGTTGGAGGCTCGTGCAGCATGACCGGAACGTTTGAAAAGGCAGCGTTTTCTGCACCAATCGATCAGAACGAAGTGAAGGAATTGTGGCGCCAGGAAGGTTTCGACTTCGGCATCTTTCGGGACCCACCGGGTCAGGAATGGAATGATTTTGTGCATGGCACTGATGAATATGTGCTGGTTGCGCAAGGCAATTTGACCATCAGTGTCGGGATTGAATCCGCCGACTGCCAGCCCGGTGATCTTGTTCGAATCCCACGCGGAATTTCTCATTCGCTCAAAACAACTTCACCATCCGGCAGCGTCTGGTTTTATGGATATGGCCATTGGGGGAAAAACACATGAGTGACGGGACAATGAAGGCCGCGCTTGTCGGCGCAGGAATGATCAGCCTGTATCACCTGCGGGCCTGGCAGACAGCCGGGATAGAGATTGTCGCGGTCTGCGATATTGACCGTAATAGTGCGGAAAAAAGGGCCGAAGAATTTGGTATTGCGCGGGTCTATGATGATCCTGGCGCGATGCTCTCAGATGGTGGATTTGAGCTGGTTGATATTGCCGCATCAGTAACAGCCCACTATGCAGTTACCCGGATGGCAGCGGATCATGGCGTCCACGTCATTCTTCAAAAACCAATGGTCGAGACGGTTGCCGAGGCGGAAGACCTGATTGACTACGTCGGCGACCGCGTGCGGTTTATGATACATGAAAACTATCGGTTTCGACCTCACTACATGACCGTTCGAGAGTGGATCGATGAGGGGCGGATAGGGGAAGTAAAACATATTGTCATGGCCTGTCGCGGATCCGGCTTGTGCCCGCGTGAGGGGCAGGAGCCATTTCTGGTTGAACGGCAGCCATACCTGAAATCATTTCGTCGCAATCTGGTTTTTGAAACCATGATCCATCATCTTGACGTGTGCCGTGCCATTGCCGGCCCGCTGAAAGTTGTTGCGGCTAGATTGAACAGATTGGCTACCGGGTTGCCGGGCGAAGACACTGCATCGATCCTGATGGAGGGAAGTGCCGGGTTGATCGCAACGGCCGACGGCTGCATTTGTGCTCCCGGTTACCCCGACCTGCATGGTGATCGTCTGGAAGTGATCGGGTCCAGTGGCACGATCATCATGGACTATAATCGGGTGTTTCTGGTTGGCGATGAGCAAAATACTGTCGAGGTCGACCTGCTGGGCCGTTATCAAGAGTGTTTTGATACTGCAACACGGAGTTTTGTTGAAGGCGTGCGTACAGGTGAAGCGTTTGAAACAGATCGCTTAGACAACCTGCAAACTTTGCGTTTGATGGAAAGTGTTTATGTGGCCGCGGGCGTGGATATTACAGCATGAGTCTCTCCGAAACCATCACTCCCAACGTTGATCTTGCAGCCCTGCAGAATCTATTCGATGTTGCCGGGCAAAGGGTGATCATAAGCGGTGGATATGGCGCACTCGGCGAAGCCATCGCATGGGGCTTTGCTCAACGCGGAGCCAGTGTCGCGATCGCAGGACCCAAATTGGACAAGGCTGAAGCGCTTGCGCGGCAAATACGCGATGCCGGATACAAGGCTCTGGGATTTGCCCTAAATGCGCGCGACACCGACGAAATCGAAGCCGTCACCAATCAGGTGGCGCAGGAGTTTGGCGGGATCGATACGCTGATCAATTGTGTTGGGGTCAATCACGAACAGGCCTTTGGTGATGTTACGCCCGAGACATTTGACGCCATGTACGAGACGAATTTGCGTTCGGCAATGTTTCTGGCTCAGGCCGTTGGCCAACATCAGATCGATCAGGGGAAAGGCGGACGGCAGATCCACCTGGCGTCAGTGCGCTCGCAACTGGCGCTGCGCAACCGCGGATATTCGGCCTATTGCGCAACAAAAGGAGCGCTGGTCATGCTGGTCAAACAGCACGCGATGGAGCTGGCCCGGCACAATATCACGGTCAATGGCATCGCCCCGACATTTATTCTGTCCGACCGGATTCGACCGCATCTGGAACGTCAGGAATTTCGCGATTTCATCCTCGAGCGCAATCCGCTTGGCCGCATTGGCGATCCTGTTGAAGTGGTTGGGCAGGTCTTGGCACTGGCGGCTCCCGCGGGCAGTTATGTGACCGGTCAGACGATCTATATCGACGGTGGCGTCACCGCCTGCCAATAAGCGGAGGTCTGAGGCGTGTCGGATGATTTTGTTCCGATGATCTGGACGCCAGTCGACTGACGATTATCTTGACACCGGATTTATGCATTTCTCCTGGCGAGAAGGGCCAACATCAACCATCTTCGCCGACCGGTTTGAGATGGTCGAAGGCCCATTCATTGTAGCCCCCGTCTCCGCGATACCAGACGACCTGATCGCCGGGTTCCTCACCATGGTTCCAGCGCGGCGGGAGGCCATTTTTCTGGGCGTTCAGGATCAACCGGCGGCGCTGCTGACTTTGCAGAATGCGGACGGTGATTTCCTCCTCATCCCACTTGGATTCGACTTCCGCTTGAAACGACTTAACCACACCCGCCAAGCTCTGTTCGCCGGCCAGATTGGTCAGTTCATCAGGATCGGTTTCAACATCAAACAGCAATGCCGGGTCTTTCGATGAGCTGACAAATTTGTACCTGCCGCGACGGATCATGAAAATCGGCGCCAGTGTGGCTTCGGCCAGATATTCGGCATGGATGGCGCGACTTGGCTCCGGATTGCCACGATCCAGCAAGGCCGTCAGATCATCGCCTTCCAGTGGCTCTACTTCAGCTTCCCATACAGACCCCTGGGCCAGGCCGTTAAATGTCGGCAAGAGGTCAACCAGCGAAGCGAACTCCGACACCCGCTGTGGTTTGATCCATGGCGCATACATTAGGAGCGGAATGCGCAGTGATGGCTCAAAGAAGTGTTTCTTGAACCACATGCCACGTTCCCCCAGCATCTCGCCATGGTCTGAGGTGAAGATGATTGCCGTATTGCGATCCATGCCGGTTGATTTAAGTGCCGCCAGAATGTTGCCGATCAATTCATCGAGATAGGATATCGATCCGTAATAGGCCCGCCGGGCACGCCTCACATCAGCTTCCTCGAAACCAAAATCCAGCATGCCAAAGTCCTTCAGCAAGCGTACCGAATGGGCATCATGCTGGTTTTCCCGCATTGGCGGGACCGAAGGAAGCGGAATATCGGCATGTTCATACAGATCCCAATATTCCTGACGACATAAATAGGGCTCGTGGGGGTGCGTGTAGGAGACTTGGAGAAAGAATGGGCGGTCATCCGCCGAACGCGCCATGTCATAAATGTGGCGCACCGCTTTGAAAGTGACTTCCTCATCAAAATCGATCTGAACCGAACGGGCACACAGCCCGGAAATCAACACGGACCGCGGGTCATTTGTATCGCGATCCCCTTCATCGGCCCAGTTTGGTACCCAACTGAAATCCGCCGGATAGAGATCCGCAGTCAATCGTGTTTCGAAACCGTGGTGCTGGTCGGGGCCGATAAAATGCATCTTTCCCGACAACGCCGTTTGGTATCCGAAGCTGCGCAGATAGTGGGCATAGGTGGGAATGGAAGCTGGCATTTCAGCGGCATTGTCAAAGGCGCCAATGGCCGAGCACAATTGTCCCGCTGCCATCGAAAAGCGTGACGGCGCGCATAGGGGGAAGTTGCAATAGGCGGTTTCAAAAACAACACCCCGGTCGGCGATCTGGTCAAGATGGGGGGTGTGAGCAAAGCTATTGCCATAGGCAGCCAGCGAAGTTGCCAACATCTGGTCCACCTGGATGAAGAGAATATTGGGATTTTTCATAGTGGTTTCCGCCCGATTTAATAAGATTGTCGACAATCATATAATCTTGTGATAGCTTTGACCAGAGATAGATTTGACTGAATTAATTGCGCGGGAAAAATGGTCGAGTGGGATTTTTTGGCGGTGTTTGCAGATTTTGATCTGCTGATGACCGGTCTCCTCAATACGCTAAAGGTGACAGGGCTTGCCCTGTTGTTCGGCGTGCCGCTTGGTCTGGCCTTCGCCCTGATGCGGCTTTCAACCAACCGCCCCTTGTCGATGATAGCCGCTTTCATCATTGAATTCTTTCGAACCACACCACCGCTTGTGCAACTGTTCTGGTTCTTCTTTGCTCTGCCTATCCTGATTGACGTGCGGATGACGCCGTTCATCGCGGCTGTAGTAACCTTCTCCATTCAATCATCAGCATTTTTTGCCGAGATCTTTCGTGGAGGCATCCAGTCGATTGATAAGGGCCAGTGGGAAGGTGCCAAAGCGATTGGCATGAGCTATTCGCAATCGATGAAGCGGATCATTCTGCCGCAGGCGGTCAAGCGCATGATACCGGCCTTCATGGAACGCTCCATCGAGTTACTGAAGACCACCACATTGGTGTCCACCGTGGCCTATGCCGACTTGATGTTCCAGGCAAACGACCTGGCTCAAAAAACCTTCAGGCCACTGGAAGTCTATACCGTGGTCGCTGTCATGTATTTCGTCCTGATTTTCGTCTTCAGCCAATTATCAATTGCCGTTGAAAGACGACTTGCCCGGTCGGGTGAAAGCACGGTGCACTGAGATGAACCACAGTTGGGACTTCGCAACAATCTTTCAAAACTGGCCAGTGCTCTGGGTCGGGTTGAAGGGCACCTTGTTCATATTTTTGGTCACAGTTGTTCTTGGACTGGCCGGTGGATTGGTGGTCGGTGTGTGTCGCTATGCCAAAAGCCAGGCCTTGAAATGGCCGGCCATGGCGTTTGTGGAAGTGTTTCGAAACACCCCTGTTCTGGTGCAGATCATCTGGTTTTATTACGCCTTTCCAATTTTGACCGGCATCGAAGTTAACCCGTTCCTGGCAGCGGTATTGGGCATATCTCTCAATACAATGGCATTTTCGGCGGAAATTTACCGGGCCGGCATACAGTCTGTAGAACCGGGCCAGTGGGAAGCCGGCAAGGCAATTGGCATGACCTATAATCAAACCCTGCGGCGCATCATCCTACCCGTTGCCATCAAGCGAGTGCTGCCTGCGCTAACCAACCGGGGCATTGAAGTCTTCAAGATGTCGACCCTTGCCTCGGTTGTTGCCTACGTCGAAACATTGAACCAGGCCAAGTTGATTGCAGATCTGAATTTCAATCCGATCGAGGCCTATACGGCGGTTGCCGTCATCTTCTTTGTTGTTCTCTACCCCGTTGTTCAGGGCACTTATGTGCTGGAACGCATTTTGCGCAAGAGTGATTAGCCATGAGTGAAATCGTCCGAATTGAAAACCTGCACAAAAGCTTTGACAAGCTGGATGTTCTCAAAGGCATCGACCTGTCCGTCAGTGCCGGAGAGACGATTGTGCTGCTGGGGTCCAGTGGCTCCGGCAAAAGCACAATGCTGCGCTGCGTCAATTTCATGGAAGTGCCCAGCGATGGTCGAATTTATCTGCATGGCGATCTGATCGGCAGCGAGCAGAACGGTCGCATGAACTACCGTGAGAGCGAATTATGCACCCTGCGCACCCGTATCGGCATGGTGTTTCAGCACTTCAATCTGTTTCCCCATATGACGGTGGAACAAAATGTCATGGAAGGGCAGCTGACTGTTCTCAAGCGCAGTCAGACAGAGGCCAGGGACAAGGCGCGAGCCCAACTTGAACGGGTTGGCCTTGCCGACAAGGCTCTTGAATATCCGGCGCGGCTCTCCGGCGGCCAAAAACAAAGGGTCGCAATCGCCCGCGCCCTCGCCATGGATCCGGACGTGATGCTTTTTGATGAGGTGACATCGGCGCTCGACCCGGAACTGGTCGGTGAAGTTCTCAAGACCATGCGGCAACTAGCTGAAGAAGGCATGACCATGCTGGTTGTGACCCACGAACTTGGTTTTGCCTATCACGTGGCGAACCGGGTTCTGTTCCTCAGCGATGGTGCGATTTTGGAACAGGGAGAGCCGCAGCAGGTTCTGAAGGCTCCGAAAACAAAGAGAATGCGCGAGTTTCTCGACGGACACTCGCTGTTCAAACTGCCTGATTGATACAAACGACAAATTTAAATGGAGAAGGAGAAAACCCATGAAGAAAATAATCGGCATGATTGCCGCAAGCCTGGTGGCCCTGTCGGCCATAATGGCGGCGTCGATCTCTACGGCAAATGCTCAGTCCACCTGGGAGACGATTCAATCTAGTAAAAAGCTGCGCATGGGCGTTACCCAGGCTCCGCCGTGGTATTCCAAAAACCCAACCACCGGGAAATGGGACAGCGGTCTTATTGTATCGGTGGGCCAATCGATGGCCGATGAGCTGGGTGTTGAACTGGAAACGGTTGAAGTGACCTGGGCCACTGCAATTGCAGCGCTGCAAGCCAACAAGATTGACATGATGTTCCTCGACGCGACTCCGAAGCGGGCGATGGTCGTGGACTATCCTTTCCAGCCGCTGCTCTACATTTCGCTAGCGGTTCTGGCGCGCGACGACCTTGCGGCAGAAAAATGGTCCGATCTCAACAAGGCCGGTGTGAAAGTGGCTGTGCCACAGGCAACCAGCATGGATGCGTTCCTGACACGTAACATCCCAAATGCCGATATTCAGCGGTTTCCAAACAACGGAGCGGCACTGGCGGCATTTCAGTCCGGCCGGGTTGATGCTGTATCGTTGTTTCATCCGCCCCTGCTTGCGGCGCGCAAGAAGTTCGGCAGCGGCAAACTTGTCATTCCAACTCCGGCATTCAGCTCGCCGTCATCCATCGCGGTACGACGTGAAGCAGACAAGACCTTTCGCGATTGGATCAGCCATACGATCTTGTACTACTACGAAACTGGTCGCACCCAACGCTGGTATGAAGAGTTCCTGACCACTTTTGGTCTGGATCCAAAAGCATCGCCGGTAATTCAGCGTGAATTGCTGTTTGCAAAATAATGATGATTGCGGGTGGCAGATTGTCTGCCACCCGCCCAATGACAGTGGGACCGCATGACTGAAACCCAAATATCGACCCATGATGCGCCAGCAGATGATCGAAATGACGACATAAAAATATATGTCAATGGCGACATAGTTCACCGCGACCAGGCGATGGTCTCTGTCTATGACAGCGGCTTTATGCTCGGTGATGGTGTCTGGGAAGGGTTACGTTTGTATAACGGCCAGCTTTCCTTCCTCGAAGAACATCTGGACCGGCTGTATGAAGCAGCAATCTATATTGACCTGGATATTGGATTATCGCGCGATCAGCTGACAGAAGCGGTTTGGGCGACGCTCGAAGCGAACGATATGCAGACTGACGCGCATGTGCGTTTGATGGTTACGCGCGGCAAGAAACGCAAGCCTTTTCAACATCCCCATTTGAGCGTGTTTGGTTCAACAATCGTCATAATTGCGGAACATTCAAAACCGGATGAGAGCGTTGTCGAACGCGGAATTCGTCTGCATACGGTGCCCCATCACCGCGGGTTGCCGCTTACTCAGGACGCGAAGCTCAACTCACATTCCAAACTCAATTGCATAATAGCTCTGAACCACGCCATCAGGGCGGGGGCAGATGAAGCCTTGATGCTCGATCCCTTTGGCTTTGTGAATACGACAAATGCCTGCAATTTTTTCATTGTCCGCAAGGGCGAAGTTTGGACGTCTACCGGTGATTATTGCATGAATGGAATCACCCGTCAGAAAGTGATTGATCTGTGCCGCAGTGAGGGCATTCCGGTTCATCTGCGCAATTATTCACTGGTCGATACCTATGGGGCAGATGAAGTTTTTCTGACCGGTACATTTGGCGCTCAGACACCGGTATTTGAAATTGATGGACGTATTATCGGTGGAGGTACTGCCGGACCTGTGTTCCATCGCATTCGCAAAGCCTATAAGGCGCTCATCGCCGAACAGAACTCAGGAACTTCATGACAGGTGTGGCCATTCTCAAACCGGTTGAAGACAAAACACTTCGAGCACAGGTTGCGCAGCAGATATTGTCGATGGTCACTGGTGGGCATTTTCTGCCGGGACAGCGGCTCACCGAGATCAGTCTGTCAACCCAATTGCAGGTGAGTCGAGCGCCCCTGCGAGAAGCGATCCGCGAACTTGTTGACGGAGGCATACTGATTTCCGAACCCTATAAGGGATTACGGGTTCGGCCCGTCAGCGTTCAGGATTTGGAGGAATTATACTCCATGCGCACCGCATTGGAGCAATTTGCTTTTCGTTTGGCCTGGAATAAGCGAAGCGAAGCAGCGTTGCAGGATCTTGGCGACCGATACGATCGATTGATCGAAGTTCAAACCAGCGGCGATCAAGCCAAAACAGTGGATTGTGAACTGGCGTTCCACTCCTGGGTCTATGAATTATCCGGGCACGCTTTGCTGCAATCGCAATGGCAAAGATTGTTGCCGCTCGTGCAAATTTATATGTCGCTGCATTTCAAGACCCATGGTTCCCACGGTCAGTTCAAACACATGACGACTGAGTATCTGGAGCTCGCACGGGGCACATCTCTTGACGCTATTCAGGATCACATTGTCGAACACATGCAGCAGGGTTTGGCTTCAGTAAAGTCGACAGATCTGATCGATGGAAGCGGCGGTGGATAGCTGCGCCGCTCGCGCCATTCTGCAAATCGACCCGTTCATGCTAGCATCGCCATTGGGTGAGCATAGGGGCGTCGCAAATGAACAGCAATCAACAACAGGCAGATTATTGGAGTTCGGAACCGGGCCGCAAATGGATCACATTCGAAAACGAACTGGACCTGGTATTTGAAGCCGTTAATGCGGCGCTGATCCAACGCGCCAATCCGCAACCGGGTGAACACGTCCTGGATATTGGATGCGGGACCGGCGCAACCGCCAGAGCTTTTGCCCCGCATCTTGCACCGGCCGGTTCAATCACAGCATTGGACATTTCCGAACCACTGCTTGAACAGGCTAGATCTCGCGCCGTTGAAGGCGCCGTTACATCACGGTATCACCTGGTCGATGCGCAAAATGAAACAATCCCGGACGCTCCCTTTGATCTGGTGACATCCCGGTTTGGAGTAATGTTCTTTTCAGACCCGGTGGTCGCATTTAAAAACATTCGCGAGCATTTGAGGCCCGGAGGGCGTATGGTTGTCGCGGCATGGTCGAACATCTCCGGCAATCCCTGGTTTGAAGAACCGCGAAACGGTGCTGTTGACCAGCTTGGCCCGATGGACGCCTCCGACCCACATGCACCCGGCCCGCTGGCGTTTCAGGATATCGCGCGTGTCACCGGCCTGTTAAAGGATGCTGGTTTTCAAAACGTCGTCGGTGAAGAGACGGTGGTGACCCTGTCCCATCCGGGCCCGTTGGAACGGGTGGCGTCGCTTGCCTCCAATATTGGACCAGCGGCTCGGGTGTTGAAAAAATACAAAGGTGGGCCGCAGGATATCGAGGCGATCAAGAGCTTTGTGCACAAAAAGTTTCTGCCCTTTGAAACTCCTGGGGCGGTACTGATACCGGCTCGGTTAAATTTCTTTCTCGGCGAAAACGCTGATTGAATTACCCACTCGACTGTCAGCCTGATCGTATATCGATCGATATTGTCAATCAGTCGTCATAATGCTCCGACACATGATCCGATCGCGCGATGCCAGGCCAGTCAATCGCGGCGGTACGGAAGGCGGGCCGCTCGCACAGGCGCGCCGCGTAGGAAGCGACACCGGGTTGAGGCTTCGCATTCAGCTGATGTCCGCCATCCCATAAGAACGACATGCCGAGCCATTTCAGTCGAAACAGCGAAACTGCCCAGATCACATCAGCCAAGGTAAAACGGTCGCCGCATATCCATTCGCGGTTATCAGCCAATCGCTCTTCCAGACCGGCAATGATCGTCACGATTTCGTTGACTGATGCCCGCATCAATTCCGGCGTCGCCACGAAGTTTCGCCCAGCCTCTTCCTTGGCAATTTTGGCGTCGTAAGCTGCGACCAATGCTGGTTCATCGAAGACCATGTCGCGCGCGGTTTTGATCTTTTGAATTTTGCGATCATGAACGCCCGACATGCCCTTGCTAAGGCGTTCGGGGCGGAAGTCCACATCAGGATGAGCCCCATACAATACCGCAACATGAGGCGTTGCATCCACAATCGCCAGCTCTCGGGCAACGTCGTCAGCCAGATCAGACGGAACAAGCGCTCCCAAAGGTTCTGTCACTTTGTCGATATGGCGGCAAATCGTAACGCTGTCCACGATCACAATGCCAGCTTCATGATCAACAAGAGTTGGCACGACTGCGGGATCAAATCCTTCGGTGTCAACACTTGATCGACCTGTGTATCCGGTGGCAAATTCCGGATCGGATTGGGCCGCCAGTCTAAGCCGAACATATCCAGGATCGTAATTGCCCAATTGCGGCATCTGAAGGTTGATGTCATGCGAGATGTAGGCGGCATTCTTTTCGGCCAGACATGCCCGCACTTTTTGTGAACAAAGCGAAAAGGCGAAGTGATAAAGCTCAAATTGAGGTGCTCCGGAACCGATGGTCCGGTTCATTTCAACATCGGTCAGCGGCGCGTTTGCACCTGCGACCAACTCTTCCAGATCAGTCATCTGTTATCGCCTTCCACAAATTAGGCCGGTCAAAGATCACGCTCGGTGCCGGTGTCGATTACATCTGCCAGCTTAAAGCTGGGTCGCGACTTCATCCGTTGGTAATAGTCCTCCAGCGGTGTATCGGACCACCACTCGTCAAGCTCATGAATTATCAGGCGCGCCAGTGCCGCTGTGGCGAAACTATCTGCCAAAGAATATTCCTCGCCTGCCAGATAGGGCTGAAGACTTACCGCGTCGATCATCCGATCCACGAGCCCGCGTGTAGCATCAAGATGTTGTCCAACCTGGTCGGGGTTTCGAAGCAAGTCCTGAAATCGGCGATTTCCTTCCAGCCGTGCTTTTGTCGTATCTGCAAGATCAGGACGATCCTGCGCCAGTTGTTGTAGGAATTGACCCCGAGCAATGATCTGTGGCGCTGTTCCGTCAGCATCCAACCGGTTTCGATAAAGCAGGACGCCATAGTGCAATGCCATGATGTCCTTCAGCCAGTTCTGCACGGTGTCGTCGTCAGACAAGTCGGGCCCAGTCATGGTTTGAGCCCTGTTCACGATGTTAATTGTATCGGTCACAATCTCATCGTCGATGCGAAGTGTGGGAACGACGGCGCGCGGATTCATCGTGACATACCAAGGCTCAAACTGCTCATTGGTATCCATGATGTCGATCTCTTGGCGGCGAAAATCCAGACCCTTTTCAATCAGCACAAGCCGCGCCATTTGGGAGCAGATTGAACTTCGATGGTCATACAGTGTCAATTCTGGCATCCAGACAGACTAGCGTGATTTGGTTGGGGTGGGTAGAGCGGTTATGGAAGATCTCTCGAGACGGCGATGGAGACGACCAAACTTTTCGCCCATAGCCGCACGATCAAATTGCTCTTGCGTAACGCAGCCCGTCAAAGACTGCAGCGTGGATATTGCGGGCCGACACAGCGTCGCCAATTCGAAAAAGCTGGAAATTTCCGTTTGCGTTGCGACACACGGTTTGCAGTTCGCCCGCCACCAGGGCTTCGTAATCAACTTCTCCACCATTCGACGCTAATGGCTGCAGATCAAAGTATATGTCCGACAAAGGCGTGGTGCCGTGGTTTACGACGATTTGATCATAGGGCCGCTTTTCGATCAGATCCTCGCGATAATCACTGCTGATTTCAGCAATCAACCTGTTGCCTTCCCGACTAACTCCAATCATTCGTCGGGCGATCGTAAATGTCACATCCAGCGGCTGCATTTCCCGCATATAGGGGGTTAAATTCATACCCATCACGTCGGGCGAAATATTTCGGTCGGGTCCCATGAATTCCAGTTTGGCTCCGGATTTGGCAATCACTTCGGCTGCTTGAAGAGCCGCATGGTCACCCCCGTCATCGAAAAGCAATACGTTGGAGCCTGGTTTCACATCACCTGAAATAATGTCCCATGTGCTGACCAAAAGTTCATTGCCTTGGTTAAACAAATCGGTCTGCGCAATGCCTCCGGTTGCGACAATTACGCAGTCAGGGTCGAGAGAAGTCACGTCGTTGGCTTCGGCCCAGGTGTTGAAAACAAAAACAACATCGCGATCCAGACATTGCTGCATACGCCAGTCAATGATCGACAAGAGCTCACGACGGCGTGGGTTTTGGCTGGCCAGCAGGATTTGACCGCCCGGTTCGGCCGCCGCTTCAAATACCGTCACATCGTGGCCCCGCTCGGCGGCGACACGGGCGGCCTCCAGCCCCGCCGGGCCTGTGCCGACAATCACCACTTTCCTGCTGTTGTCGGCCGGAGCGATCTGATGCGGGACCTCAAGTTCCCGACCGGTTGATGGGTTGTGGATGCACAGGGCGCTTTCGCCCAGATAAATTCTGTCCAGACAATATGTTGCACCGACGCAGGGTCTGATCTTGTCTTCCTGGCCATCGATGATCTTTTGAACGATATATGGATCGGTCATGTGCGCCCGGGTCATGCCAACCATGCCCAGCTGACCACTGGCCACAGCATGGCGGGCCGTTGCGACATCGGGAATGCGGGAGGCGTGAAAGACCGGCATGTCCACTTCAGCCTTGATCTTGCCTGCGAAATCCAGATGCGGAGCCGATTTCATCCCGGTCACCGGGATGACATCGACCATCGCGGGATCGGTGTCACAACGACCCCGGATGACATTCATGAAATCCACCAATCCATCATCACGCAGTTTTCGGACTATGCGTAAACCTTCTTCTTCACTGATCCCACCCTGGCGATAGTTTTCATCAGCAGTTTGCCGGATGCCGACAATGAAATCGGGGCCAACGCGCTGGCGGATCGCGCGCAAAAGGCGGTCGGAAAATCGCATTCGGTTTTCAAAAGTGCCGCCATATGCATCGTCGCGATCGTTTGTGACGTCGGACCAGAACTGGTCGATTATGTGACAATAGGCCTGCAGTTCGATGCCATCGAGCCCGGCCGCCTGCATGCGTTCTGCGGCATCTGCATAATCGCTGATGATTCGGTCGATATCCCAAGACTCTGCCGGTTTGGGAAACCCACGATGCGCCATTTCGCGTTTGGTTCCTGCCGACAGGAGAGGCAGCCAGTCGCCCGTCCCCCAATGTGCTCGTCGCCCCAGATGGGTAATTTGGATCATCACTGCGCAACCGTGGTCGTGGCACTGATCGGTCAGCTTCCTCATCCACGGCACGATTTCGTCTTTATAGGCCAACAGATTGCCGAAGGCTGGCGGACTATCGCGCGATACAACCGCCGATCCCGCGGTCATGGTCATGGCCAGGCCGCCCTTTGCCCGTTCAACATGATAGGCCCGATACCGATCCTTTGGCATGCCGTCTTCACCATAGGCGGGTTCATGGCTGGTGCTCATGATCCGGTTTTTAAGGGTCAGGTGCTTCAGTTGGAAAGGCTGCAACAACGGGTCTTTGGACATGCCTTAGTCTTTCTCGATTTGGCCATTTCGGGTGATATATATTTTATCTGCAGACAAAAACGGCGCCTCCGGCAGAACCACGACGGGAATGATTGGCCAACCCATCTGCCGCGCCACGACAACACCTACCGGCAGGATCGCGTCACGACTGCCGAGAATCAATGCCCTTGGAGCCATATTTGTGTAAAACAGTTCCAGCATGACAGCGGAAGAACTGCTTGATCCGATCATTTGCGGGATTACCAGTATTTTGTCGGCAATTGCTGTTCCCTGCTGCGGGTGCCCGGCCAGTATCACTTGCGAAGTAACGGGACTAATGCCACCCCAAAAGCTGATTGGCGCATCAAACCGCAGCACCTCGCCATGTGCTTCACCTTCGATGAGAACTTCCGATTGCCAAGTCATGACCACACCGTCTGATCGCGGATGACGCGACCTGCCTGTGCGCTTGCTACACACTCTGACAAGGTTCCAAATACAGGCAGATGGCCAGTATTTCCGGTGGCGTAATGGGCGAATTTTGCCGAATTGGTCATCATCACACCGGGGGTCGACGGCAGGATCGGGGTGACAACCACGCAGGTGTCCACCACCAGCACGACGCCGAGCTCTACCAGAGCTTTGTCGGCACCATTGCTTTCGATTGCCGCCAACGTGTGACGACCAAGGCATATGTAGACCGGCACTTTGAAATTGACGCCCTTTGCCAGACGCAACAATTGGCGGCACTCCGCTTCGCTGAAATGCGGACTGCCAAGCGCCACACTGTCGATTTGATCATCCTCTGCAAGCGACAAGGCATCTCGGGTCGATATCACCATGTCCCGGGTGATGTGCATTGTCTTTTCTGCAGTCCGGTGACCCAATGCAGTTTCAAGATCAGGGGCTTCAGGCGTAACTCCGGCAATATGGACCAGCGCCACCGCCCCGGTTGAGGCTGCCGCTGCACAAAGCGCCTTGAGTTGGTCATCTGTTGCTCCCTTGGGCATGCCGTTGACAACGCAAACCGTTTCTCCGGCGAGCTGTCCAATCAGGGCTCCAAGAACAGCGTAGAAGACATCCTGACGGATTAGATTGGGTGAAAGGTTTCCAACCTCCAATACCAATCTGGCGAGGCGGTTTTCAGATCTGTGGAGGCCGTATAAGGGCGCGCGCGCCGAAATGGCGCAGGCAATATCCAGAAAGTCACCATAGCGATTGGTGCGGGCGCCCAGTACCGTATTGGCAAAGGCCACGGCGTTGGATTCTCCCCATGCCACCTGTTGTCCCAGATCAGGGCGCGCACCCGCCTGATAGGGCGCACAGGTCCAGCTCGGTGCACAGCCCATTTTATCATGCGCGATCATCAGACGGGACGCCATCTTGCGCTGATGGGCAGGCAACCGACACTGATCCGGCTTGAGCAAATTAAGTGCCCCCACATTGGTGGTCGCAGGTACTTTGACCCGGGCGCCCTGTTCAGCCAGTTTTTCGCAATATAATGCGCCTGAATCACCGTGATAGAGGCACCCGTCAATGTGGCTTGAGTGAATTTCTACCAACCGGTCCGCACCCAACATTCGTGCTGATTCGGTGACGAGCTCCATCGCCATTTGATCACCGACGGTGCCCGATGCGCCGCTAAGTATTGATTTTTCGTGCTCCGTCAGGATCATCTCTACGCCGGACGATTACAGTATGGTTTGGGATAATCTGTGCACATGATTTCCATGTGACACAAGCAATGAATGACTATGGCGACTGCGGCGAACTCGCTTTCTTCTGAGCCGCCAGTTGGGCAAGTGTCACACATAGCTCGGTCGCGGTGGCCATGTCCTGAACGGATATCCATTCCTTCGGTCCGTGAATACACTACATTCCAGTAAAAATATTCGGCGTTGGTATTCCAAATTCAGTTAATCGTGATCCATCAGTACCACCGCGGATGGGCACCGATATGGGCTCTATTGCCAGACTGTGACAAGCCTGACGGGCAAGTTCGACGGGTGTCATGTCCTTTTCCAGCCAATAGCGCATATTGTGATATTGTGGGTGAATTTCGCATTTAATCTCCGCCCGAGGTTCCGACGCGCCCACAGCGGTGCAGACCTGTTGTAAAAGATCACCCTTGGCCGCAAGCCCATCAAGCTCAAAGTCCCGCAAGATCAGTTTGACAATCATCTGGGACGATCCGCCGACCATGTCGGTTACATGAATGAAACCCTCTCGGTCGTCGGTAACTTCCGGTGTCATGGTCGCCTGCGGCAAAGTCTGCACAATCTTTGAGGCGAGATGGGTTGCGTTGACCATTTTTTCCTTGGCCAGGCCCGGATGAATCGACACGCCGGTGATGGTGATCACAGCACGGTCAGCGGAAAAACTCTCAAATTCAATCTCCCCCACTTCACCACCGTCGAGCGTATAGGCAAAGTCAGCTGCCAGATCCTTTGCAAGCGGCTTGTCAACGCCGCGCCCGATCTCTTCGTCAGGCGTGAAAGCAATACGAATAGGCCCATGTGGGATGTCGGGGTTGGTCAGCAAGTGTTGGGTCATCGTCATCAAAATGGCGACTCCTGCCTTGTCATCTGCCCCCAACAGGGTGGTGCCGGACGCTGTGATAATGTCATGGCCCACTTTCTCGCCCAGATAGGGATGGTCCTGTGGTGACAAGACCAGCGACTGATCGTCTGGAAAAGTAATATCGCCCCCGTTATAGCCCTTGATCACGCGTGGTTTAACACCGGTGGCATTAAACTGTGGTGCCGTATCCACATGGGCGAGCAGGCCTATTGTCGGCGCGTCCGGTTCTGCCGCCGTGCCGGGAATGGTGGCCAATACAACGCCGTAATCGGTGAGCTGAACATCTTCTGCGCCCAGCCCGTTGAGCTCGGTTTCCAACAGGCGAAGCATATTCATTTGGATATCTGTACTTGGCGTTGAAGGTGAGTTTTCGTCGCTTTGACTGTCTATTGCGGCGTATCGAACAAGACGGTCTTCTAGTTCCTGGTTGTACGGGCTTTGCATCATTTCTCCGGGGCAATCCTGATCAAGCATAGCAGCCTAACAGAGTGTTCAAACGCTCGCCAGTGAGAGCTTCCAAGGTCAGCTTCACCTGTCTACACTGGGTCCCTAGTTGCCTGATTCTGATCAATTGAAGAAAAGTCCAACGTTATGGCCGTTATTGAACACGTAGAAATATTGATGGTTGATCTGGTGCCCAAAGTGCGGCGCACCGATGCAATACAGTCATTTGACAGTCAGGAAACGCCAATGGTGCGCATCACTGACAGCGACGGCAATTCCGGAATTGGATACACCTATACAATCGGTCAGGGCGGCCCCTCAATCATGGCCTTGCTGCGTCAGACACTGGTTCCCCGTCTGATTGGTAAAAATCCGGAAACGATTGAAGCCATCTGGCATGACCTTCTGTTTTCAACCCATGCGACCGCAGTGGGGGCCATAACATCGCTGGCGCTGGCAGCCATCGATACCGCGCTTTGGGATCTGAGGTGTCGCCGGGCAAATCTGCCCCTCTTCCAGATGCTGGGCGGATCGAAGAGTAGTGTCCCGTGTTATACAACCGAAGGTGGTTGGTTGCACATTGATACCGAAGCGCTGGTCAATCACGCAGTAGAGGCAAAGGCCAAAGGCTTTGCCGGGTCCAAGATCAAAATTGGAAAACCGCACCTGTCACAGGACCGGGAACGCCTTGGTGCGGTGCGTGAGGCGGTTGGGCCAGACTACGAGATCATGGTCGATGCCAATCAATCCTTCAGCCGCGCCGAAGCAACCCGTCGGGCACGAATGCTCGAAGAGTTCGATATTGCCTGGTTTGAAGAGCCAATGCCGGCCGACAATATTCTCGAACATGCTCAACTGGCAGCCTCCACTTCCGTACCGATCGCGGTTGGCGAAAGCATGTATTCGATCAGCCAGTTCAAGGATTATCTGGTGTGCGGGGGCGCATCGATCCTGCAGGTGGATGTGGCCCGGATTGGCGGCATTACTCCGTGGATGAAAGTGGCACATATGGCCGAAGCTTTCAGTGTCCCCATATGCCCGCATTTTCTCATGGAGCTGCATGCCAGTCTGGTGTGTGCCATACCCAATGCTCCGTGGCTTGAATATATTCCCCAGCTGGACACGCTTACGAAGTCCGGATTGAACATTGAAAATGGAATGGCATTGCCAAGCAATCAGGCCGGTCTGGGCATTGACTGGGATTGGAACGCCATCGACGACGCACGGATCGAGGACCTGACCTGGATCTGTCAAACCGGATCGTAAATATCCAGATGGACAAGGCGTCGATCACTGGACGGTCATAACAGACCAGCCTGCCGCATTGGTTCAAGAATTTGAATATTGTGTTCTTCGTTGGGGTATGGCTTCCATTGCTTTCGGCGAGAAACAAATCCCGCCTCAAGTTCTTCAGCTTTTGCAAGCTCGCGTTGGGCGTCTTCAAGCAATCCTTGATGTGCGTGACACATTGCCAACCGAAAATGGGTTTCCGGCTGATCAGGCTTCAGCTGAACCGCCACTTCCGCCCGCTCGGTTGCTATATCCGGGCGGCTGGAAGAAAGATACGCCCGGGACAAATAGCCAAAATAATGCCAGCGAAATGGATCTCTTGGATTGAGCACCATCGCCGCTTCAATGATTTCAATGCCTTTTTCAAATTCCCCGTTAAGGGTTAGCCGATTGCCCACTGCAAAAGCCGCCCGAACATCGTTCGGGTTGAGATCAAGCGCGCGTTGCGCTTCAGTGAGTCCCTTTCTGGCCTCTCCAGTCCAGACATATACTGAACTCAAGGCGAGATGAGCCAGGGCTGAATTTTCATTCAGTGAAACTGCGCGCTTGCCAGCTTCCAGTCCCAATTCAGCAGCTTGGGATCGATCAATCTCACAGCCCAACATCAAGTCATGAGAATGCGTCCAAGCCAAATAGGCCCAGGCATCATCGTAGTCATTGGACCTTTCAATCGCCCGTTTGAACAGTTCGCGTGCCTTGGCATTGGCCGGGCAATTATAAGCGAGAAAATGTGGAATTCCCTGAATCACCAGATCCCAAGCAGTCACGTCATAATTGCGGGCGGCAGATATACGGGCCAATTCCGCTTGTTCAATCTGGTGCCCCAGTAATGCGGCAACCCGACTGGTGATCTCGTCCTGTACAACAAAAATATCGTCAATAACCCGGTCAAAGCGTTCCGACCACAATTCGTGCTCCTGAACCGTGTCGAGCAAGGAAGCGGTAATTCTGACCCGATTGCTGGCAGTTCGAACACTGCCTTCCAGAATATATCGGGCGCCTAATTCCTTCGCTATCTCGCTGGTTTTCACTGAGCGATCTTTGAACGAAAACACCGAGTTGCGGGCGATTACCGGAAAGGTGCGCCAATATGAAATTGCGGTTATCAGATCTTCAGTCAGCCCATCGGCAAAACCATCATGATCGGAGCCACCGGACAGATTTCGAAACGGCAGAACCGCAATGGTTGGTTTTGCGGGCCGTTCCGAAGATATGTTTTTGGCAGCTTCCTCTGAGCCCGACGTTTGGTGATTGTCATGCGCCCACAACCAAACATCAATTTGATTTCTTATGTTTTTCAAGGATTGTCGACCGAGGTTTAGAAACTGCGCACCGGAACGCCCGTCAAGATGTTCAAAGGCATGATTGGAAATTGCAATTCCGCCTGGCTTGGCCACTTCCTGTAACCTTGCGGCAATGTTGACACAGTCGCCAAATATATCTCCGCCGTCGACAATGACGTCTCCCAGATGAACCCCTATTCTCAGGCGAATCGCCGCATTTGGGTCACTATCCCTGGCGCTGACCTCCACGGCTTTCTGGATTTCCTGACTGCAACGTACTGCCGACTGCACAGAGGGAAATTCCAGCAGCAGGCCGTCCCCCATGGACTTGATCAGGCGGCCAGAATGTGTGGCGATCAGTGGATCGATAGCTTCGCGTTGGAGCACTTTCAGCGCCGCCAGCGCCCCCTGTTCATCATACCCCATCAAGCGCGAGTAACCGACCACATCGGTCACGACCACCGCTGCTAATCTTCGCTCATGTTCACTCAACAGGGTCATCCAAATTTTACGGCGCGGGGTTCAGCTTATGCGGCAAAATATTGGCTGGCAAGAAACGCGCCACCACACAAACCGAGCAATGTTAAGTTCTCACCTTCGGCTTTTTGCGTTTTTTCTTGGGTTTGGAAACTTCCGGTGCCGCCTTGGGTTTCTTTGAAGCACTGGCAGCCTTGGGTTTGAACTTTCGCTTTTTGCCCTTTTCAGATTTTGAAGTGCCATCGTCGGTTTCTGTATAAGTCTTGCCTTTTCCCCGGTGCGGTTTGGACGATCTTTTTTCCCCCGATTTTCGGGGCTTACCAAATCTGGCACTGCTGTCGAAATCCGGCTTGCCGTCCAGCACATCGACTCGGACGTTTTTCTCCAATGTCAGATTTGGGCCGATCGACTCAAGAAAGCGGTCAGCCTGAGTTGCATCCAGCTCCACATGTGTCTGGTTCTGTTCAATCTTGATATAGCCAATATCCGGTTTCGACAGGTTGCCGGCATTGCAAATCAATGGGATGAGCCAGCGCGGCTCGGCATTTTGCTTGCGTCCCACCGAAATCGTCACCCAAAGGCTTTGATCAAATTCCCGAGCGGACTTGCCGGTTTTGCGTTTTCCGGAAGTTTTGGAATCGCCGAATTCCCGCCGCGAGGGTGCACTTACAGAAACAGCCTGAATGTCCTCGGGTGCCGATTTGCCGGCCTTGCTCAAGCGCAAAAATGCCGCAGCAATCTGCTCAGGCGAGAACTTGGCCAACATGCGCGCAGTTGCATCAATCTCTTCACCATGCACTTCATCTGTTAAAATCGGGTCGGCCAGCATCCGCTCTTCATCCCGCTCTATAACTGCATCAGCAGATGGTGGATTGGCCCAGGATGCGCTGATCTTGGCGGCTCGCAGCAGTCGTTCGGCGCGATTTCGCCCCTTTTGATCGACCATCAGGGCACTTACCCCCTTGCGTCCGGCGCGGCCGGTTCTGCCGCTTCGGTGCAGTAGGGTTTCCGGATCCGATGGTAAATCGGCATGAATCACAAGTTCCAGTTTTGGCAGGTCGATACCGCGGGCGGCAACGTCTGTTGCAATGCAAACCCGCGCCCGGCCATCTCGCATGGCTTGCAGGGCATGAGTACGTTCATTCTGGCTCAGCTCGCCGGACAGGGCCACCACCGAAAATCCGCGGTTGTTAAAACGGGCTACCATATGATTGACCGCCGCCCGGGTGTTGCAGAACACCAGCGCATTTTCTGCCTCATAATAACGCAGCACATTGACAATGGCGTTTTCACGCTCTCGCGGAGCAACCACCAAAGCCCGGTATTCAATATCGCCGTGTTGTTGTTTCTCTTCCTGAGTTGATATGCGTATCGCATCGTTTTGGTAGAGTTTGGCAAGCTTCGCAATCGGCGCTGGAACCGTTGCAGAAAACAATAACGTACGTCGCTCTTCGGGCGTTGCTTCAAGGATGAATTCCAGATCTTCGCGGAAGCCGAGATCCAGCATTTCATCTGCTTCATCAAGAATGGCCGCTCTGAGTTGGGTCGTATCCAGCGCGTTACGCATGATATGATCGCGCAATCGGCCCGGTGTACCAACCACAATATGCGCTCCACGTTGAAGCGCCCGTCGTTCGGTTCTGATATCCATGCCACCAACACATGAGGCGATCACGGCTCCGGTATCAGCGTAAAGCCAGTCCAATTCGCGTTTTACCTGAAGCGCCAGTTCACGTGTTGGAGCAACGATCAATGCTAAGGGAGTTGATGCCTTGGACAGATGATCTGTTTCTCCCAGCAGCGTTGGGGCAATCGCCATGCCAAAAGCCACCGTCTTGCCTGACCCCGTTTGCGCTGACACCAGCAGATCTGAATCGCGGATTTCCGGCTTCAGTACCGCTTTTTGGACCGGAGTCAGTTCCGCATAGCCACGCTCGGTCAGCGCCTTTGCCAGAGATGGCACGACGTCGTTAAAATTACTCATGTCTCGTCTTTCGATTCTGCTTGGCTTGATCAGCCGGCATGGCGATGTGCTGTGCACCAAAGATCGCTGTACCTTCAATTTGGATAGCCCATAAGCTCCCGGGCACGGATTGTACAGGCCAATGACAGACTTGAGACCTGACCAAAGTTCAGGATCGGTGTGGGTGCTCAGCTTTGGTGTTGTTATTCTGGCAGTCCAGCACGTATCAGTGCATCAGTTATTTCTGCGACAAATTTTTGGTTTTTCTTGTAGGCCCAGTTTCGCTTAAATTTGGCTGCGGAGTAATCTGGCTGAATATCGAGTGCCAGTTCGACATATTTTCGGGCGTTGGGCAGATCACCTTCCAGGGCGGATATGGCGGCCAGTCTGATTTGGCCCGCAAGACGAAACCGGCTGCTGATCTTCGGCTTTGCCAACAGACTTTCCCCAATCTTCTTTGCCTCTGCATAATCTTTCAACTCGATCAATGCAGCCACCATATTGTGATAGACGAAGTCGGGAAAATACGGCTGCATCCGGATTCCCAGTTTCATCAAATGAACCCCCTGTTTGGGATATCCGCTGGACGCTTTCACCCACCCGCCAAGATAATGAACACCGGCGTCGCCAGGCGCCAGCTTTGTGGCATTGTCGATCTTGGAAACTGCAGAGTCATGTTGACGCGAAACAAGGTCCAGAATTGCCGACAGCAAATAGGAATCTGCGGTCTTTGCAATGGACAGTGCTTTCGCAGAATAGCGTCGCGCAGCCGTCATATCTGCCTTGCGGTCATGGGAGATGCCCATTGCAATTTTTTGCCAGTGGACATAGCCCATCATTTCATTGGCCTTTGCAGAGTTGGGCAAGCGGCGAATAAGTTCGAGAAACAACTCTTCCGACTTCTTGTGCGCATCGGGGGTAAACAGTTGCGATTGTTGCAGGCCCGTCAGAAACAGGCGCTGATTTTCAATGTCGTCCAGCTGCTGGAGCGCTTCATGTGCACTATTGCCGAGCACCAATTGGACGTGCATGGCGCTTGAAATCTTGTTTGTAATGTCGTCCTGAATAGCCAGAAAATCTTCTAACTGCCGATCATAACGTTCAGCCCAAAGGTGCTTACCATTAAGGGCGTCAACCAGTTGAGCCGTCACCCGCAAGCTATTTCCCGAGGCCTGGACACTTCCTTCCAATACATATCGGACCCCCAGTTCTTCAGCGATTTTTTGAACACTGGTTGCCTTTCCTTTGTAGGAAAAGCTGGAATTTCGGGCGATGACAAACAGATAGGGAGATGTTGAGAACACCGCAATGATATTCTCCGTAAGTCCGTCTCCCAGATAGTCGCGCGCACTGTCGCCGGTGAGATTGTCAAACGGCAGAACGGCAATTGATGGTTTTTCGGGCAGTTCATAGGCGTATTTGTTCAGGTCGGCGGGCTCAAAATCCGGTTGTTGGAACCACAAAAATAACCCGCCGACGGCCACCGCCACCAAAGCAATCAGAGCCCCGATCATGGGTAGAGAATTGCGTGAACGTTGTGGAGTGGTGGCAACCTCATCTTGCCCCAACACCCGAAACACACGCAGAGGTCGGGAAATGTTTTTGACTTCGAACTCACCCAGATCTTCGAATGTCAGCTCCATTCGGTCACGGATATTGTCGCGCACCGTACGGGAGATGCAAATGCCTCCCGGTTCGGCGAGTGCTTCGATACGGGCGGCGACATTGACGCCGTCTCCGAAAATGTCGCCGTCGGCGTCAACAAAGACATCACCCAGGTTTATTCCTATGCGAAACAACATTTTATGTTGATCAGCAAATTCAGCATTCCGCTCGTCCATGGCGGATTGAATCTGTATTGCGCAATTAACCGCGTCAACGACACTGGGAAATTCAAACAATATGCTGTCGCCTGCGGTGCCGACAATTCTGCCTCCATATTGCAGGCCGATGGGGTCAATCGCCCTACGATGTGCCTTCAGGGCGGCGATGGTTCCTTCCTCATCTTTCCCCATCAACCTGGAATAGCCGACGACATCGATAGCAACGACCGCGGCCAGCCGTCTTTCCAAGTTGGTGTCTACCATGCGAAGGCCCAGGAGTTTCTTTGTTCAAAACACGATCAAATCGCATTCCAAACAACCACACCCGATTTGTAAACCAATGGGTTAGGTTGGTGCAAACAAAGACGGGGTTCGAAAAGCTGGTCCCGGTTATTGTCGACGCGTTGCGGGGAACAATGAGTTTGCGGATTGCAAACGCTGATTGTTCCACCGCTCCGTGCAGGAATTTATTTTATCGACGCCACACCCAATCCGACGTTGAATTTTTCGCACCATATATACACTTCGTTATAGGTGGACCAATCCAGATCATCAGGAATCATGTACACTTGGTGGCCGTTGATCTTGGTCATATTTCCAAGGTTGGCGGCTCGGTCATATTTGCCATTTTTGCCCAGCGCCACGCTTGGATCGGGAGCACCATCGAGGCTGAAATCTGGTCCAAGAATAAGAACAGACCCACCATTTTCCGTCTTCAGAATAGAAACACTTCCGGTTGTTACGTGTTTGTTCAGGCCTCGAAATGTTCCCTTAAAAGCCCCGGATTCAGCGAAGGCACCCTGCACTCCAATCATGCTGCCAAAAACCAGCATCAATCCAAGCGCAATTGTATTCAATGTGTTCATGTCATTTTCCGTTCATTTATGTTGTGTGCTGACAAATGTCTTCGTGCCCTCGTGATTTCACCAGGTCACAGCACGGTTTTCGATCTTGGGAGGGTGGACTGATCGCTGGAAGTTGAGTTCGGATGGATGGGGATTCCAATCCAAATCACCCCAGTGATCAGCCCTGTCGCCACTCTATTTGGTGTTGAGAATTGTGTAGAACTCTGAAAACACCATGTCCTTTGTGGCATTGCTTATATGGCAGGCAGCACAAGCTCCGACCGGTGCGGCGGACGCAGTTTTTGCGTAGGGCGGTGCATGATGGCCGAAGTTGAAATAGCCCCAGTTCTCGCTCTCAGCAAACCGACTTGAATCTTTCACTGCGATATCGATGCCATTGAAGGCAGCGGGAAAATAACCGCGCCCGGAAACTTCGGTTCTTGATCCGTCCTCTTCTTCAGCTTCACGGGTCAGCTGCAGTTCTTTCAGCAAAATGGTGCCTTCAGGAAACTCTCCGGTCTGCTTGTAGAGTTTATAGGCCTGCGGGTGCATATAGACGTTGTGGTACTCGGGGAACCCGGCTTCTCCGTCGTTCAGGGCGTTGGGCGTCAACGGCGACCCCAAATAGATCCACTCACGGTATCCCGTTGGCAATTCCAGCTGACCTTCAGCCGTCCATTTGGGTTTCCAGTCGTCGCTCATCTGTGCCGTTGCTACGCCATTGAACTGGCTCCATATCAACAGGGACGTGGCCAGACCCGTTACGAGTGCGAATATTGTTTTGATTTTCATGCCCAAAACTCCTCTTGATTGCGCCTTGCAGAACACCTGCTGGTGCCTGTCAGAGGAATTTAGAATTTGAGAGGGATTGGAATAGCCCAAATAGTATTTGTTTTTTTGCAGATCGTCCCAAATGTAAATGATATGATTGGCAAAACCGGCGCGGATCAATAATCGAAACTGATGAGTGAACTGATTTCAAATCTGCTCGACATGATACGGGTCAAGGGAACGGCGTATTACAGCAAGAGCCTGTCAGGTCCCTGGAGCATGAATGTTGAGCAACATGATGATCTTTGTCGATTTCATCTGGTGTTGGCTGGAACAGCATGTGTTGGCCTGTCCGGCCTGAATTCGACGGAATTATTGCAACAAGGCGACTTTGTCATAATTCCTCGCGGTCAAGGCCATTACCTGGGAGATGGCCCTGAACGGAAGGATGGTCGGTCGCATTCAATTCCGGGGGAGACATACCAACCGGAATTTCAAAGATTTAACGATACATTGGACCAAACACTTTTGCTGTGTGGTTATTTTCAGTTCGCGCAGGGCATGCCGTCCATACTCACATCGCAACTCCCGGACCTTTTGATCACCCGAAGCAATGTCGCCAACCGGTCCGTACAGATAGGGCAAATAGCTTCCATGTTGAGGGATGAGCTTGGTCGAAACGATCAACCGCAAACCGTCATTCTCAACCGGTTGACGGAGGTGCTGTTTTATCATGCTATCCGCCAATGGCTGGACCGGGAATTGTCGCAGGGCGGTGCTCTTCAGGCGCTGGCTGACATGAAACTTCAACGGGTCTTTGAAGAAATTCACCAAAATCCGGCGCAACCCTGGACTGTTGAGTCATTGGCCAAAGTTGCAGGTCAATCCAGGACGGTGTTTGCTGCCCATTTTAAGCAGGCGACGGGAATTTCGCCGATCAGCTATCTTGGCCATTGGCGCACTGAACTGGCATGTAAACTGCTCGTAGAATCGGAATACGGCATTGATCAGATCGCCCTTGAAAGCGGCTATCGGGATACCACTGCATTCAGCAGGGCTTTCAAAAAGACAACCGGGTCGTCGCCTGGGAACTATCGACGTTCCAATAAAAGCTGACCGCAGGATGTCTCTTTAGCTGTTGGTTTCAATTTTCGCCCGCAGGTCTTTTGCTGCAAGCCAGTCGATGGTTTCAAATCCCTCTGTAAACCAGTCATGGATGGGATACAGCGCCTCCCGCGCGGCCGATACATCGTTCTGGCGCAAATAAAGACGGGCCAGGTCAATGGCGACCCGCAATTCAAGCGACTTTGCATTTTGACTTCTGGCAACGACCATTGCCTGTTGCAGGTAATTGTAAGCCGCCGCGTGGTTATAGTCCGGGTCGGCACATTCAATGGCACTTTTCAATCTGTACAGATCTGCCGTCAGAACATGGGGTTCAGGAGCGGCAATAAGATCAATTGCGCTGTTTACGTGTTTATCCGCTTGCTCAGGATTACCGACGGCCAAAGATGTTTCGGCCAGCATGTAATGACGAAATACATCCAGCCCTTTTTGACCGAGAGTCTTGCTTCTCAACAATCCGGATTTGTAAACTTCAATTGCCGCCTCTGCGCCGATTTGATGGGTATTGGCCCAGGTTGAAAACAGGGTGGCCTGATCTTGATATTGGCCCAATGCATGTTCGCTGGCTATGGCAGTCAACTGCGCCGCAGCTTTCGAGAGCTGGTCTTTGTCGCGCCTTTGAAACAGCAGGTTACACAGCCAGAGTTGGGCATGGCCAATACTTGGAGGATGGTTCAATTCATGCGCGAATTCAATTCCGTGTTTGGCCCTTTGCAGGGCGTCATCGGGATATCCGCGATACCAAAAGGTCAAAGCACCCTGGGCATGGGCACAAACTCCGGGGTCATGGCCACCATAGCGTGAGGCGTGATCTCGATATTTCTCGCGTTCATACAGTTCCAATCCGCGTTCAACGTGTTTTATCGCCACTTCCATATCACCAAACCAGCAGCGCGTGCCCCAGGCGGCGTGGTGAGCTTGCAGTTCCAATGCGTCATCATATTCGCGATCGACGATCTGGAACAATTTATCCACCAGATTGAGGCCATTTTCCAAATCCGATCCGGCTGCATGAAACAGCCAGATTCCCCAAAGGGCCGCAAAAGATTGTTTTTGATCTCCAACTTCCTCGCATAATTGTCTGGCCCGCTGAAACGCCTGATGGGCTTGCGGTGCACCCCATCCCCTGGTTGCCATCAGGGCAGGCCCGATCATGCATTGAATATCGAGTTCCCGTTTTTTTTGTATTTTCAGCGTCGGGCAGTCTTTCGATACATTGTAGTGCGTTTTGAAGTTGATTAATGGCTTCAACATTGGCGCCTTTGCTCAGTGCCAGGCGCGCGGCGCGCAGCCAGTGAACAATCGCCTCGTCAAACTGCTCGGCCCTTTGGCGGTGGTCGGCGATCTCTGCAGGTTCGGCGTTTGAAACTCCAGAAGGCTGACCGTCAATCAGATCGGCTATGTTTTTGTGAAGCTGCTTCCGCCGCTTTTTCAGCATTGATTCATAAGCTGCATCACGCACCAAGGCATGCCTAAACAGCAATATTTGATTGCTGACTTGGCTTTCGGCTTCAACAAGGTCACTTGCCAGCAATTGGACGAAAGCTTTTGTCAAAGAAGACGGCTCCAGAGTGGAGATGTTTTCAATCATGGCCCGGGCAAACTGCCTGCCAATTGCGGAACCGATTTGTGCCACTCCCTTGCCAAGTTCCAACCGATCCAATCGGGCCATCAGAAGGTTTTGCAAACTGCTCGGAATCGTCAGAGCAACATCGCTGGACAAGACATAGTCAGTTTCGCGCTCGATCAATGCACCGGAATCGCGCACCGATTTTGAAAGTTCTTCGACGAATAGCGGAACGCCATCAGCCTTTTCCAACAATTGGGAGATTATCGCGGATGGCAAAGCCTTGTCTTTAAACACCATCTGGATCACTTCGGTTGCTGCAGCTTCTCCCAGGCGTTCGAGAGTCAAAACAGTCGCAGCAGCATTGTTCATCCACGGATTTTTGAAATGGGAACGGGCGGTGGCCAGAATAAACTTTGCAGACACCTCATCAGCGTTCAGGAATTGCTCTGTCCAGCCCAGTGTAGATGGGTCGATCCAGTGAGCATCTTCGACAAGTAACAGCAGAGATTTCTCGTCCGCGACGGCTGCCATGGTTTGCATCAAAACAGAATAAATTTCGCGCTTTTTGAATTGCGGACTGCCGGACAGGGTCTCGATTCGACCATTGCCAGGCAATGACAGCAATTCCAAAAGCGCTGGCATTGCCCGGTCGACCGAAATTTCATGATCCCTCAGCCAGTCTTCCACTCCGGTCAATTTGGCATCGATACTTGCGGTCTGGTCTATCCCGATCAATGCCTGGACGCAGATCTTTACAGGGTAAAGCGGTGTGTCATTGTGAAGTGGCGATCCTTGCAGAGATATGGCGATAACATTGTCGGTTGAAACCAGACGCAGAAATTCCTGCGCCAACCTCGATTTTCCAACACCTGCCTCTCCCGAAATCAGCGCCAGTCGTCCATCCCCGCCGCAGGCGGACTTCCACAAATTCGTCAGTTGGTTCAAATCTTCCTTCCGACCAAATAGCTGATTGGGAATGTGGGCGTCGCTCTGCAAAATTGCGTCATTGGTTGCGCGTTCCTTGTCCACCGAATAGACTGGTATCGGCGTCGAGATTCCCTTGACGGATTTGTCGCCCAGAAAAGTGCATTGAAAACTGTCACCAATCAAACGGCGGGTGAGCGGGCCAATCACCATGTTGCCCGAGGTTGCCAGCCCTTCCAACCGCGCAGCAATATTGGGAGTCTCGCCTACAATTGCATCACTTTCCCTGACATCGCCTGCCCCCATTTCACCGGCAATTACCAAACCGGTATGGATGCCAATTCGAACACCAAGCTCCAAATCCATTTCCTTGCGGAGTTTGACATTCAACTCCCGAATGGATGCCAATAGAGCTAGTCCAGCTCGCACCGAGCGAATTGGATCATCTTCATGGGCGGTTGGGTAGCCAAAGTAGGCCAGGACACCATCGCCAAGATATTTGGCCAGATGGCCCCCGAACTGCTGTATGGCGCTGAGACAGACCTCCTGATAAGCCAGCATCAGATCGCGCAGTTCTTCCGGGTCAAGCGACTCTGATAACGCCGTCGATCCTGCAACGTCACAGAACATAACGGTCAATTGTCGCCGTTCCGCTTCCTCGGTGAAGTTTGCAGATTGTGCTTTTGATGCTGACGGCAGAGCTTTGGAACTCGCCGCAGTTTCGGGAGCCCATATTGTTTGGATGGCTCCCCAGACTTTTCGGCGCGGGCCAAGAGGCAGTCCAAGTTCTTCCAGATCGTCTTTGCCCAGGTGAGTGAGAGTGTCAAAGTCGATCTCGGCATCCAAAAAGGCAGACAAATATTTTTGCAATCCAAGTTCGGCTAACCAATTCTCGATATCAGACAATGTGTTACCCCTGCCGCAACCGGAGGACCTGCCCCACGCCGCCCAAATTTATCCATTGCGGAGACAATAAACTCAAAATCGCTTCCAGACATAGGAAACAATGAGTTGAACGGCCCGCAGGGGAATCAATCGGTGGATTTGCTAAAGAATGTGTCCAGCCCATTCAGGCTAAGCGGCAGTTTGTTTGTTTCGACCAACCAAATTTGATGTGTATGCGGGCCTGTTGTCAGTCACATATTCGTTTGCACCCTTGCCATCGGCATAGACTTTTATCCAGTCGGTTATTACTTCTGCGGGCATGGGTTTTGAGATCAGGAATCCCTGAATTTCGTCGCAACCTGTCTCGCGAAGAAACTGTAATTGCTCACGCGTTTCGACACCTTTCACGACAACTTTCAGCCCAAGACATTGGGCCATTACCGTTGTTGCGCTGACCAAAGTTGCATTGGCATGGTTGGAATTGACCCCGGTGACAAATGAGCGGTCAAGTTTGATGACATCGGGATGCAGCCGTTGCAGATAGGTCAATGAGGCCTGACCAGTGCCAAAGTCATCGAGCGCGATTATCACGCCAAAATGCTGCAACCGCTTTAGTTGGGGGGCGGCAATTCCAACATCATCCATCTTGGCAGTTTCGGTGACTTCGATTTGCACACGAGATGGAGAAAAACGGATTTGGTTGATCGCCTCCATCACGCTTTCCATAAACTGCATATTGGTCAGCTGATTGGCGGAAATGTTGATGGATATTTTCGGGATCGGAATATCGGCATCGCACCAGGTTTGCATCTGGGTCAGAGCGTTGGTCAGCACCCACATGTCAATTTCTGCGATCAGGGAAGATTGCTCTGCGACGTCGATGATCTGGTCAATTCGAACCCCGCTGAGACTTTCATTGTTGCATCGCAACAGGGTCTCAACAGCGCTCAATGCACCCGACTGGCAATCCACAATAGGTTGGAAAGTCAGCAGGAACTCGTCATTTTGAAGAGCCTCGCGGATACCGCTTTCGATGTCCAAACGGGAACGGGATTCTTCAATCATCGAAGGGTGGTAATATTTAAAGCCCTCAATCTGGTTCTCGCCCATTGCTCTTGTCACCGCCACAGCAGCGTGATGGGTAAGCATTTCATTGTCGGTTCCATGTTCGGGGTACATGGCAATGCCAGCTTTGCAGGAGACATAAAGCATTTTTGAGCCAACCGAAAAAGGTGCGCGCAATGTCGACAGTATCCTGGCGACCATGAATTCAACTTCGCTTTCACCTTCGATATGGTCGAAAAAGGTTAGAATCTCTCCTCGACCTTTCAGCGCCACCACGACATTGCTGGACGGCATGGCGGTAGACATTTTTTGCTGAACTTCCTGGATGAGTTTTTCAAACTCATCACCACCCAGCGCTTCCTGCAAATAGCGCCACCCAATGACTGCAAACTGGACAACTGCTACAGGTCTTTGAGAGCGATCAGCGATATTTCTTGCATGGTTGAGCCTGGCTTCGAAGTGAGCGGTATGTCTGGTGTCCGGTTCGGCTTTACCAGCAGCGAGTACAGGAGCCTGGATCAAGGAGGCTGGTTCTGCCGCCATCGCCGCCTCAATTGCTGCTGTGGTCGGCGTTGCAGTATTGGTTGTGACCACGACACAGGCCTTACTTGCCCCATACATCAGTTCGCTGGCAGTTAGACCTTCTTGCTGAGTCGTCGTCCAGCCAATTGCCAGGCTGACTGGTGTATTGCCATCGGTAAATTGCTCAACTCCCTCCATCAGGGAGTTTTTTACAGCTTCACCGATTTCTCCAATCGAACCGACGTCCCTACCCGTCAGCGCAATGCAATATTCATCGCTGGCATAGCGGGCCAGATAGGATGTATCCGAAATCAGACCTTTGAGATGATCGGCCACCGAAATCAACAGATTATCGCCAATTGCCGGTTCGGTAGCATCGTTAAGCTTCGACAGATTCTTAATCTTGATGGCCAGCACGCCAACACCGGGCGTGTTCGGGGTCAGGCGGGCAGAATTGATGTCGGCTGCGAGTCGGTCTGCAAATGTCTTTCGGTTCAAACTTCCGGTCAGGCTGTCATGCTGGGTAAAGTATGCCAATTCTTTGGCTTGAACGGCGAGTTGCTCTTCGTGTTGTTTCAAGCGCTGAAGCGTTTTTGACAATTCTTCATTGCTGCGGCGCAGGCTGGTTAAATCGCGCAACGTGACAATCGCACCAATAAGTCTGCCGGAATCATTGGTGATGGTCGCGGCGTTGACATCAAAATTGAACATTTCACCGCGGGCTGTTCTCAAGCTCAGGGCATCCTCACACATGTCACAGTTTTCGCGCAGGGCAATGTGCCAGGGATAGCCGCCGGCCGCCGCCGAACCATCAACCATACGCCAGGACAGGTTGTTGATTTTGGTGCCAACCGGGGGGCCGCCGTCGCCATAGAAAGTGGCGAATGCGTTATTGACCAGCAGAATGCGTTCCTTTTCGTCAAGGATCAGAACACCCTCAGCCAGTGTGTCGAAAGCCTTCTGCACCCGCTCGGGAATAACACGCCCGGGGTCGAGTTGTTTCAAGGTGCGCCTTAACAGCAGGAAATAGCCGAGAAACCCCGATCCCGCCAAGTATAAGAGAAACAGCAGTAAGGATGATGGAATTCCGGCATATCGTTTCGTGTTTGACGCCGAACCAAATGAAATTTCAATGGCCGAGTGTTGACCATCCAGGCTCTCCAATGGGACGGTGACATGAGTTGGAGTTGAATGGCCATCCTTGGAAGCCACCCAACTTTCAGCATGGTTTCCAGCCGACTTCAGGATGGTTCCGTCACCGCTTCGAATCGCTGCCGACAATACATCTTCATTGCGCACAACTATGGACGATAGCGTGGCGTCCATCAGATCTTGGTCGTTGCGATTGGCTGCGGTCGCCAGTTGCACAGCAATGGATTCGGCAACCTTGGCCCGCGAGTCCAACTCGGCCTTGTAGCCGTCAGGAATCAAACCCAGAACATAAGCCGTCAACGTCAGAGCCAAGGTCAGGCAAATCAGGCCGAAGCTGAGCCACAAGGCGGGTTTGAAGCGCTTCATAGCAGAGATTCCTGTCGTACACGGGAACGCGCATCGCTGACAAATTTTGCCATCATATCGACATCAGACGGTTCCTCGTCACTTTCTTCATCCTGCCGGCCGGAGACGACGGAAATCGGATCGAGCCGGGTCCAGGCTGGAACTGCCGACATCAGGGCAGTGGCCAAAAGCCCGCTTCGAAGCACAAATGACACGCCACCGACGGAAAGGAGAGAGCCAAAGGTGAATGTCACCTTGGCAACTGACGCACCCAGAAGGTCTTCTTCCTGACGCATTTCGTCGCCAACCCGATCAAGATCTTTCATGAGTGCCGGGCGGTCGATCCTGGTGAATGTGTATGCTGTGGCTTGAGCAGGCTTCTCTTCCATCGACTCGTATTTAGATTGGGGGTCTTCGATAATCGGTGTCGAAGGCGCTCGCGTGGGAAGAACTGCGTCCTGCAAAACGTCGATTTTCGGTTGAATTATTAGCCTGGTATCCGCTGATGTGTCTGACTGTTGAATATAATTCACACTTGCCTTTTTATTTTTTTCTGCAGCATGCGTTAGTGTTTCAACAACTGTATTGGAGCCGAAATCAATTACGATCTCTTCCTCAGAATCTTCTTCTGCGTCCTCGATGGTTTCAAAAGGGTCGATATCTACGGGATCAGCCATCGCCAAAACCAGCCCAACGTCGCGCTGATTGATTACGCTCAGGGTTGCTGGTGTGCCGGGACCCTCTGCATCGTGTATTGTGAACGAAAATGAAGATGTACCGGCATTGCCTTCAACCGGGACATAGGTGAGACCGACAAGTTGGCCTGATGTCAGTGTGTCGCCATTCTCAACCACCGAGGCGCCGTCATCATAGCTCAGGAACCCAGCAAGGCCGTCGACGTTGTTGAAGGTAACGTTTTGAAGTTCATCACCTTCAGAATCAATAAATCCGAAAGGGCCAGCACCCAGATAAAGCGGCTCATCGTCGATTGTTGTCAACGAAATATCGATCCCAACAGGCCTGTCATTAACCGGAGTTAGATAGAGAGATACTGTTGCCAAAGTGGACGCACCATCGGCATCGATGGCGCGATAGGTAAATGCGTCATTCCCGTTGACGTCCAGTTGTGGCTGATAGGTGAAGGAACCGTCTGGGCTCAAAACCACAGTACCGTTTGTAGAGTCGGTTTCCAATGCAAACGAAATTGCATCGCCGTCGGGGTCAGAATCGTTAAATGCAACATTTCCGCTGATCAATAAGTCTTCGATGCCGAAAAATGCGTCTGCACCGGCATTCGGGGCAGGATTGTTAACCGACCAGTTGAACAAAGCCGTTGCCATGCCGCCACCAGGATCAGTTGCCAGGATTTGAACGGCAAAAGGACCATCGGTTGAGGCACTTTTGCTGATGGTCCCGCCGATCACTCCTGAAAGGGGATCGATTGACAAACCAGTCGGGAGACCCATGGCCGAATAGGTCAGGGCGTCTCCATCGACGTCACCAAAACCAGTGGAAACATCAAGCAGTTCTGCGTCAGAATCATCACTAACCCGGTCGACCATTGTTGCTGCACTTGGTGGATCATTGACCGGAGAGACGGTAATCGTCATCGCGGCAGCGGTCGCCCCCGGGTCGGCGTCATTGACGGCATAATCGAAACTCGCCGCAGCGTTGCTGTCGGGTGCGGGGGCAAAGGTCAGATCGGCAATTTGTGCCGCTGTTATTGTCATGCCATTGGTGACCGTAATTGTTCCGCCGGTGTGGGTAAGAGTGCCTCCGGCCAGAGACAGATTGGAGATGGTTATCGATTGCAAACCATCGCCTTCAACATCGCTGAAGCCAAAGTCGCTCACCGAAAACATATAAGTTTCGTCTTCATCCGTCACCACTGCACCACCGATTGCTACCGGCGGGTCGTTGATCGGGTTGACTGTTATCGCCATCCCGGCAGCCGTGGCTCCCGGATCGGCGTCATTGACGGTGTAATCCAAGCTCGCCGCAGCGTTGCTGTCAGGTGCGGGGGCAAAGGTCAGATCGGCAATTTGTGCCGCTGTTATTGTCATACCATTGGTGACCGTAATCGTTCCGCCGGTGTGGGTAAGAGTGCCTCCGGCCAGAGACAGATTGGAGACAGTTATCGATTGCAAACCATCGCCTTCAACATCGCTGAAGCCAAAATCACCAATCGCGAATATGTAGGGTACATCCTCATCCGTCGCCAGGGCACCGCCAGTTGCTACCGGCGGGTCGTTGATTGGGTTGACAATGATGTTCATTGCCGCGGCGACCGTTCCCGGGTCAGCATCATTGACCGTATAATCGAAACTGGCGGCTGTTGTACTGTTTGTGGCGGGGATAAACGTCAGGCTGGCAATTTCGGTGGCGGAAATCGTCATGCCATTGGTGACGACTGTACCACCGGAATGAGTCAGACTACCGCCAGCCAGCAATAGATTGGAGACGGTAATGGACTGCAGTCCGTCACCTTCGTCATCGTCGAAACCGAATTCGGCAACATCAAAAACATGCGGCACTTCCTCATCGGTGGTGACCGTGCCGCCGGTAGCCTCTGGAACATCGTTGATGTCCTGGATCACCACAGATATCGACTGGCTATCGGTGCCCCCCCATGGGTCGGTCGCCTGCACTGTTACCGTGTAGATGTTGTTGGTGTTGGAATCTGTCGGGTTTTCAAAATCTGGGGACGCCAAAAAGGCCAGCGCTCCGGTAACTGAATCGATTTCAAACTTGTCGGCGTCCAACCCACCGACAATCGAATAGCTTAGAATATCCGCCGGAACATCGGCGTCCGTTGCCACAACATCAGTCACTGCGGTGGAATTTTCATCTCTAACAAGCAGAGCCGCCGCCAAGCCACCGTCTGAAGTTATGACCGGGTCAAAGTTTTGATTGTTGCCAACCACTCTGAACAACAGGTCGTGCCATGCCTGAGGGCTTCCATCGCTTTTGAGACGGTCGCCAAAATTGTAATTTACGTCGTGCTCAACCGCCACCTCCACACCCGAAGAGAGGTTGCTGGTGGACACCCTAATTACATAAGATGCCCCGTTGTTGAGTGTCACTGAACTGTCGAGATTCACACTGTGCCAGGCAAAGTCACCGTCCAGTTCACTTCCCGACAGAGTGCCCGTGGTCAATACGGGTCCGGAGAAACCGTCCCGGATTTCCACTGTAACGTCCTGAAGCGGCGCTCCATCGGCTATTCTCAGCACCAAATCGACCTGATTTACATGATAGTTTGATCCCATAGCCGAATGCTTAAAAGTTTGGCCAATATGTTGGTCCGAACCAATCGGTTCATAGTGATCAATGTCTGCAAACGGTACTTCGTGGGATTGCAAAACCTCACCACTCAGGATCCCTTGCCATGATGCATCGGCGGCTAGTGCATCGGTATCAATGACCCCGACATGATGCTCAAGCGCCCAATCTCCGCCATTGGATTGATGACCGGTTGTATCCGTGCTGGCGGCGATATCTGCTCCGGTAAGAAGGGTGAGAATCTCGGCTGCATATTGCCCTTCGGGTCCCTCAGCAAAATCACAGCCATAGATCAGGATATCACCCTGTTCGTTGAGCGACGCCCCAATCATTGCCAGATTCGCGGTGTGCTGATTAAGCATGGACTGCCAGGTCAGCGACGCATTGCCAAGATGGAGCTCCCCTTCGCTGCCATGACTGAAGATGTGAATGGCATCCAGATCGGTGCGACCAGCCAGCGCATCCGCCATCTGCTGAACACCATCCTTGGCCATATCGATGACGATGACTTCAGCATCGATTGGCAGATCAACAAGGCTGGATTCTATCTCCTCAACATCTGAGGCAATGAAGATAATCTGTTTCGACCCCTGAATTGGTTCTACGTACAAGTCCAATTGATCATTCGTGTCTGGGTCGTCGGGATTGGATGATGCCGCTGGCAATTGTTGAAGTGAAAAATTGCTCTCGACATAGTCATCTGCGAGTTCGGTGTGGATCGCCTGATGAACCGAATCAGCGATTGTTTCCGCTGCCGCCGCATCGAGTAAAATGCGTGGCTCCAGTGCGCGCATCAAAGCCGGACCGGGCGGTGGTGGTGCAACCAGACTGGCTCTTACCGGGCCATTTGTCACAATATGGCATGATTGATCGGCAGAGACGATCAAATCCGCTTCCCTTTGAGCCAAATAATTCTGACATCGCTCCGTTGGATTAGTTTTAACCTAATCACGTGCCGAATGTTTTCAAATTTATCTTTATGAATAACTTTGCCAGAATTGTCGCAAGCTTGCATCTATCAGCCTATTTTGTGAGGTGCATGTCGTACAGAACGCGCCGCAATTTTATGCGTCCTACAGATGAATCGGGAACCGATATGACTGTTGAAAATATAGATACAGTGATTGTAGGCGGCGGTCAGGCCGGCTTGGCCATGAGTGAGCATTTGGGACAACTTGGCATTGAACACCTGATCCTTGAGCGCTACAGGATTGCCGAGCGCTGGAGGTCGGAACGTTGGGATTCTCTGGTTGCCAATGGGCCGGCCTGGCACGATCGATTTCCGACGCTGGAGTTTTCCGACACCGAACCGGGAGCCTTTCCTGGCAAGGAACGGGTGGCAGACTATTTCGTCGAATACGCACAGGTCATCAAGGCGCCAATCAGATGTGGTGTGGAAGTAACCAGCGCTGAAAAACTACCAGGCCAGATGGGCTTTCGGGTGGAGACATCGCAAGGCGCTATTGAAGCGAGGAACGTGGTTGCGGCCACCGGTCCCTTTCAACGTCCCGTTATTCCACCGGTCATTCCTGAACAGACCGATGTTCTGCAAATGCATTCCAATGCCTATCGGAACCCCGAAAACTTGCCGCAGGGGGCAATTTTGGTAGTTGGCGCTGGTTCATCGGGTGGCCAGATTGCCGATGAACTATTGCGTGCAGGGAGAAAAGTTTACCTGTCGGTTGGTCCACACGACCGTCCACCGCGCAGCTATCGCGGACACGATTTTGTCTGGTGGCTGGGCGTGCTCGGCAAATGGGACGCCACCGCGCTGGATCCAGGCACTGAACATGTCACGATCTCCGTCAGTGGCGCGCGCGGCGGGCATACGGTTGACTTCCGCCAACTGGCAGAAAAGGGCATGAATCTGGTTGGCCTGACAATGTCATTTGAAGACAGTATTTTGCATTTTGCCGACGATCTGGGGGACAATATTGCGCATGGTGACAACAACTATCTGTCGGTTCTGGATGAAGCGGATGAATGGGTTGAGCGAAATGGCCTCGACCTGCCGTTGGAGCCGGAAGCCCGGCTGATCGGGCCTGACCCGGAATGCGTCACCCATCCAATCCGGCAATTAAACTTGAAACAAGCTGGCATCAGCACGGTGATCTGGGCCACTGGTTACGCGGTCGATTATAGCTGGTTGAAAGTGGATTCATTCGATGAGAGAGGCAATCCGATCCATCAACGGGGCGTATCATCAGAATCTGGAGTCTACTTTGTCGGCTTGCCGTGGCAATCCCGCAGAGGATCGTCGTTTATCTGGGGTGTTTGGCACGATGCCAAATATGTTGCCGACCAGATCGCCATCCAGCGTTCCTATATTACCCACCACAATTCCACACAAACGAGTTAGATTGCAGCTTCGGTCTGGGCGATCTCGGCCTGCAACCAGGCGCCGAACGCGGAGGCTATTTCAAAATTTTCATTTTGCCTGACCGTCAGATAATAACCATCATGGGCTGCCAGACTCTCCCTCTCCAGAACCAGCAGTGATCCATCCACCAGACAGGGTGCAGCCACAAGCGAACTGGTAAGGGCAATACCGGTGCCAGCTTTGGCAAAGTCAACCGCCGCCCCATGGGACTCCACATTGCAACTGATGTTCAAATTCTCCAAATAAGCTCGCTCCGCAGCCCAGCGGTTCCACGTATCCGTCGTGCCCAGCACCTGAATGAGGGGAAAGTCAGCAATGTAGTCAGGAGAAAACTCCCGGTTACCGAAATCGGAGATGAGATCTGGTGAAGCCACCATCACCATTCGATTGTGCCCAATTCTGACCGAATCCGATTGAGCCGAACTGGGGGCATCAAATCGTAATTCGACATCTGCATTCAACCCGGTAAACTCGTCAGGCCAGACCTTTGAGATCACCCTAAATCCAATATCTGGATGAAGGGTGGCAAAATGTTTCAGCCGAGGGGCCAGATACCATTGCGCCAAACTCGTGCTGACGCTTATCGTCAGCAATTGTTTGTCCGTTGGAGTTTCAAAAGTTTCGGTGGCCGATTGCAAGATGCTGATGGCGCTGGCGACGGTGGGAAGCAACCGACGCCCCTGATCCGTAAGCGCTATGCCGCGGTGTTTTCGCACGAACAAAGCGCAGCTGAATTTATGCTCAAGCGACCGAACATGCTGACTAATCGCCGATTGAGTGAGATTCAATTCCTGCGCAGCAAGGGTAAAGCTTAAATGCCGCGCGGCGCATTCAAACGCGCGGAACCAGGCCAGCGGGGGAAGAGAGCGAGCCATACTGCCTCAACACATGCATTAGTAATACTAATGCCAATGACCAAAAATCCATTGTTTGTCAATGCAACGGCACCGGTTCAAGATGCCCTTGAACGCTTCCTGCGACCCCACCGACAGATTGAACTGGCCCATTCGATGACCCCGGAAATCCGCAAAATTGTTACCTTTGATGAGGAAATTCTGATCGAAGGTTTTAAACCCGTGGCAACTCCTTGGCGGATGTTTGCTGTTGCTGCCGTGGTCACCAACCCCTGGGCAGGACGCTATGTCGAAGATCTGAAGCCGGAAATCATGGCATTTGGTCCGCCGCTGGGGGAATTGCTGACCAAACGCATGATTGCATTGGCCGGTTCGGGAGAAGCGATCGAAGCCTATGGAAAGGCGGCTGTCGTTGGGCTGGACGGTGAGATTGAACATGCCTCAGCGCTGATCCATACATTGCGTTTCGGTAATTTCTATCGCGAAGCGGTAGGTGCAAAAAGTTACCTTGCCTTTTCCAATACGCGCGGTGGTGCAAACGCGCCGATTTCCATTCCCTTGATGGACAAAGTCGATGCCGGGCGACGCTCGCATTATCTGACCATTCAATTTGCCATCCCCGATGCACCGCGAGCCGACGAGATGGCGATCGTGCTGGGTGGAGCAACGGGAGGGCGCCCCCACCACCGTATTGGTGATCGCTATCAGGATTTGAAGGATCTGGGTCATGACCTCGACAACCCTGCCGCGGTCTGAGTTGAGCCAAAGCCTGTCAGGGTGGCGAGGTGGTGCCGGCCCGGCAATGTTGCTAATCCACGGTGTTGGTCTTTGTGCGGACGCCTGGGCGCCCGTGCTGCCAATACTGACCCGCCATTTTGCAGTCACGGCGGTCGATCTTCCCGGCCATGGCGGCAGTTCGAATTTTGCCGAAGGGCGTGGCACGACACTTGAGGACTTCAGTACGGAGATTGGCAACTTGCTGTCGTCTGGTGGCAACAGGTCGCTGGTGGTTGGTCATTCACTGGGCGCATTGATCGCCCTTGATGTAGCAATCCGGCTTCCTGAACTGTTGACCGCCGTGGTGCCGCTGAATGCGATTTATCGCCGATCAAACGCGGCAACAAATGCCGTCAAGGCGCGGGTGCAGGAACTGTCTGGTATTGAAAATCCAGATCCCGCACCGACAATAAGCCGCTGGTTTGGCGAATCCCCGGATGGCGAAACGGCCGCTATGGCGGAGGACTGTCGCCGCTGGCTGACCCAGGTTGACCCACTCGGGTACCGCCAAGCTTATCAAACCTTTGCAAGTGAAGACGGACCGACAGACGCTTCGTTGGCCAGTCTGGCCTGTCCGGCGTTGTTTGTGACCGGAGCGGATGAACCAAATTCAACCCCCGATATGTCAACGAACATGGCACATCTGGTTCCCAGGGGCCGGGCGGTGATCATTCGAAATGCGCGTCACATGATGCTGATGACTCACGCGGCAGAAGTTTGTGCCCATCTGCTTGAATTCTGCAAACATCTGGATGGTGCCCATGACCAGGTTTGATCCAAAACAATTGCGCAATGCTTTGGCTAGTTACATGACTGGCGTGACTGTTGTGACCACCAGGTCAACCGACGGAACTCTGGTTGGTTTTACCGCAAATTCTTTTACGTCTGTATCGCTCAACCCGCCCTTGCTTCTGGTTTGCCCAGGAAATCACCTGTCGAGTTTCGACATATTCGCAAAGACGACCCATTTTGCAGTTAACATTCTGGCGGAAGGGCAGGAGGCAGTATCCAATATATTTGCCGGATCAAAGGAAGACAGATTTTCCCAGATCAATTGGACGCCAGATCAATTTGGTTGCCCGCTGATTGACGGCGCCGCCGCGCAGTTTACCTGTTCGCTTCAAAATCGGGTTGAAGCTGGTGACCATCACATTCTGATCGGCCAGATAGAACACTATCAGGCGTCGACAAAACGTGGTTTGGGCTATTGTCGCGACGGCTATTTCAGCCTGTCCAAGGAGCGCCAGTCCGAGGCCGCCGCCCAGGGAGAGCAGAAATTTATCTGCGGTGCGTTGATTGAATATCAAGATCAGCATTGTCTGTTGAGGGAGCCCGCAGGTCGGTACCTTCCAGCAGTCGAGCTCAACAATCGGTCCGGAGCACGCACCTCGCTTCTGGACCATTTCAACGGGCTCGGCTTGAAGGTTAGAATCGGACCGGTCTACTCGATTTATGATGATGTTGAAAATGGTGAACACGTCACGATCTTTCGCGCCACATTGTTGGAAAAACCAGCGCTTGATGAAGTAGAGCTGCGAACGATTTCGCAATTGTCGCCCGATGACTTTAGCCGCCCGGTCAACGCGGACATGATCCGACGTTATCGCGAAGAACACGACCACAATCAGTTTGGGCTTTATGTCGGTGATGCGGTTCGCGGTGAGGTTCACCCCAGCGGCGGCGGCGGCGACGGCGGCAAAAGCGCTACATTCTAGGAGACTGATATGGAATTTTCTCTTTTTGCCCACATGGAACGTCTCGCACCTGAGCAGAATCATCAACATCTGTACGAAGAATTTCTGTCGCTGTGTACGATGGCCGATGAGGGAGGTATGCGCGCCGTGTGGACGGGCGAGCATCACGGAATGGAGTTCACCATTGCACCCAACCCCTTCATCACAATCACAGATCTGGCCCGCCATACCAAAAATCTCAAACTAGGCACCGGCACGGTGGTCGCCCCGTTCTGGCACCCCATCAAACTGGCCGGTGAGGCAGCGATGACGGATCTGGTGACCGGTGGACGACTGGAACTGGGGGTCGCCCGCGGCGCCTATTCCTATGAATATGAACGCCTGATGCCGGGTATGGATGCCTGGGAAGCGGGCCAGCGGATGCGTGAAACCGCGCCCCTGCTGCGTCAGCTATGGGATGGCGATTGCGCCCATTCCGGCGAGTTCTATCAATTCCCGGCAACCAGTTCGGCGCCCAAGCCGTTACAGGAAAATGGGCCTCCCATCTGGATCGCCGCCCGTGATCCCAACAGCCATCAATTTGCCGTCGACAATGGATTTAATGTTCAGGTCACGCCCCTGTGGCAGGGCATTGAGGAAATTGAATCCTTGATGCAGCGGTTCAATGAGGTGTGCCAGGCATCACAGCAAAAGCGGCCCAAGATCATGCTGTTGCACCACACATATGTGGCGTCAGACACCAATGACGTTGACTTGGCGGCCCAGGAATTAAGTAGGTTCTACAGCTATTTTGGGGCATGGTTTCAAAACAAACGCCCGGTTGTTCAGGGCCATATTGAAAAGCTGAGCCAGGACGAACTTGCCAACAACAAGATGATGGCTTCGGAAAATATGAAACGCGACCTGACGATTGGTACGTCTCAGCAGGTGATCGACCAGGTCAAACGCTATGAGGATCTGGGCTATGATGAGTTTTCGTTTTGGATCGACAGCGGCATGTCGAGTGAAAGAAAACGTGCTTCCTTGGATCGCTTCATCAATGACGTAATGCCTGCCTTTAGCTAAGAGTTTGATCATGTCCGAACTACCCCATTATCAATTATTCATCGACGGTCAGTGGTGCTCCGGTTCGCAGCAGCAGGTTATGCAAAGTGCCAACCCGGCGACCGGCAAAACATGGGCGACATTTGATTGTGCCAGCAGCTCTGATGTTGACCGCGCGGTTGCTGCAGCACAACGCATGCTGAACGACACCGCCTGGCGCGACATGACCCAAACCGCCAGAGGCAAACTGATTTACCGATTGGCCGACCTGATTGAAGAAAATGCCAAAATACTGGGAATCGCTGAAACCAATGACAGCGGCAAATTGCTGGCAGAAACCGCCTCACAAACCAAATATGTGGGAGATTATTACCGCTATTATGCTGGTCTGGCCGATAAGATTGAAGGCGCAGTTCTGCCGATCGACAAGCCGGACATGCATGTTTTCACCCAGCGCATGCCGATTGGTGTGGTGGCTGCGGTGGTACCGTGGAACGCCCAGATGTTTCTCACGGCAACCAAGCTCGGACCAGCGCTGGCGGCCGGATGTTGCATTGTGCTCAAGGCATCCGAAATTGCCCCGGCGCCAATGTTTGAATTTGCCCGGCTGATAGAACAGGCAGGTTTTCCAAAAGGTGTTGTGTCGGTGATTTCCGGAGACGCGGAAAATTGCGCAATTCCACTTACCCGCCATCCGCAGATTGACCGAATTGCCTTCACCGGTGGGGCTGAAACGGCGCGCCATGTGGTGCGCAATTCTGCTGAAAACTTTGCCGTTACAACGCTGGAGCTTGGCGGCAAATCACCAATCATTGTATTTGATGACGCCAATATCGAAACGGCGGTCAATGGATTGATTGCCGGCAATTTTGGGGCGTCCGGTCAGTCCTGTGTTGCCGGAACCCGCGGCTTCGTTCAGCGCGAAATTTTCGACGATGTTGTGGCTCAAGTCACCGAAAAGTCGAAGGGCATTGTGGTTGGTGATCCGCTTGCCGAAACAACCCATGTGGGACCGTTATGCACCGAAGATCAGATTGAGAGAATCGAGGCAACACTTCAAAAGTCCAAACAACAGGGAGCGGAAATCTGCTTTGGCGGAAGCCGTTCAGCCGGTCTTGAAGGAAATTATTTTGATCCCACACTGGTCAAATGTGCCAGTCCAGAGACTGAAACGCTGAAGGTTGAAATGTTCGGACCGGTCATGTCGTTACTGCCATTTGGTGATGAAGAAGAAGCAATCGCTCTGGCCAATGACAGTGAATTTGGTCTGGGTTCCGGCGTTTTCACCCAGAATATCGGACGGGCTCACCGGGTCTCCAATCGCCTGCGCTCCGGCATTTGCTGGATCAACACCTATCGAGCCGTATCTCCAATTGCGCCTTTTGGTGGATTTAATCAGTCTGGGTATGGTCGCGAAGCCGGGTTGGAATCAATCCTCGATTACACCCGCACAAAAACAACCTGGATCAACACATCGAGCGAACCAATGGCTAATCCGTTTGTTATGCGGTGACTTTCCCAAAAAGGATGGCGCTTTATCGCCGGGCCAATGCGCGGTTTGCCGAGGCCGGTTTTGTCAACCATTTCATCAGTGATTTTGCACGAAACACATCCAGAGTCGGCGGCTGATTTTCCGCGCTGCCAGCGGTCCTGACTGACTTTATCTGCCGCTCGATCGCACACATTTCCACTAAATCCGGAGACCAGCGCCAATGAGCTGCCGTATTGGTTGAACGGACCTTAGGATTGGCCGCTTTCAATGGAACGGGCTTTGTGCAACTTGATGCGGCTTTTGACTGCCAGGTGCTGCCGGCCTCCAAATACAACAGGCTCGCTTGCGGAGCCGATGCTCTGATCTGATCCAGCAATTTGTCCCCCAGGGTGACCATCGGACCTTCCGGCTCGGTCGTAGCCCCTGTCATCGATGCCTGATCAACAATAATCAGATCAGGAGCCAATTGCCCCACATCATTGGTTAGCAGGACAGGATCATATTTTGACGCCTTCTTGTCACTCGCATTGTCGAGCTGAAAATCAATATAGCGCATGCCGACACCCGATTTGCCCGAATGCCAATTCATAACGCCTGTTCTGGCGCCGCCGCCGGGTGTCAAAGTAGCTGATATAGCGCGGACATTCAGTTTGAAAAGCTGCGATCCAGGTGATTTCGCGTAGGCATCAAACTTCTTTTCAACATCGCCAGCCTTCAAGGTGAATGTCCCTTGTGATGGGCCTGTGGCAATGGTTACACCGACCCAGTCAAACGGGTCTGACTGGCTGGTAAATGTTACCGACGACATTGAGGATCGGGAGGAAAGCCGCATGCCGGAAATTCCAAATCCCGCCTTGCCCTTCCTTCGATCTGTCAATCTGCGCCATCTGCCTGTTCGGGTAAGCTTGAACGAATCCGATTGAGATTGATATCTGTTGCGTGCCGGAGAAATCATGCCATGCCCGGCATCTCCATAGAGCTTTTGAAACCCGATGCGCATTTCCCGTTGCAGGCGTTCCGAGCTTAGTTTGCTTCCCGAGATATGCAAAATGGTCAACGGTCGAGATTTGGCCTTAGTGGATTGTGAGGCAAGGCGACTGTGGAAGTGATTGAGCGGATCAGCGGCTTCGTCTGTTGAGGCCAATGGATTAATACTGCCAACAATTTCGCCTGAAATAGTGGCAGTGGAGGCTTTTACTTTTTCTGAATTGGGATCAATCACCAGAATTTTGCGTGACAGCATGGTTTTCCGCTGACGCTGCAATGCCGGGCGAAGTTTTTTAAGGTTGGCCTTGGATATCGTAGTTGCAGTGCTGGTTAGAACTTTTTTCTGGGCGACCAGTCCATTGGCCAATTGCTCAAGAACTTTTGCGCGTGAAGGCGCATTGGCTTCTGTCGCAACTGCATTTGGCGCAAATGAGATCGAGTGGAATATTGTCAACGCCAATGCTGAGCGCAGTATTGGCTTGAAGGTCGATGTAGGAGAAACGCGGGTCATCGCCTGTCGGACGCTTTCGTAATTGAACACAAGAGTCGACGGAACAGTCAGCCGACACATATTGGTCAAAAATAGTCAAACAGCGTTAACGAAGTCTCAATTTTGAGAATCGGGTTCCAGTGATAGCTCCGATTCATCTCGTCCAGTCATTGCAAAAGCGCTCTGCAACTCCTCAACTTCCTGCGCGATAATGTCTGCAACCTGCTTGCAATCAGCCGGCTCAAACGTCAGCGGAACTCTGATATCGCAGGTGCGCGAAAGCACTTCCAGTGTCTGTGGCAGAGGTTCCTGTTCCCCCAAGTAGCGCCAGCTGTCATAGCGGCTGGTAAAGGCCTTGGGTTGTTCGGCACCAAACCACTTGATGTCGACACCGCGAGCCAGACAATTGGCGATCAGAGGCTCAAAGCCTGAAACCGCAAGGCGTGGACGAAACTGGATCGACGAACCGACAAATTCTTCGTTTTGCCGACGCTCGGTGACATCAATGGCGGTTGAGTTTGACAATCTGGTTTCAAGAACCCTGTAGCGCTCGTTCCAACGCCGAACATTGTCATCAAGACTTTGCAGTTGCCCGCGCAATATGGCGGCCCGCATATTGTCCATTCTACCGGAATAGTTTGGCGTCTCCAGTTTCACCTGCGCAAACACAGCTTCATCCGGTGCAGCACCATGCGAGCCGTAAAGCATGTAAGAGCCAGACATGATGATGGCACGCGCCGCGATGACCGGATCATCTGTGGTCAGCAAACCCCCTTCGCCAGAATTGATATGTTTGTATGTCTGGGCAGAGAAGGCTGCAACATGGCCAAAATTACCTGACCTGATACCATTCCACCGAGCTCCCATCGTGTGAGCACAATCCTCAACTATGGTGATTTGATGGGCTTTGCAGATCGCGACAATCCGATCCATATCTGCAATATGGCCACGCATGTGAGATAGCATCAAAAATCGCGCACCGCTGACCTCAGCCTTTTGCTGCAAATCGACGACGTCAATGTGCCAGGCATCATCAATCTCGACAAATAATGGTATGCCACCGGCATTGTGGATGGCGCCGGGAACTGGTGCCAGAGTGTAGGCGTTGGCCAGCACGGTATCGCCCGGCTTCAGGCCTGCGGCGCGTAAGGCCACGGCAAGAGCGTAACCACCAGAGGAACAGGCGAGACAATAGCGCGCCTCTTGATAAGTTGCATACTCCTTTTCAAGCTGGGCTGCTTCGCTGATCTCGCCTTCCAGCGTATTGTAGCGATGCAGGCGACCGCCGCGCAACAAAGCACTGACCCGCTCAATTGTTGCTTCGTCGATAGCTTCCTGCTGGGTAAATGGTTTGTTGAAATTCGACTTCATCACAGATCAAACAGTTCGCCATATTTTGTTTCCAGATAAGTCAGCAGAGGCTCACTGGAAACTGATTGATTGCTGGCCCGGCGCATCAATTCGGACGGTTCATACAAGGAACCGTGATGGTGTACATTGCTCCGCAGCCAGGAGAGGACTTCTCCTGTTTCACCTTTTTTCAACTGAGCGTCCACATCCGAAACCTGATCGCGAAGGGCACCATCCAGCTGGGCTGCATAAATATTGCCCAAAGAGTAGGTGGGGAAATATCCAAACAGTCCCACAGACCAGTGAACGTCCTGCAGCACACCTTGTGCCGCATCAGGCACATCGCGCCCGAAATCACGTTTGAAACGACGGTTCCACTCCGCCTCAAGATCCGAGATGTCGAGCTCTCCTGAGACCAGTTCCCGTTCAAGTTCAAACCTAAGCAGAACGTGTAGATTGTAGTGAACTTCATCAGACTCGGTACGAATGAACCCGGTTTCGACCTTATTGACGGTGCGATACAAGTCGTCCGCATTGGTGATCCCGCAATCGCCAAATGCCTCGATGAAATGGGGGGCAAGCCACTCACAGAATGGCCGGCTGCGGGCAATCTGATTTTCCCACAGGCGCGACTGGCTTTCGTGCACTCCAAGAGACACGTGGTTGTTGACCGGCGTCAGGCCGAGTTCCTTGGTAATCCCCTGTTCATACAAGGCATGACCCAGTTCATGGACCGTTGAATAAAGACATCCTAGCGGATCGCTCGCGTCGATGCGTGTCGTAATTCGGGTGTCCTGCGCAGTGCCGGACGAAAATGGATGGACAGACTGATCAAGGCGTCCCGATTGCCATTCATAACCCACAGTGTCAGCCAGCTTGCGCGCAAGTGCCAATTGTGAATCGCTGGAAAATGACCCAACCAATTGAGGTTGATCCATAGTGCTGTCTGCGATGCGCTGGCGAAGATCTGATAAGCGTGGCCGCAATCCTTCCAGCAGAGGCTGCAGCGCAACGACCGTCATGCCCGGTTCGAAATCGTTTAACAGAGCATCATATGCCGTGTGACCATCCCTTTGCAGGCAGGCCGCTTCCTGGCGTTTCAGATCGATGATGGTTTGCAGAATTGGAGAAAACTGCTCAAAATCATTGGCCTCTCTGGCCTTTGCCCAAATTCCCTGTGCTTGGGATGTTGTGCGGGCCAATTCCGTCGCCAATGTTGCCGGAATTTTGCTGGTTCGCTCATAAGATCGCCGTGTTAATCGCACATTGGCGGATTGTTCCGCTGACAGTTCTACCTGGTCCAGCTCGTCCAGCCATTCTTCCATGCGCGGATCGGAATTGCGCTGGTGGGTAATCTCTTCCAGTGCAGCCGCTTGTTCAGCGCGCACAGCGGCTCCATTGGCGGGCATCATCACTTCCTGATCCCAGGACAACAGGCCTGCCACCTGGGCAAGGGCTCGGGTGGTTCGAACTTGAGCCATCAGGGCTTCATAAGTTGGATTGGACATGGTTGACATATCAGCAGTTTCAATTGGCTTCACTTAAGCCAAAGTGCTGCGATACAACAAGCTCCGTTGATGATTTCCAGGCAAATTCTCGCCGTTTTTAAAACGCCGAAGCAATAATACTGGCTGGCCAGTAACTCTCGAGATCAAGAGTTGATTCCGTCACCATGGTTACTCATTCGTTAACTTTTTTACGTCAGTATCTGCGAAGGGTAAAAGAGGCAAATTCAATGAGTAAAGGCGCTCGCGCAAAATCCAAGCGTGATGAAGACAGACGGGGGTCAACAAATGACTCGCGGATGGAGCGGCGCAATATTGCCAATTTTGTGCTCAACTCGATTGGCGAATGCGCCTATGAGTGGGACATTGAAGCCGATGATCTGCAATGGAGCGAGGGAGCAGAACAACTGCTTTGTTTGGATTCCGTTGATCAAATTGCAACGAGCCGGGCCTTCAACTCCCTGATGCTGCCAACCGCAGAATCCAGCCGCAGTGATGCAATTTTCTCCTCCAAGGAAATTGATGAAGGCCGCGGTGTCGCCTATTGCCTGCAATATGCGCTTTCTGCTGAAGCCTTGGATACATCCAGTGATATCTGGGTTGAAGACACTGGTCGCTGGTATGCTGGAAGCGATGGAGTTCCAAATCGTGCCCATGGTGTCGTTCGGTTAATTAATGAAAGACGCTCACAAGACGAAAAACTCAATAACCTTTCCCGTCACGACCCGCTCACGGGGTTGTTCAATCGTGCCCATTTGAATGTCTGTCTGGACGAAGTTTTTGAGGAGTTGAGTCATACAGGCGAGCCCGCATGTTTTTTGGTTGTGGGCTTGGAGCATTTCGATCTGATCAATTCGGTTTACGGTTATGAAGCCGGCGATGCAGTCATCAGTGAAGTCGCAAAGCGGATGCAGGAGAATTTGCGCGACCGAGACATTATCGGTCGGTTCTCCGGCGCAAAAATCGGCATGATCTTGCCGGAATGCGACGGTCGTGGCCTACTGGTTGCGGGTTATCGCATCCTGAATCTGCTGCGCGAAAATGTTGTGACCACCGACCAGGGACCGATTGCCGTCTCGGTATCAATTGGTGGCGTGTTGATGCCGCAGCATGCCCGCGATTCCAAGCAGGTATTTATGGCGGCCCATCAGGCCTTGAAAGAAAGTCGCAGGGCGCGTGACGCATCGATTGTCGCCTATCAACCTAACCCGCAGGAAGAACTAGAAAAGCAGCGCTCAGCGCATATGGCCGAAAAGATCATCAGCGCCCTGAAAAATCGCCGCATTCACCTGGCCTGGCAGCCAGTGGTCGATGCCAAGACCGGAGAGACGGTCTTTCATGAAGCCTTGATCAGGTTGGAATCGAATGAAGGGGAACCGTTGGTCGCAGGCGAGTTTGTCGATGTGGCGCAGCGGTTGGGTTTGATCCGCCTGGTCGATCATCACGCCCTTGATCTGGCCCTTGAAACACTATGTGCAGCGCCGACCGCCGTATTTTCCCTCAACGTTTCGTTTGAAACCGCCTGCGATCCTGAATGGCTGTCCAAACTGGCTCAATTTGTCATGAGTCGCTCCGACATTGCTGAACGATTGATAATTGAGGTCACGGAATCCTATGCCGCCGATTCGCTTGACGAGGCCCAGCAGTTTATCAATTCGGTCAGAGATCTCGGTTGCCGGGTGGCGCTTGATGATTTTGGCGCCGGTTATACTTCCTTCCGCAACCTCAAAAGTCTGGCCTTCGACATCATCAAGGTAGATGGCCAGTTTGTTGAAAATCTCGAAACCAGCAACGAAAACCAGAAATTCATCAAGGCGCTGGTGGATCTGGCAAGCCTGTTTGATGCTCAAACCGTGGTCGAATGGGTGGAAGATGATATTACCACCGATCTTCTGTGCGAATGGGGTGTTGATTATCTGCAAGGCTTTAAATTTGGCAAACCCTTACGGGAATTGCCCTGGCCGACCGCGGACAGTGGCCAATCTGGCGAAGGCGACAAGAGTGATGAAGTCGGCAAAAACAGCGAAAGCGGCGAAGGCGGCGAAAACGTTGACGCCGCGCCGGTCGCAAACAGCGCTGCTGGCTGATTTTATCCGGAGCAGGATGAAGTTGGCCGCCAATCTTCGGGCGCCATTTCAAACTTGTTAAAGTCGAATGCCGGCGCAACCGTACACCCCACCAATGTCCATCTGCCAAGACTTTCGGCGCTCTGCCACCAGTTGGGAGGCACAATGACCTGTGGACTTTCTCCCAGATTGATGTTCTTGCCCAACCGGTGCGCCTCCACCTGATGGCCGTCGGATGACAGGGCCAATGCAAGCGGCCCGCCAGCGTAATGGTGCCAGACCTCCGTCGAGTCGATCACCCGATGCCAATGGGAGCGATCACCGGCCTCCAGCAAATAATAGATTGCCGTTGAAGCCTCGTTGCGAAACGTTTCTGCAAAATGGCCCCCTTCAGGATGGGGTTGCAATTTTAGCAGATTGATAATTTCAGCGGAACTCAGCCCCTCCATCAGAAGCGATCTTTGCGGGCGCGAATTTCCGTGAATACGTCCAGATCGGAATGCGATTCCATGCCCAGAAATTTCCTTATTGCAGGATCGTCAGCCCGCAAAAACGGATTGGTCTGCAATTCCAGTTCCAAGGTGGTAGGCAGGGTTGGTTTGCCGTTGTCACGCATCACTTCAATTTCGCGCGCCCGGTCTGCCAGTTGACTGTTGTCAGGGTCCACTGACAGGGCGAATTTGGCATTCGCCAAAGTATATTCGTGGCCAGCGTAAACCAGCGTTTCGGCGGGCAGTGCGGCCAGTCGTTCAAGTGCAGTAAACATCATTTCAGGCGTGCCTTCAAAGATCCGCCCACAGCCAAGGGCAAACAAGGCATCGGCGCAGAACACAACGCCCTGATCCGGCAGATAATAGGCAATCTGCCCCAGCGTATGGCCCGGTGTGCCAATGACCTCAATGCGATGTCCGGCAATGTCAAACGTGTCGCCGTGACCATAGCTTTGATCAAGTCCTGGAATTTTTGCCGCCTCCTCCGCGGGGCCAATGATGGTGCAGCCATATTCGGATTTGAGCGCTTCATTGCCTTCCACATGATCCCCATGATGATGGGTGGTCAAAATGTGGGTCAGTTTCAAACCTTTGCTTTCCAGAACATCGCCAACAGCTTCCGTCTCGGGAGCGTCAATACTGATTGTTGTCCCGGATTGCGGGTCATGCAGAATGACCCCGTAATTATCCTGTCGGCAGGGGAATTGGTAAATCTTCAGCTTGCTGGCGTTCACTATCTTACTCCTTTTCGCATTCCGGTTTGTGCGTAGATTTGCTATCTCTTAGCGATGCATATGGATATAGTCGACCTTCGTCAGTTCTACGCCACGCCAATGGGTAAACACGCATACCGTTGCATTGGACAGGCTCTGTCTGCAATTTGGCGACCGCTCAGTGATGAACGGCTGGTCGGGCTTGGATATGCCACACCCTATCTGGACAAGTTCAAGGCGGATAGCGAGCGCGCAATCGCTTTCATGCCAGCAAGACAAGGGGCGGTTCACTGGCCGATGGGTAGTCCCTGCTCTACGGCTCTGGTCTTCGATGAGGACTTGCCGCTGGCGGATGCAAGCGTTGATCGCCTCTTGATGGTCCATGCGCTTGAACATTGTGAAAATGCCGGCGAAACCCTGACCGAAATCTGGCGGGTTCTGTCACCCGGCGGCAAGCTCATCATTGTTGTTCCAAATCGCCGTGGTGTCTGGGCCAGAGTGGAACAAACCCCCTTTGGATCAGGCTATCCCTATACCGGAGGACAGTTAACCCAGTTGTTGCGCGAGAATATGTTTACGCCAACAGCCTGGTCAGATGCGCTGCACTTTCCGCCAAGCAATAACCGTTTTGTACTGCGCGGGGTCAATGCAATGGAACGGCTGGGTCGCAGATTCATGCCGGCTCTGAGCGGTGTGGTGGTGGTCGAGGCGACAAAACAGGTCTATCAGGGTCTGCCCGTTCGTCAGCGTCAAAGCCGCCGGATATTTGTACCGGTTCTGGCACCGCAAAACGCCACAAAGGGAAATATCGATCTGAAAAATTGATCCGACCTCCCCCTTTTATTGTGAGCAAGGATTATCTAAACCACCTGCAGGTTTCAGCCATAACGAGTGTCACCATGACAAAATCAGATAATCTCCCAGAGCCCAATCCCGGTATCATGGAAATTGCCTCTTATGTGCCCGGTAAATCTGCTGTTCCATCAGGTGTTAAGCTCTTCAAATTATCGGCTAATGAAACGCCATTAGGACCAAGCCCTGCCGCCAAACAAGCCTATATGGAACGGGCGGGAAGTCTGGAAGATTATCCTGATGGCAGTTCCAGCCAATTGCGAGAAGCGATTGCCAAGGCACATGGCGTCAACCCCGCCAATGTCTTGTGTGGGAACGGCTCAGATGAATTGTTGGGCCTGATGGCGCAATGCTATCTGCAACCGGGAGACGAGGCGATATACACTGAGCACGGCTTCTTGATGTATCGCATCGGAATTCTGGGCGCCGGGGCAACACCAATTGTTGCGCCAGAGAAAAATCATACTGCCGATGTGGATGCTATTCTGGCGCGGGTAACCGACGCAACACGGTTGGTCTATTTGGCCAATCCAAATAACCCAACCGGCACCTATCTGGCGATGAGCGAAGTGCGACGTCTTCATGCAGGCCTGCCGGATTCAACGATCCTGATTCTTGATGCAGCTTATGCGGAATATGTTCGCCGAAACGACTATGAGTCCGGCATCGAACTGGTGGCCGGGTCGAACAATGTTGTAATGACGCGAACATTTTCAAAGATTCACGGCCTTGCCGCCCTAAGGGTTGGTTGGGTGTTTGGTCCAGATCACATCATTTCAGTTCTCGATCGGATGCGCGGACCGTTTAACGTTAACGCTGCAGCACAAGCCGCCGCACAGGAGGCCGTCGCCGATCGCGAGATGGTCGACAAAGCGGTTGCCCACAACGATGAATGGCTCACATGGACCAGCGAGGAAATGCACAAGCTCGGATTGCGGGTGACGCCCAGCGTTGGCAATTTTATCCTGATCCATTTTGATGCAGTTGATGGCAAATCTGCAGAGGGTGCTGATGCCTATCTTACCCAACGTGGTTATGTGTTGCGCCTCGTTGGCGGCTATGGATTGCCCAACTCCATTCGCATGACTATCGGGACTGAGGAGGCCTGCCGCGGAACGGTGGCGGCACTCGGCGAGTATTTGAAAGCCTGACATGAGCAAGCAACCTATGTTTAAACGCCTTTGCCTTATTGGCATTGGACTGATTGGCTCTTCCATCGCGCTGCGCGCGCGTCAGGAAGGATTGGCTGAAACCATCGTCGTCTCGACGCGGCGCCAGGAAACCCTCGACCGGGCGAAAGCCCGTAATCTGGGGGATGTCTATACCGACAAAGTCAGCGAAGCAGTTCAGGGTGCCGATTGCGTCATCCTGTGTACTCCGGTTGGCAGCTTTGCCTCGCTGGGAGAGCGCATTGGTCCGCATTTGGCCGATGGCTGCATCGTCACCGATGTTGGATCGGTCAAGCGTTCGGTGGTCAAACAGTTGAAACCGCATCTGCCTAAAAATGTTCATCTTGTTCCAGGGCATCCCATTGCCGGCACCGAATATTCCGGACCGGATGCCGGCTTTGCCACCTTGTTTGATGAGCGATGGTGTCTGCTGACGCCCGAACAGGGCACCGATAAACAGGCTGTCGAAAAATTGACAAGTTTTTGGCAAGGCCTGGGATCCTGGGTGGAAGTCATGGAGCCGGATCACCACGACATGGTGCTGGCAGTTACGTCCCACATTCCCCATCTCATCGCTTACAATATTGTCGGTACGGCCTCCGAACTTGAAGAAGTGACTCAATCAGAAGTGGTGAAATTTTCCGCATCGGGGTTTCGGGACTTTACCCGTATTGCCGCCTCCGACCCTGTCATGTGGCGGGATGTCTTCCTGCACAACAAGGACGCCGTGATAGAGATGCTGGGCCGTTTTTCGGAAGACCTGTCAAGACTTCAGCGGGCTGTCCGCAATGGCGACGGTGATCTGCTGTTTGAGCATTTCACCAAAACACGTGATATTCGTCGTGGAATCATTGAAGCCGGTCAGGAAACGGATCTGCCCAATTTCGGTCGCGACGTGGTGGTCGATACTGAATCGAATTCGTGACCATCAATCCCTGAACAGGGGTGGAATGGGATCAGGAAATTGGATAAAGCCGAGGCGCACGATGCCGTTCTCAATTTTGAGGGTGATTGAATTAATGTCTGCTCCACCAATTTTGGCTGGCTTGCCCATGCCTGCGACGGCCTGAGTAATCATGCCAATCTGTTGAGCCAGTTGCGGATTGATCTCGCCAGCCCATCTGGCAACCGACGGAGGATTGGCGACGCCAACATTGACTTCGCCAGATAATAGTCCGTCCTCGCCAATCGTCAGCGGCCCCGAGAAAGCCAGCCGCCCTCCATCTGGCAATGACAGCGCCAGATTGCGAATTTCAAATTCGGCCCCGTCCTGCATCACCGCGCGAAACTCGCGTCCCCCAATTACCAGATCTCGGTATCCGTCAACCAGAGTGCCATCGATCTCAATCGTTGCATCGGGAAGCGTCAGCTTTGGCAATGCGGCAGACAGGTCGGCCAACCGCAGCGCTCCATCAAGTGAAACAGGTTCGGCGTCTTCCGATCCATCAACAAGCGGTGTCGGACGGAAATGAATCGCCCCATCTGCGACTTTCAGGTCGGCTTTATTGAAGGAGCCGGACAGGTTGGAAAAAGTAAGCGACGCCAGCTCAAATCCACCGCTGAAATTGATGTCCAGAAACAACCGCAGTGCCGACCAATTCGCATCCAGCTCACCATTTATCAGACCGGTTTTGAACGGCCCCTCCACTTCGGCAACCAACTCTCCAGGTGCATATAGTTGAGCAGCGGTGCGAATGGCTCCAAGCTTCAACTGCAGTGCATTGTCCTTGCCGGCAATATTCAGGGAATCGCAATGGATACCAATTCGAAACGGAAAGCCGCGCATCTGGCGGTTTGCGCATCTGACGTCAATGCCTTGTTGCTCGGCATTTTCCAGCGCTTCTCCGATCTTGTCATGGGCAAAATGGGCAAAGGCATACCAACCGACAAACCACAGGGCGAACAGAAAAAACATGAACAATCCCCATTTTCCCATTGGATGGGCAAGAAAGGATCGTTTGGAAGTTTTTGTCATGAATGCTGATTCCATTATTGCGGCGACACGGCGATGCGACGACGCGTAAGGTGTTGGCGAAGTGAATCACCATTGCGGTGAAGTCTGCGTCTTGATTACAACTGCCCCTTCGACGTAAAACGGCTTTTTGTCAATCTGGCGGCATGGTTGTGCTTAAAACTTTTGCAAATGACGGCGACATCTGGGTCTTTGGCTACGGATCATTGATGTGGAATCCCGGCTTTGAGTATCTGGAAGTACAACAGGCCAAAGCCTTTGGAGTGCATCGTGCACCATGCATCTATTCCTGGGTGCATCGGGGCACCAAACAGCGGCCCGGAATTGTATTGGGGCTCGCTCGCGGGGGTGCGTGTATCGGCAAGGCATTCAAAATTAGTTCCGACAACCGGGACGAGACACTGGCCTATTTGCGAGCCCGGGAACTTGTCACCAATGTCTATCTGGAACGTTTGCGACCAATTGTCCTGGCATCGGGCACCACAGTTAAGGCTGTGACCTATATTGCTGATGCGGACCACGAGCAATATGCCGGTCGCTTGGGGCACGAAGCACTGATCGCCCAAATCAAGGGGGCCGTCGGCAAGTCTGGTCCAAATGAATCCTACATTACCGATACCACTGATCACCTGCGTGAAATGGGCATAAAGGACGGCTTAATGGAGCGCATAACTTCGGAGCTGAAAGGTCATTAGTTGACCGTACACAAATCCTCCAGCGTTTGAGCACCTTGCGAATCTTCATCATCCAGCAGGTGCACATAAATGGTCCCTCCGCGGTTGGAGATATCATTGATAGAGGCAGTGATTTCTACGCTTTGACCGCCTGTCTCCAGACAGCTGGTGGCGGCAAACAGGGCGTGGTCGTAAAGACTGGCTTGTTCGCGGCGAATCGAAGAAAAGACATAGCGCCGTCCAGACGACCCTTGCAGGTATACAAACTTTCCAAGTCCCGCTTCATCCACAACGGACTTGATCATCCGAGGAGTGGGGAATGCGCGATCAGTGCCGCGCAACCTGTTCGACGTCCCCATTGGCTTTGCAGCTGGCGACGGCGGCATCAGCGGCAGGCTGGTCTGAACATATTCGGTCGCTTGGACAAATGGTGTCATTTTGTTCTCCTCTTAAGGAGAACATAGATAGAACGTATTAACAGAACATTACAAGAACAGACTAACTGCTTTTGACATTATCCAGGCGTTTTTTTGCTTTCTCCACACGCGCCATGACAGCTTCATTCAGTGGCGGATGAATTTTGTCCTGGGAGGCCATCAGGTAGAGTTCGTCACACGCCTCCTCGATGCGCCGCTCCAGTTCAGCAGCAAATTGCTTGGCTGATAGGCCCGGCATGATGGGTTCCAGAATCTTGGCGCGAATGGTGCCGGGATGACGCAAAAATTTGCGTCGCGGCCAATACAACCCGGAATTCAGAGCAATTGGCACGACCGGGCAATTGAGATCCATATACATGCGGGTCACGCCATAGCGGTAGTCGGGTTCCTGACCGGGGGTTTTTCGCGTGCCTTCTGGGAAGATGATGATCTGACGGTCCTCTTCGATGCGATCCCGGGCAACCGCGATCATCCGGCGCATGGCGCGGCCCTTGTCACCCCGGCGAATGGGAATGTGTTTGAGCTTGGAAACATACCAGCCAAAAAACGGGATCTTCATCAATTCGGCCTTCAGCACAAAGGCTGAATCCCGAACCATCGAATTGACCGCGTAGAATTCCCAAATCGATTGATGTTTGCAGGCAACGATGCAGCCTTCATCCAGCATATTTTCTTCGCCAATAACTTCCATATCGGTTCCGACAATGATCTTGTGCAACCAGTGGGTGGAAGCGGTCCAGCGCCTGGGCACCTTTTGAGCTGCTTTGTGGCTGAGAAAGAAATACCACGGTAACTGCACCACCATATGAAGCAGAATATTGATATACCAGGCGATGTTGAACAGAAGAGAGCGCAGATAAAGCATGACGATGAAGAAGAGTGACCGGAACTAAACTGTCTAGTATCTTTCCTTCAGAATTGGAACCACGTCAGTTTCTGTAACTGGCTTACTGACCCGATCTTGATTGGTCAGCTTATTCCCAATGCCTGCAACTTGCTGGTTTGACGGGAAATCAACGCGTCGACTTCTTCAATGGTCGCTGCACTCAGCGATCCGCCGGGTTTACGTATCGTTGGATGGCCTATGGCGCCACGTTTTGCCAATGTGTATTTGCGCAGGGCCAAACCCATGCCTGGCTGTGCTTCGTAACGCACCAGCGGCAGATAGGCATCAAACAGGTCGCGCGCCCGCGCTACGTCCCCGGCACCGTGGGCCTGGATCACCTGAGCCATCATCTCCGGATAGGCGAAGCCCGTCATCGCCCCGTCAGCTCCGCGCAACATTTCTTCCAACAAATACAGACCCCCATTGCCACACAATATCGATATGCGACGCGCCCCGTTGTCAGAAGCTGCCCGCAGGGTTGAAATTTTTTCAAGCCCCGGCCAGTCTTCATGTTTCAGCATCACGCATGTCGGACAATCTTCAACAACTCTTAGGATAACTTTTGGCGACATCACCACATTGGTAACCAGCGGAAAGTCCTGCAATACGAACGGAATATCTCCCAATGTCTCGGCCACCCCGTGATAATAGCCGATGATCTGGTCGTCGGTTTTCAGCGTTGAAGGTGGCGCTACCATAACGCCGGCCGCAGAGGCCTCCATGCTGTCTTTTGCCAGACTGCCAAGCGCTGCAAAACCGGCGGCCGACACGCCAACCACAACCGGTACCGATGTTCTGGCGGTCACCCGCTTGACAATTGTCAGGGCCTCCGTGGCGGTCAGCTTGCCGGCCTCGCCCATCATGCCCAACACCGTCAGACCGGTTGCGCCTTTTTCAACATAGAAATCGACCATCCGGTCAACGCTCTGCAAATCCAAATCGCCGTTCGGCAAAAATGGTGTTACGGCGATTGTAAAGACGCCTGCTGCGGTTTCATCAAGCATGATCGGAGCCTTTCATGGCATGGCTTTGCTTCAGCGCGATATGTCCCAGCGCCATCGCTGCAGCCGCCTGGCAAGGTTCGACAACCGGCAGTCCGGTCGCGGCTTCAAGTGGTTCGCGATATTGGGCCATGCCAGCACATCCCATGATCAGGACATTGGCACCATCATCGTCGCGCAACCATTTGCCGGTTTCAATCATCGCCTGCAGGCTTTTGTCCGGTGACGCCAATTCAGCGACACCCAGGCCCAAAGCCCGATCGCCAGCCAGTCGGTCCAATACTCCCATCGCCCCGAATGAACGCATGTGACGTGGTATCGACGCAGGCAAAATTGATATCACCCCAAATTTTTGCCCCAGTGTCAGCGCCGAAGACACCGCAGCTTCCTGAATGCCGACCACCGGCAGGGATGTTGCATCACGCAGGGCGTGCAATCCAGGATCGCCAAAACAGGCAATCACAAACCCGGCTGCATTGTTTTGCGCCAGAGCCAGATCGACCATCGGTGCAATGGTCAGATCAGCCTGCAGCTGAGATTCAATTCCAGGAGGACCTTCCGCGAGAGTGAGGCAGCGAATGGGCGCCCCAAATTGTCGCAGTGGTTCAACAGCGCTGTCGATAGCGTCAGTAACAGCGGTCAGACAATTCGGGTTGATGATGAAAAGAGAAGCAGTTGAGTTCATGCGCCCTTCCGGGTGGCCGATTGAATTTCAATTTGATAGCCCTCGGGGTCGGTAAACACAAATGCCCGGATGCCAAGCGCCTGATTTTCAAACAACTGAGAAAGATCATCGAGCTTTTGTGCCTCCGCATAGGCATACCAGGCCTCCACATCCTTGACCCGTATGCACAATTGCACAGGCTTTTGCTCGGCCCACTTGTTCATGCCATGCGATTCGTCGACCAGTCCAATATGTGCGCCGGGGCAGATTTCAAAAATCTTGCTCCAACCCTGATCAATGGCGAGATGCAGGCCCAGAACCCGTTGGTAAAAATCTACCGCACAGGCGAGATCACGATAATAAAAGAAGGTGATCGTCAGCTGGGTATCGTCAATCGGGGGTCTCATTAGTTTACTCGTTAAATGTCCAGGAATCAGATGCTGGTGATCCCTTTGGTCGCGTTGCAAGCTTAGGTCGGTTGATCCATTGGCCGCATCCTGGTTGGGCGAAAAATTCATCGTTCCGCATCAACAACTTTCCTCTCAGTAGAACAGCCACCGGCCAGCCCTGAATCTTGCGGCCTTCCCAGGGATTATAACCGACATTGTCATGCAAATCGTTGGGTTCGTAGGTTTGCGATTTGTCAGGATCCCAGATCGTAATATCAGCATCCATTCCCACCTCGATGCGGCCTTTTCGAGGCAGTCCGTAGAGCTCGGCTGGCGCAGTAGCTGTTAATTTTGCAAAAGCTTCGGGTCCCAAATTTTCGTTGCTCACCATCGCATCAAACAGGATTGGCAAACGGGTTTCCAAACCCGGCAGACCATTAGCGATTTGATGAAATCCGGCGTTCGGGCCAGCAGATAACTTGCCCGTGGTGTCATATCGGTAGGGTGCATGATCTGAGGAAATAAGTTGCAGCACACCCTCATCCAGAGCTTTCCAAAGAGCCTGCTGATCTTTCGTCTCGCGCTGTGGTGGCGAACACATCCACTTAGCACCCTCCAAACCCGGCCTGTCGAGAACCGCATCAGTCATGAACAGGTAATGGGTGCAGGTTTCCGCCCAGACCGGTGCACCGTGGGCCCGTGCGGCACCGACGATGGCAGCGCCCTCAAGGGTGGAAACATGAAATATCATCACCGGTTGATCGAGAAATTCCGCAAACCGGCACATCCGTTCGATGGCCTCAATCTCGGCCATTCTGGGGTGTGAAAGGGCATGGTGTTTTGGGTCGGTCTTGCCAGCATCCAGAAGCTTCTGTTTGGCGTGGGCGATCAGTGCATCGTTTTCCGCATGAACGCAGACCAGCGCACCGTGTTTACGGGCCTGGGTCATGACCTCGAGGATTTCGCTATCGCTGAGCTGAATATTGTAGGTCGTGAAAATCTTCAGCGACCGATGCCCCTGCCTGATCAGCCTGCCCAGATCTTCGGCGAAATTAGTAACGGAAACATCGGTGATGGTGAGGTGAAACGCATGATCAATCATCGCGCCGCGTTTTGCCCGCTTAGCATATTGTTCGACCGTTTGCGCCAAAGGTTCTCCGGTCGCTTGTGCGGCAAAGGAGATCACACTCGTTGTTCCACCCATGGCGGCGGAACGCGTGGCCGTTTCAAATGTGTCGGCATTCATCTGCCCCATGCCCGACATCTGTTCGATATGAGCATGAGCATCGACGCCGCCGGGCATGACCCAATGCCCCTTCGCGGAAATTTCTCGCGTTGCGGACGGCCCCTCGCCAGATAGCTGTGGCTTGATGGCGACAATTTGCCCGTTCTTGACGCCAATATCAGAGTCGACAACGCCGTCGGGCGTTACCACCCGGCCGCCTGCAATGATGAGGTCGAACTTACTGCTCATTGAAGCTCCGTCGCTTTTTGCCGATGTTGCGCTGGCGCTGGACGCAGTACAAGCCTATTTTGCCCTGCCAGGGGAACTGTATCCAGCTTAACTGAAAGCCGATACGCACGATTATGGCTCGAGGCGATTGACCCAGACTGGCAAACCTACCCACAAATATCGGTCAATGCTATGAAACTAAAGGAAAAACCGTAGTGTGCGTAAATGCACATTATCTCCCGGATGATCAGGCTATAGATGATCTCAAGGAAGCCCGGTTGACGACAATCAAGCCTGGTTTTCACAGAAGTTTCATGAAGCCTCCCTTACTTGCCTCTAAGGGCTTCAAGACAATCAGGCTCTGCTGGTTCTCCAGACCGCAGAGCAAATACAAAAACCGGTTGTTTGACCCCAAACAGCCGGTTTTTTGCGTTCCCCTTCGAATTACAGTGATGGACTGCGGCGAGACCAGCATTGACCTGCTGAGTCGCTTGTCGCATCTGTGACTGATATGCGCGGTCATCTGATTCGGCTCTAAATGGACAGCAATTCGCCAGCAGGAATTATTGAGCGGCTTGCAGAACATGTGATTGTTCTGGAAGGCTGGCGCAGGACGATGCTGGCAATCGCCGCTGGTGCGTTGTCGGCATTGGCACTGGCTCCCTATCACGCATTTCCGGTTCTTTTGATTACCGTGCCGGTTTTGATCTGGCTGATGGATGGTGCCGTGCCTGCATCTGATCGAGCCGGTGCGTTAGCGGGTCTGAGAAAACTGACCCCGGCTTTCAATCTTGGATGGCAGTTCGGATTTGGCTATTTTCTGGCAGGTTTCTGGTGGGTTGGTCAGGCGTTTCTGGTGGAGGCAGAAGACTTTGCGTTCTTGTTACCTTTTGCTGTTGTCGCCCTGCCGGCGGGGCTGGCGATATTCTGGGGTCTGGCGATGGCCCTTGCCAAACTGGCCTGGAGTGACAGCTGGATTCGGATTATGGGTTTTGCAGCCAGTTTGACCTTGCTGGAATGGGTGCGTGGAACGGCGCTCACCGGATTGCCGTGGAATGTCCCCGGCTATGCCGCGATGCCAACTCCGCCGCTGATGCAAACGGCTTCTGTGGTCGGCCTTTACGGGGTCACACTGCTGACCCTTTTTGTTGCCGCGGCGCCCGCTGTACTGGGCCCCATTTCCGACAGGGCTGGACAATCCCGCAGCAGATATTGGGTTTTGGCTTGCGCCGTTGCAATTTCACTGGCTCACATGGGTTTTGGGGCGATCCGACTTGCTGGAGCAAGCAGCACCCATGTTGATGGCGTAAAGCTGCGCATTGTTCAGCCAGCACTGGATCAGAAGGAAAAGTGGGATTCTTCCAAGGAAGCTCAGATCATGGGGCGCTATTTTGAGTTGTCGAATGCCAATAAGGGGCCACAAGTGGCTTCCATTGGTGCCTTTACCCATGTCATCTGGCCTGAATCTGCATTTCCCTTCATTTTGAGCCAGCGCGGTGATCAACTGGCAAACATCGCCCGTCTGTTACCGCCCAATACTCACCTGATCACAGGTGCCATGCGACTGGAGAAAGCTGCCAACTCTGATGAGCAGCCAAAGGTATTCAACTCACTTTATGTTCTCAATGGCAATGGTGAGACGGTGGTCGCCCGCGACAAGGTTCGGTTGCTGCCATTTGGAGAATTCTTGCCGTTTCAAAATTTTCTGGAGGAGCTCGGGTTTCAGCAATTGACACGGCTGCGAGGTGGATTTTCTGCAGGCAGCCGCCGTGCCGTGATCGACGTTCCCGGCACTCCGGCATTCCTGCCGCTGATTTGCTACGAGATCATCTTTTCCGGTGCCATTCGGGCACCGCAAGATGCCTCGGCTCCCCAACCGCGATGGATCGTCAATTTGACCAATGACGCATGGTTTGGAATGACGGCAGGCCCCTACCAACATGCGCATCAGGCGCAGCTACGCGCCGTGGAAGAAGGGCTTCCGGTGATCCGGGCTGCCAACAATGGCATATCTTTTGTTAGTGACGCCTATGGTCGTATCGAAGAACGACTGGCATTGGGCCAGCGCGGTGTCGTTGACGCGGGCCTTCCTGTTGCCTTGCCGCATACCATATTTGGCCACACCGGTAATATGCCGGTTCTGGTTTTGATTTGCCTGTTGCTCGTCAGTTTGTTAGGTCTCAATCGCATATCAACGCAAAGAATGTGAAAAGGGCCGCCATTTCGCATCTCAACTTCGGTCGGAATTGATAAGCCATGGCGTCAAAAGCAAAAACTCCAAATCCCATTGATGTCCACGTGGGAAGCCGTGTGCGGCTTCGGCGCACGATGGCCAAATTGAGCCAGGAGAAACTTGGCGATGCGTTGGGGGTGACTTTCCAGCAGATTCAAAAATACGAAAAAGGCACTAACCGCATCGGTGCCAGTCGGATGCAAAAGATTTCTGAAACGCTGAACGTTCCAATTTCCTTCTTCTTTGAAGATGCGCCCGGCTCGAAATCGAACTCGGATTCTCCGGGAATGGAAGAAGCCGGGTCAGCAAATTTCGTTATGGATTTTTTGTCCAGCGCCGAGGGAATCGAATTGAACCGGGCATTTGTCCGTATTCCCAATGCAGCAATTCGTCGGCGCATCATCGATATGGTGCGCACCATCGCTGAAGAGACCGGTGAACCAGAGCAATAGCTATTGCGATGGATTCACCTTGGCTTGCCATTGCCTGCTCTTCGCCAGTAATCAATGATATAAAGTTTTCCGCATATGTTGGCCGGATTGGCTTGACTTGCCGGGGCCCCAAGTCATAAACGGGGCTGTCTGACATGGCGTGTTTGGCATCCCTGCTTGTTGCGCCGTTCAATTATCAAACCACTCAATGATGCGATGTCGCGTTATTGTGCAACTAAGCTAGGGACTCCCATGGCAAGAAGCAGCTACACATTTACATCGGAATCAGTCTCCGAAGGTCACCCCGACAAAGTCTCGGACCGAATTTCCGACGAAATTGTTGATTTGTTTTTCAGCCGTGCAGAGGCCGATGGCATGGATCCCTGGCAGGTGCGTGTTGCAGCAGAAACGCTGACAACAACCAACCGAGTTGTTATCGCCGGAGAGACACGCGGCCCGGATTCCATCACCAATGACCACATTGAAGCCGTTGCCCGTGAGGCGATTAAGGATATCGGCTATGAACAGGACGGCTTTCACTGGAGAGATTCCCGTGTAGAAGTTCTGCTGCACCCGCAATCTGCCCACATCGCCCAAGGTGTTGATTCCAGTGACAACAAGGACGAGGGCGCCGGTGACCAGGGCATCATGTTTGGCTATGCCTGCCGTGAGACCGACGCGTTGATGCCGGCCCCGATTCACTACAGCCACAAGATTCTGGAAGTTCTGGCGGCCAAGCGTAAGTCCGGCGAACTGGATCAACTGCTGCCCGATTCCAAGAGCCAGGTGTCAGTCGCCTACGAAGGTGGCAAGCCGGTGCGGGCCACATCCATCGTCCTGTCGACCCAGCACAAATCCGAAGATCAGACCTCCGACATCATCCGGCAAATGGTCGAACCAACCATCCGTGACGTCCTGCCCGACGGCTGGATCGACAATGACACAAAATGGCACGTCAATCCGACCGGAACCTTTGTGATTGGCGGACCTGACGGCGATGCCGGCCTGACAGGTCGCAAGATTATCGTCGACACCTATGGTGGCGCAGCCCCCCATGGCGGCGGCGCATTCTCCGGCAAGGATTCAACCAAGGTTGACCGCTCAGCCGCCTATGCAGCCCGCTATCTTGCCAAAAATATCGTCGCTGCAGAACTTGCCGACTGGTGCACCATCCAATTGTCCTACGCCATCGGTGTGGCCCAACCCCTGTCGGTTTACGTCGATACCGGTGGTCAAACAGATGAAGCCAAATTGGAACAGGCAGTGATGGCCTCGATGAACCTGTCACCGCGCGGCATTCGCCAGCACCTTGATCTGAATCGGCCGATCTATGCCCGCACCGCTGCCTATGGCCATTTTGGTCGTGAGCCCGATGCCGAAGGTGGATTTTCCTGGGAAAAAACCGATCTGGTGGACGAACTGCGTGGCAATATGAAATAGTCTGAATGTCGGTGCCGGGTGGTGTTCTGCTGTCCGAGCTCTGACCATTCGAGGACACCATGAGCAGCCAGCACAAATCCCGGGCAACGGAATCCTTCTATGGCCGCCGCAAGGGACAGCAATTGCGTGGCCGCAAACAGCGGGTCATGGATGAACTGCTGCCGAAATTGCGGTTTGACCTTTCCGCTCCCCTACGCGGAGAACTGTCGGATGCTTTTCCTGCCGCTGCTGAGAAAGTCCATCTGGAAATCGGCTTTGGCGGCGGCGAGCACCTTGCCCACCAGGCACGCAGTCACCCCGATATCAACTTCATCGGGGTTGAACCCTTCATCAATGGCATGGCGAAAATTCTCGGCGTTATCGAGGATGAGGGTTTAAGCAATATTCGTCTTTATGACGACGATGCGACGCAACTTCTTGATTGGTTACCGGAGCAATGTGTTGATCAGATCGACCTGCTGTATCCCGATCCGTGGCCAAAAAAGCGCCATTGGAAGCGCCGCTTTGTCAGCCAGAATAATCTTCAGCGTTTCTGGCGGGTGCTGAAGCCGGGTGGCCGTTTTCGTTTTGCCTCCGACATTGATACCTATGTGAACTGGATCCTGCAGCACATTCACGCCCACGGAAAATTCACCTGGACTGCCGAATCCGCTGCCGACTGGACCCAAGCGTGGGACGGCTGGTTGCGTACCCGTTATGAGGCCAAAGCGATCCGCGAGGGCCGTCCACCCTGTTATCTGGTGTTTGAGAAGCAGTGAGCACTGGTTCGCTCATGTTTAGTTGTCACAAATCTTCCCGGTTATTGGCGTAAATTTCGTAAACCGAAGCAGTGTCCAGGTGCTCAGGGAGTGTGGCGTCAGCTTGCTTATAAAGTTCCACACACGCCTCAAAAAGCGGCGCATGGGCACCCGTTTTTTTTATGTCGTCCCCAATGATTTCCAGATCCTTTTTAAACATCATCAAGCTGGCGGTTGCGGGTTCATAAGTCCCGGACATCATGAGCGGCATTCGAAGATCGGACATTTTTGACTGACCTGCGCCAGTCGATAGCAAGTCGTAAATTACTTCCTGATCCAATCCCATTTTAACTGCATAGTTCAGCGTTTCGGCCGCCGCGACGTTGTGGAGCGCAACGGCATGGTTGGCAATCAATTTAAGCCGCGTTCCGCCACCGAAGTCGCCGGCATCAATCACTTTCTTCGATATCATTTCAAGAAATGGCCGAGCAGTGTTTTTGGCATCCTCAGGGCCGGAAGCCATAAAAATAATATCTTTGGCATCGGCCTGCACGCCAGTACCGCTTATCGTGCAATCAAGCAAAGTAATGTCCGACGCCTCCAGAATTTCGCGCGCCTTGACTTTGTCATCCATTGCAAAAGTGCCCGTTTCGACAACCACCTGTCCCGGATTCATGTCGCGAGCCAGGATTGACGCGACGTCGAGCAACACGGTCGGCGAAACGAGTGACAAGACAACAAGGTCGCATTGATTCAGCCAGGCACCGGCAGCCTCGTGGACTTCAACCCCAAGTTCTGCACAGCGGTTTCGGGCGTCCTCGGACGGATCAGCGCCCGCAACCGTCTGGCCCGCTGCTATAAAATTTTTGGCATAAGCGGTGCCCATAATGCCCAGTCCAACCAGCCCAATGAGTCCGATGGTCATTTCAAAATCTCCTAAAGATCCAGCAGTTTGGCGGCCGTTAAGCCAGCAACGGCGGCCTTGTCGGCATCCGATAAAGCTGACGTTACAATGTGCTCAACCGGATCGTAATCGGCCATGTCGAAGGGATAATCTGACCCCATGACAATGTGATCAGAGCCAAAAGTATTGACCAGATATTCCAACTGATGATGGGTGAAAACAACACTGTCGAAATACATCTTTCGCAAATATTCGGTTGGCGCTTTAGGCAAACCGGCGCGACAATCGGCGCGCGCGCCCCAAGCGTGATCAACACGGCCTGAATAGGCGGGCAAATAGCCGCCGCCATGAACGCCAAGAACCTTGAGTTCCGGCAGGCGTTCCATGACGCCATTGAATATCAGATAGTGCAGCGCCAGCGACGTTTCCAAAGGGTTCCCGAACACGTTCGAGAAGTAATACTCATGCAATCGATCGCCTTCGGTAAATCCATTCGGATGGATCATGATCAGCGCACCAAGTTCTTCGGCCTTGCGCCAGAAAGGTTCAAACCGATCTGCTGCAACCTCTTCGCCATCTACATTGGTCAGGATCATCACACCTTTCATGTTCAGATCCTTCATCAACCGCTCGAGTTCCGCGACTGAGGCGTCGGGGTCCTGAAGAGGGACGGTGCCGAGACCGGCAAACCGGTCTGGCTCCAACCCAACCCATTCGGCGATGCCGTCATTGACCATTTGACTGCCCCTGATCGCATGTTCGACCGGCGACTGGTAATAACACTGTGGTGGTGGAGGTGCGACGACCTGGATGTCGATACCTTGCGTGTCCAACACCTGGATGCGGTCCTGACTGTCTGTCATCGCTACCGGTCCCCGGTCGGCTTCTTGTTTCATATTCAGGGCGCGGGTTTCATCGTTGGCATGCTTGACCATCGCAATGCGCATCATATCAACATGTGGTGCCATGTATTTTGCCGCTTCGGGAACAAAGACATGCGCGTGAATATCCACCGTCGTGGTTTCCAGTCGATTTTTCCCCTCGGGACGCGCTCGGGCGTCGGTGGGGCCGTAACGGTTTGCATTGGTCCCAAGGCTTGCCGCGTCAATCGTACTGTGTGTCATGTTACATTGTGTCCGAAGGTGTCCATTGGGTGTAAAAACTACATCCAGACGCAACCGCAGGAAAGTGCGCCGACACAGGCTTAACAATAATTTGTCAAGCAGGCATCGGCGCGCCAATTTCATGAAGGACGGGAGCGAAGGCCGCGGGCCGACAGTGTGAGTGCAAACAAAACTTGAGCGGTATTCAAACTCTGCGCATTACGCTGTTCAATGCCACCGGCGCTTGCTGCCGCTGGGGACGTTGAAGACAACAGCCTGAATTTCTGGCCGACTGAGGGCGATATCCTTCAGTGCCATTGGGTCAAGATTGTTGAGGGCGTGGACCGCCTGCAGGCGGGCACGACGGGCTTTTCGGTTTCCGAAAAAATCTGACACAGCGTGCATGACGAAATTAGTCGCATTTACCGACGAAGCGGGGGAAACGTAGCTCATGATGGCCTCCTTTAACAATTTTGATGTTGCCAATATGGTGGCGTCTTGTTTCAGCAGGATTTCTGAATTGAGGCATAAATGTTTCAATTGTTGCAGCCACAGATATGGCCGCAACAGTTTGTATTTGCCGCGAAGCTACGCAGCCCGGCGGTGAAGACCGGCGCGCAGATGATCGGCCAGATAGGCTGCGTCATCACCGACGCCGTCAATCAGCGTCGATTTGCGGGTCCGCATAAACGGCAGACCGAGGGCATAGAGGCCCGGCGCATCGACAATGCCACCTGTATGATTGAGGTTGCCCTTGCGGTCCAGAACCGGCAGATCCAGCCAGGAATAGTCCGGGCGGAACCCGGTGGCCCATACAACCGTATTGATGCGGCCATCATTCAGCGCCATTTGCAGATTTGGCGGAGCACCAAAATCGGTCGGCGCATAGCGGTGGGGCGGTGGTAATTGCTGGTCAGCCATGTATTGCGTCGCGTATTCGTCGATACTGTCCAGCAACCGGCCCATTTTGAGATCGGCAAGGTCACAGATATTGGACAGCGAGCCGGAGAATTGTGCCTTGCCATTGTTGATGCCTGCCAGTCGACCGGCAATATCGACGCCCAGCGACCGCAGGTGGTTGATGTCGAGCATCGTACCATTGTCAGAACCGATCAGTTGCAGGGAGGATAATTTTCGAGCGCGCGACAGGTCTTCGACTTCGTCGAGCCCCATGTCCAACAGTCCAAGGGCGTCCATCCACCACTTGATGTCATGTCCGCGATAGATGCGCGGCAGGCGAATGTGTTCGCCAACGGACAGGGTCACGGGACGGCTGCTTTGGTGAATTTCGCGGGCCAGCTGAACACCGGTTGCCGAGGCGCCGACGACCAACACGCCACCCTGGGGCAGTTGATCGGGTGATTTGTAATCGAGCGGCGACACGTGCTGGATTGTCTCTGGCATGGCGCTGGCGCATTTGGGAATCACGGGCACGGCACAAGCACCATTGGCCAGCACGAGGCTGGCGCAGGACCAGATGCCGCGTGTGGTTTTGATGACATAGCTGTCGAAGCGCCGTTCGACCGACAATACTTTTGTATGGTGTTCAACCGGGGCGGCGATGGTGCTGGCATAGCCATCCAGAAAGGAAACAACCTGTTTCATGTCCATGAAACCATCAGGGTCGTTTCCGGTATATCTATAGCCGGGAAGCCGGCTTTGCCAGTTGGGCGTCAACAGGCGCAGGGAATTCCAACGCTCTGTTTTCCAACTGTTGGCGACCGCCCCACGTTCCAACAACACATGGTCGATGGAACGGTCTGTGAGTTGTTTGCTCATGGCCAGGCCAGCCTGACCGGCGCCGATGATGATGGTTGTTACATGTTTCATAATCTGCTCCGAAAGGCTGGCTGGCTTTCCTGGTCAATTGACGTTGACAAAGACGTTGGTTGGGTTGGTGATAATGTCGAAAACGGCTGATCGCTTCTGCGACTGGGCCACCAGAGCCTTGATGTCGGCGTCGCTGGCGTCGGCGTCGATCTGGAAGTTGACGCGAATGGCGTCAAATCCGTTGCGGACTTTTGAATCGATGCCCAGGATGCCCTGAAGATCCATATCACCCTCAACTGAGGCTGTAACCGAATTCAGCTGAATGCCACGGTGCTGAGCCACGGACGCAACGCCGCCGGTCAGGCAGCTTGCCAAAGCGCTCATCACAATCTCGACCGGGGTAGCACCCAGATTGGCTGCAGCGAATTGCTCGGGGTGATCAGCATCGATGGTGAAAGTCCTGCCGCGTTCCTGTTCTTCGCCAAGACCAAAGAAGTTATTGATTGTGGTTTGACTGTGGGTGCCGTCTTTCCAGGTGCATTCTGCACGCCATTTGAACTGGGCAGCTGCCGGCGTAGCTTCAAGAGCTTCACGGGCACCCAGCAGGGCTTCTACATTGACGCCATTATTAACGGTTTCGGTTTGGGTTTGATTGGTCATAGTTTTGTTCCTTCGGGTGGTGATAAATCGTTTGCTGATTGCCCGAACAATCTGCATCGGCAACGTTTCAATCGAATATCGCGGAACCAGCCATTGTGTTTCAATTGTATCGGACACCGGGCTCGAGTTGACGATCGCGGTCGAACGGTGAAACAATTGAAACACAATTGGCTGCCGCCCGGGATATGACTGAAACATCAGCACCGCAATGTGGTCAGCAATACAATTGTAAGGAAAGGACAGACCATGCTAGCGAAAAACCAACCGCAGATGGCACCGGACTATGAAAAGTGGAATCAACGGCTCAATGCTTCGTGGTCCTGTGCCGATTACGCTCGCATCGGTGTAACTCTGCAGATCACCGGAGAAGAACTGGCCGAAAAGGTAGACTTTGTCCCCGGCTCGCGTGTGCTGGATGTGGCCGCAGGCAACGGCAATGCCTCGCTGGCACTGGCCAGACGCTTTTGCAACGTGGTCTCCACGGATTATGTCCAGCCGTTGCTGGACAAGGGGCAGGCCCGGGCTCGTGCTGAAGATCTCGACATTGAATTTCGCATTGCCGATGCCCAGAATCTGCCCTTTGCTGATGGCGAGTTTGACGGCGTCGTATCCACCTTTGGTGTGATGTTTGCGCCTGACCAACCTGCATCAGCTCGGGAACTTTTGAGAGTTTGCCGTCCCGGCGGCAAGATCGCTATTGCCAGCTGGACCCCAAAAAGTTTTGTCGGTCGCATGTGCTCCACGATTGGCAGTCACATGTCGGCTGCCCCCGGTTTCAAAGCCCCGGCCAATTGGGGACGTCAGGAGTTTATTGACCAGCATTTGGCCCCCTCTGCGAGTTCGCTGACGGTTGATTGGAAACAGTTCAATTTCCGCTATCGTTCCCCGTTCCACTATGTTGATTTTTTCCGCACCTATTATGGCCTGTGTCGAAAGGCATATGACAAGGTCGGAGCAGAAGGGGAACAGGCCCTGACAGGAGACATTCTGGCGTTGGTCGACGAGTTCAATATTGCTGAGGACGGCAGCGTTTGCATGCCATCGGATTATGCATTGGTCACAATGACCAAGGCCTAAAAGTCAGTCTTTATTTGTTCCAAAAATCTGGGTGTTGACGAATTTGATTCGTCAGCATGGGAAACTGTTCCACGTCTGCCAAACAGGTTTGGGGCAACCGCGCAGCGATGCAGACCAATTCGGATTTTTGTTTCCCAACATTTCAGTTGCTTAGAAATTACACCCTTTGCGCAAAGGTGGAATTGGTGCACAATTTGCAATTATAGGAGCGTCTTTGGCGTTCATGCGGCACTTTTTAGGAGATTTATTATGTCAGTATCTGAAATCCTTGGCGGAAAAGGCGACAATGTAATCACTGTATCACCTGAAACAAGTCTTGTGGAAGTGGCCAAGATTCTGGCCAAACACAAGATTGGTGCCCTGGTTGCCAAAGACGGATCAGAAGTCTGCGGCATTGTCTCCGAACGCGATATTGTTCGACATATTGCCTCTGATGGCGCTGAGGCGCTGCAGCACACAGTGGGTCAATGTATGACCAAGGCGGTCATCTCCTGCACACGGGCCGACACGATTGACACGGTCATGGAAAAAATGACCGCTGGACGTTTTCGCCATTTGCCGGTGATCGAGGACGGCGAGTTGCTGGGAATAATCTCCATTGGTGACGTCGTTAAACGCAAGATCGAGCAAGCTGAACGTGATGCGGAAGATCTGAAACGTTATATCGCAAGCTGAACCGGTTTGCATCGCTGCTGCTTTGGTTTAGAGCGTGTTCGATAAGGGTTCATGCCAAACCAAATTCTGAAAGACTCCCATGCGTATCGATGCAATAAAAATCGGCGACAATCCACCACACGATGTCAATGTTATTGTCGAAGTTCCCTATGGTGGAGAACCGGTAAAGTACGAGATGGACAAGGACGCCGGCACCATGGTTGTCGACCGAATTCTCTATACGGCGATGCGCTATCCCGGCAATTATGGTTTTGTACCTCACACCCTGTCAGACGATGGCGATCCGGTAGATGTACTGATCGCAAATCATCGACCTTTGATCCCCGGTTCAGTAATCAACTGCAAAGTTGTCGGCGTGTTGCATATGGTTGATGAGGCGGGTGCGGACGAAAAAATTATTGCTGTGCCTTCCAATCATATTTCACAGATGTATGCCCGGGTGAACACGATTGAAGATTTACCCGAAATTCAGCTGAAACAGATTGCACATTTTTTCGAGCGCTATAAGGATCTCGAAGATGAAAAATGGGTCAAGATTGACCGTTGGGGCGATGCCGAAGAGGCTCGGATTGCAATAAGCAAAGCTGTTGCGGCGGCCAGCGCGGTGGCTGTATCCAAAGAAGAATAGCTTCAGGCCAATCGGGCTGAAGTGCAATAATTTTATCAAGCCTATCCGCCAGCGCGGCTGTGAGGGGACGCATGTCCAGCAACCATAATCTCGGTACCGATCTTCGAGCGACCCTCATTTTGGGCGTGCCGCTGGTCTTGGCCCAACTGGCTCAGATTGCCATCGGCATGACCGACACATTGATGCTTGGTTGGTTGGGCACCACAGAGCTGGCGGCAGGCACATTGGCCTTTCAGCTGTTCTTCATTTTTTTGATCGTTGGCATTGGCTTCGGTTCAGCCATGGTGCCGCTGATCGCCAACGCGCTTGGAAGAGATGATCCGCGCTCGGTGCGTCGTGCTTCGCGAATGGGATTGTGGGTTCTTGCCGCGTTGGCGATCAGTTTCATGGTGCCGCTGTGGTTTTCCAAGGACATTTTGGTATTGCTTGGCCAGGACGAAAAATTGGCACAATTGGCGCAAAACTATATGCGCATCGCCCAATGGTCGATGATCCCGGCGTTCATCTTGATTGGCCTGCGCTCATTTCTCACCAGTCTGGAAAAGGCCAATGCTGTGCTCAGCATTACGGTGTTCACTTCAGTCCTGAACGGCATGCTGAATTATGCTTTTATTTTTGGAAATTGGGGGGCGCCGCGGCTCGAAATGGAAGGGGCTGCGGTAGCGACGCTGATTGCCAATTGTGTCGCCGCCGCGGCGGCAGTCCTGTTGGTGATGAAAACACCGGCGGCACAACCCTATGAGTTATTTGTACGATTTTGGCGCCCTGATTGGGGTGCAGTACGTGAAATTTGTCGGCTGGGGGTGCCGATCAGTGTTACCATCATCGCCGAAGCGGGCATGTTTTCTGCAGCGTCTTTGATGGTTGGCTGGTTGGGGGAAATTCCACTGGCTGCACATGGTATAGCCCTGCAATGGGCTGGGGCCGCATTTATGGTGCCGTTAGGGCTTGCGCAGGCGGGCTCTGTTCGCGTTGGTAACGCTGCCGGACGCGGAGACTTGTTGGCAATTGGCCTGGCTGGCCGGGCGGTTGTCCTGTTGGCGATGGGATTTGCAGTAATGTCAGCGCTGGTTTTCCTGATCCTGCCTGAGTCTTTGGTTGGCCTGTTTCTTGAGACCAATGCAAAGGATATCGAGGCGGTCATCTTCCACGCAGTTCCGATGCTGTATATGGCTGCGGCGTTTCAAATATTTGATGCGCTTCAGGTGGCCTCTGGCAGCAATCTGCGGGGCCTGCAGGACACCAAAATACCGATGATCATCGCAACACTGAGCTATTGGATCCTCGGCATGGGTAGCGCCTACGTGCTGGCATTCCCGCTGGGCTTCGGGGGAGCCGGGGTCTGGGGTGGCCTAGTGGTCGGACTGGCCTTTGCGGCAGCCGCATTGACCTACCGGTTTTCCAATCGCGAACGTTTCGGATTGGTCTAAGTCCGAGCGGCGTTGCAATGCGTCCTTGTCTTCGCTCCGGTCACAATAAGTTCACCATTGGCTGAACCGAGTTGATTTCCCGGTAAGGTCTACCTGCCATAAGCTGATGACAAATTCAGACTTTGGAGATCTTGGATCATGAAAAAACTAATCGCAGCCGGGGCATTATTGACTGGCTTATCTGTTTCATCCGCCGCCTTCGCCGCAGATTGCAGCACTGACGTCAAGAAGGATGACCTGAGTGATGAACAGGTTCAGTCCCTGTATGACTGCATCAAGACGGAATTGCGTGAAGGTTATGCATCCAAGGGCGGCGAATTGACCGCAGAATATTCCAGCTGGAAAGCTGCCTCGACCTTGCCCGCTGCACCAGGTGTCCACAGCAAAAGATTTCTGTTCACCTTCGTCAACGACATCGGCTTTGATGAATATGTCAAATATTCCGATGAACGTGGACCGATGCCAGTTGGGTCGATCATTGCCAAGGAAAGCTTCAATGTTTCCAAAAAGGGCAAGGTCAAGAAGGGACCGCTGTTCTTCATGACCAAGGCGGCCGCAGGTGGAGAAGCAGACAAATACGGCAATTGGGTCTATGCAGCCTTTTCAACCAAGGGCAAGGTCATGAAAATCAAGCAGAGCTTTTGTCACGATTGCCACAAGGCTTTTGAAGATCAGGATGCACTTGGTTATCCGGTGGAAGATTATCGGGTATCCGGTAATTAAAATTCCTGCTGTTCAGCAGACCAGGACACCCGGCATTCTCCCCAATGCCGGGTTTTTTGTTTCAGACACCTTGTTTGACTGAAATGCCGGCCTCTTGATCTGGTGAGTTGGTCGCCCCATCTGGTGTTTACAGCGCAACGCCGAGGCAAGCTAAATGACATTTCGCCCTGTACTTTCAGAAAGCCAGGCCGTCCCGACACTCGAAGGTGCGGGCGTCCATTTGCATCGGGTGTTTGGCTACAGCGAGGATAATCTCTGCGATCCGTTTTTGATGATGGACGATTTTCGCAACGACGATCCATCAAAATACAAAGATGGATTTCCCTGGCATCCACACCGCGGAATCGAGACCATCACCTATGTACTTGAAGGTCAGGTGGAACATGGCGATTCTTTGGGCAATAGTGGCGTGCTCGACGCCGGTTCCGTGCAATGGATGACTGCCGGATCAGGCATCATGCATCAGGAAATGCCGATTGGGAATGATCGGGGCCAAATGCATGGATTTCAACTCTGGGCCAATCTGCCCTCGTCGCTGAAAATGACAACTCCACGCTATCAGGATGTCCAGGCAACGGACATCCCGACCGTCGTGGATGATGATGGGACGGCAATCAGGGTGATCACCGGCAATTTCTGGGGTAAATCCGGTCCCGTCGACGGTGTAGCGGCTGACCCGCTTTATCTGGATGTCTCGGTGCCGCCAAATGTCGAAAAGACGCTTCAGGTTGATACGTATTCAAGTACGTTTGCATATATTTTTGCCGGTTCCGGATCATTTCGCGACGCGTCCGATCCGATCGGCGTGAAAGTGGAAAAGGAATTTGAAGGCGAAGAGCTCAATGTCCGAGACCTGTCCGGCAACCGCACGCTGGTGCGCTTCGACACCGGAGATGAAATACGTGTGCGCTCTGGACCGCAGGGCATGCGGTTTTTGTTGGTGTCTGGAAAACCCATCCGCGAACCGGTTGCCTGGCATGGCCCGATCGTGATGAACACCCGCCAGGAATTGATGGAGGTGATACGTGATCTCCAGCACGGGACATTTATAAAATAGATCGAGTTGAAGAGTTGGTCTACGGGTTGATTTGCGCGTCAGTTCAGGCAATTAGACCAATCTGGAAACGATCCGAAAAAATTGGCTGGCCGAACGAATAAACTGCCTCTAAGGTCGCGTTCGGTCACCGCTCCGGAACATGGACAAGTTTATGAAAAATTCCAAACAATTCTACATTAACGGCGGATGGGTTGATCCAGTCGCCGCGACTGATTTTGACGTCATCAACCCATCCACCGAAGAGGCATATGCTCAGATATCCCTTGGTGGTGAGGCCGATACCGTAGCGGCAATCGCCGCTGCCAAAAAAGCTTTCAAGACGTGGTCGTTGACTTCAAAGCAAGATCGCTTGGTGCTGATGGAAAACATTCTTGAGGTCTACAAACAACGATCCGACGAGATGGGAGAAACCATCTCGCGTGAAATGGGCGCGCCCATCGATATGTCGAAGATGGCGCAATCTGGCACGGGCACGGCTCATGTCAAGGCCTTTATCAATACGCTCAAGTCGTTTGAATTTGAACGCGAATTGCGTGACAACACGCCCAACGACCGCATCATCTACGAACCAATCGGGGTTTGCGGCCTGATCACTCCGTGGAACTGGCCAATGAACCAGATTGCACTGAAAGTCATGCCTGCTCTGGCCACTGGTTGCACCATGGTTTTGAAACCCTCCGAGCAGTCGCCGCTGTCAGGCATGTTGTTCGCCGATATTCTGCATCAGGCTGGCGTGCCGGCCGGTGTGTTCAATCTGGTCAATGGTGACGGACCTGGCGTCGGAACAACGCTTTCAGGCCACAAGGACGTCGACATGATCTCCTTCACCGGCTCGACCCGTGCCGGCACGGCCATCACGAAGAACGCTGCTGATACGTTGAAGCGGGTGTCGCTTGAGCTGGGTGGCAAGGGTGCAAATATTGTATTTGCAGATGCCCCTGAAAACGCGGTTCAGCAAGGCGCTGCACGGTGTTTCAACAACACAGGTCAGTCCTGCAATGCTCCCACCCGCATGCTGGTAGAGCGTTCTCGATATGACGAAGCCGTTGAGCAGGCCAAACAGCAGGCCGAAAAAACCGCCGTCGATGTTGCTTCAAAGGAAGGTCGGCATATTGGCCCGCTGGTCAATGAACTGCAGTTTGAAAAAGTGCAGGGCTTGATTGATGTTGGGATCAAAGAAGGCGCGAAGCTTGTGGCGGGCGGTGTTGGGCGTCCGGAAGGTTTGAATCGCGGATATTTTGTCCGGCCAACGGTTTTTGCCGACTGCAACAACGATATGCGCATTATGCGTGAGGAAATATTTGGCCCGGTCCTGTCGATGATGCCATTTGATAGCGAAGATGAAGCCATCGCGATCGCCAACGATACTGATTATGGACTGACCAATTATGTGCAAACATCGGATGGTGAAAAGGCCAACCGTGTGGCGCGCAAATTACGATCCGGCATGGTCGACATGAATGGGACTGCGCGTTCTTCCGGCTCTCCGTTTGGCGGATACAAGCAATCAGGCAACGGTCGTGAAGGCGGCGAATGGGGAATGGACGAGTTTCTCGAAGTCAAGGCGATTGGCGGCTGGTTCTCCGACGCTCCTTAATTGGTTATGGTGAAATACAAGATTTGCACCAACATCCACTGAGGTGTGGGTTCGATATTGCCATGACCTGCTTCCATTTGTTCCAGACAAGCTCTATGGACATTTCAAATAGGAGATCTCCATGAGCCAGCCGACGATTGATAGCCGTGCCTTGCGCGATGCTCTATCGAGCTTTGCAACAGGCGTGACCATTGTCACCACAGCTGACCATTCAGGCGAGCCAGTGGGGATGACCGCTTCCAGCTTCAATTCGGTCTCAATGGATCCGCCGTTGATACTCTGGAGCGTGACCAAAACGGCATTGTCGGCCCCGGTTTTTCACAAGGCCCAACATTTTAGCGTCCATGTTCTGGCTGCAAATCAGATGGCATTGTCCAATCGGTTTGCCCGCAGCGGAGAAGACAAGTTTAACGGCATTGACTTTCAGCTTGACGCCAATGGCGTGCCGCAATTGGCCGGAGTTCTGACCCGCTTCGACTGCAATACATGGTCGGTCTACGAGGGGGGTGACCACTGGATCATTGTTGGTGAAGTCAAAAATATGGAAACCCAAAAGGGCGAAGGTCTGGTTTTCAGCGGTGGTTCCTATGCGACGGCGGCCTCTATTCAACCACCAAATCCCGATAACCCAAACGATGACGGGCCGATTGAAGAACTGCTGATCTATAATTTGGCGCGCGCATATGTTCAGGTCAGTCGTCGTTTCCATGCATCGGTTGAGGAATCAGGGCTGTCCATTCCCGAATGGCGAACTCTTGCTTCTCTGCACGGTGGTAAGTCGCGCACGGTTCCCGAACTGGTGGCAAGAACATTTGTCAGCCCAAAAAAGATGAACCACCTGCTGACGCAGATGAAGCAATCCGGTTGGTTGACCGTCGAAGACAGAGATGGTGCTCAAATCGTCACAGGATCGCCAAAAGGTCAGTCGCAGGTTGAACATCTATTTGAACTTTGTGCCCAGCAGGAAGCGGAGGCTTTGGGGGCGTCGGGTAAATCAGGTCAGGACAGATTGATTGGTCTTCTGCGGCAGGTCATCGAAAACACCAATGAATAACAAATTGTCTGGCTATCTGCGCTGCACGATATAGAGGATTGCGGACCTTGTTTTATCTTGGCGATCAGTGCCAAAGTGGTTTCGAATAAGGTTAAACTGGGCGGGAAGTATTCATGGACTATGATTTTGCCGTGATGTGGAATGGGGCGAGCTTTGCCGTCCGTTGGCTCCATATTATTACCGGTATCGCCTGGATAGGCTCGTCCTTTTATTTCATCGCATTGGATCTGGGGCTGCACAAAGCCGACAATCTTCCTGAAGGCGCTCATGGCGAAGAGTGGCAGGTCCATGGCGGTGGATTTTATCACATTCGCAAATATCTGGTTGCCCCCAAGGACATGCCCGACCATCTGGTCTGGTTCAAATGGGAATCCTACGTCACATGGATGTCGGGATTTGCCATGCTGGCAATCGTCTACTACGCCGGTGCCGATCTCTATCTGGTCGACCGGACGGTCGCCGATATCAGCACCACAACAGCAATCATAATATCGCTGGCATCCTTGGGATTTGGCTGGGTGATTTATGACCAGTTGTGCAAGACGAAATTTGGTGACGACAATACAAGGTTGATGTTGTTTCTGTTCTTCCTGTTGGTGTTGATGGCCTATGGCTACACTCAGGTATTCAGTGGTCGGGCGGCATTCCTTCATCTTGGCGCATTCACTGCGACCATTATGTCGGGCAATGTCTTTTTTATCATCATGCCCAATCAACGTATCGTGGTAGCCGACCTGCAGGCCGGACGCACACCGGATGCAAAATATGGAAAGATCGCCAAGCAACGTTCCACGCACAATAACTATCTGACATTGCCCGTCATATTCATGATGCTGTCGAATCATTATCCGCTGGCATTTGCGACCCAGTACAATTGGATCATCGCATCCCTGGTGTTCCTGATGGGCGTGACAATCCGCCACTATTTCAACTCAATACATTCCAGAAGCGGCAATCCCACATGGACCTGGATTGCGACGGCAATTCTTTTTGTCATTGCTATGTGGTTATCAACCATCCCGAGAACCGATCCAGGTGGCGAGGCAGTCAGCTTGTCTCCACGGCAGCAAGTTTTTGCCAGCACCGCTGGATTTGAGGCCGTCGCACAGACGGTTCAAGGCCGTTGCTCAATGTGCCACGCTGCCGAACCAGTCTGGGAGGGCCTGATCGCGGCACCCAACGGTGTGTTGCTGGAAAATGAAGCTCAGATTGCTGCCCACGCCTATCAGATTTATGTACAGTCAGGTGTTAGTCACGCCATGCCCCCCGGCAATTTGACAAATATTTCAATCGCCGAAAGACAGCAGATTGTCGATTGGTACAAAGCCGCGACTACCGGCTCATAGCGTCGACAGGACTTTCATGACAAATAAACAGGATACGGCCCAACGTCACCCTGCGCTGAATTACCACGAATTTCCAAAACCGGGAAAATTGGAAGTGCGGCCAACCAAGCCGTTGGCCAATCCACGCGATCTGTCGCTGGCTTATTCGCCGGGCGTCGCTGAGGCGTGTCTTGCGATCAAGGAAAATCCGCTTGATGCATCCAAATACACTGCGCGCGGCAATCTGGTCGCCGTGGTCAGCAATGGCTCAGCTGCATTGGGATTGGGCAATATCGGTCCGCTGGCCTGCAAACCGATCATGGAAGGCAAGGCTGTCCTGTTCAAACAATTCGCGCATATCGACTGTTTCGATATTGAGATGAATCAAAGCGATCCTGAGAAGCTGGCCGAGCACGTTATTGCGCTGGAGCCAACCTTCGGTGCGATCAACCTGGAAGATATCAAGGCGCCGGACTGTTTTATCGTTGAAAAAATCTGTCGTGAACGCATGAACATTCCGGTGTTTCATGATGACCAGCACGGAACAGCGATTGTTGTTGGGGCGGCAGCCAAAAATGCGTTGCACCTGACCGACAGGAAGTTTGAAGACATAAAAGTTGTTTCCACCGGGGGTGGGGCCGCAGGAATTGCTTGTCTGAACATGCTGGTTGCGCTGGGTGTGAAGCGCGAAAACATTTGGCTCTGCGATATTGATGGCCTCATTTATGCGGGCCGTAAAGCGCCGATGACCCCGCAACAGGAGACATTTGCTCAAAAATCTGACTTACGTACGCTTGATGATGTGATCGACGACGCCGATCTGTTTCTTGGACTCAGCGGCCGGGGGGTGTTGAAAAAGGATCAGGTCAAGCGCATGGCCGCAAAACCGATCGTATTCGCGTTGGCCAATCCGGACCCCGAAATCATGCCGGAAGAAGTCATGGAAGCTGCTCCTGACGCAATTGTTGCAACTGGCCGGTCTGATTATCCAAATCAGGTCAACAATGTATTGTGTTTTCCTTTCATCTTCAGAGGTGCGCTGGATATTGGAGCCACCGACATAAATGAGGCCATGAAGATCGCATGTGTTGAAGGAATTGCTGAACTTGCCCGCAAAACTTCTTCCGCAGAAGCGGCTGTCGTCTACGGTGATGAAGATCTGCAGTTTGGTCCTGATTATCTAATTCCCAAACCATTCGACCCGCGTCTTCTGGCGGTGGTTGCGGGAGCTGTTGCAAAGGCCGGAATGGAAAGCGGCGTGGCAGATCGCCCGCTGCCGGATTTCCAGGCCTATGTCGATAAGCTGAATGCGTCCGTGTATCGTTCATCAATGGTGATGCGTCCGGTGTTTGAGCAATCCGGTTCGCAAAGCCGAAAAATTGTTTTTGCCGAGGGCGAGGATGAGCGAGTGCTCCGGGCTGCCGTTGCGGTGCTGGAGGAAACTGTCGACAAGCCAATCCTGATCGGGCGGCCAGAGGTTATCAATCAGCGCAGTAAACGCTATGGTCTGCCACAATCTATTGTCGATCAATTTGACATCGTTGATCCCACCAATGACCGGCGCTATCGGGAATATTGGGAAACCTACCACTCGGTGATGATGCGCCGGGGAATATCTCCCGATCTTGCGCAAGCAATTGTACGCACAAATTCGACCGTTATTGCCTCCATAATGGTGCATCGCGGTGAAGCTGATTCATTGATCTGTGGCACTTTCGGGAATTATTTGTGGCATCTGAAGTATGTCGAACAGATGCTGAAAACCGAGGAACTGCAATCTGTAGGTGCGCTTTCTCTGCTGATATTGGATCAGGGGCCGCTATTTGTTGCTGATACCCATGTGAATCCGGAACCTACTTCTGTTCAGATCGCTGAAACGGTGGTGGCAACGGCGCGCCACATTCGCCGATTTGGCCTGGAGCCCAAGATTGCCATCTGTTCAAATTCACAATTTGGAACACTAAATACAGAATCGGCGCGCCGAATGCGCGGGGCGCTGGAAATTCTTGATGCTCAAAAGCCCGATTTTGTCTATGAAGGTGAAATGCCGTTTGATGCCGCTGTGGATCCGGTGTTCCGCAAACGCTTACTGCCTGTTTCACGTCTGGAGGGCCGAGCAAATGCCTTTGTCTTCTCAAATGCAGAAACGGCCGGTGGTGTAAAAAACTCACTCAAGTCCGTTGCTGGCGGGATCGAAGTTGGCCCGATTCTCATGGGCATGGGGAACCGCGCTCACATCGTCACACCCTCGATCACCGTTCGGGGGCTGATCAACGTATCTGCACTGGCAGGTACACCGGTTCACAGCTATGCGTGAACATCCAGAAAAACCGATATTCGGACCAGAGACGCCAAAGCTGGATCCGCCAAATCCGCCGGAGATCAAAGTCTGGCGTTCGGTGGCAAAGGCGATATCCTGGCGGGTTGTGGGCACCATCGATACGCTGATCTTGTCCTATGTCCTGATCACCTATCTCGGCCCGATCTTCGGCATGGAACAACACGGCAGCGAAGCGCTGGAAACTGCCAGCTACATCGCCCTCACCGAAGTTGCCACCAAGATGGTATTCTTTTTTCTGCACGAACGGCTTTGGGCTGCGTTGCGATGGGGAACGACAATCGAAGATGGCGCACGGGTTCAAAGTCTTCTGCGCACCACGATAAAAACCACCACATGGCGTGTTATTGCGTCGTTGGACACGATGCTGTTGGCATATTTCTTCACCGGCAATATCGGCACTGCGATATCAATTGGAGGATTGGAAGTTGTGACCAAGCTGGTGCTTTATTTCATTCATGAGCGGGTCTGGTCAAAACTGCCGTTCGGCATTGATCATTCAGGCGATGATTCCGAACAAAGCCCTCAACCAACCAGTTGAAGCCCTTCAGGCTCAAACTCATTATCACTTCTTCAGGCCTACCCCGACGATCTCTTCTGAAATTCGTGCAACGACCTGATTGTCCCCGTCCGGATGGCGCGTTCTGCCAGCCTGGAACAATTGCATCGCGGTTGAGGCGGTAAACAGAGGCACTCCAAGTTCCATTGCCATATCCAGAGAAATGGTCAGGTCCTTGTGCATCGTATTGATGTGGCTTCCGGTATCTTCAAATTTCCGGTCCATCACGGTAGATATGGCCGCATTGGTGATGCCACAACCCGCCGCCGATGTTGAAAATACATCATGCAATACCTGACCGGGGACACCTGCTTTAGCCGCCAGAGCAGTGGCCTCAAAAGCGCCGCCGAAAATTGAACCGATCAGAGACTGAAGGCAGGCTTTCACCGTCTGCCCCATGCCGATTTGTTCTCCGACGCGATGTATTGTACCGCTTACCGCCTCCATTGCCGGACTTGCATATGCCAATGCCTCGTCGCTGCCGGCGGCCATCATTGTCAGCGTGCCACCGTGCGCTCCAGGTCGTCCTCCGCTCACCGGTGTATCGATCAGGAGCAGGCCAGAATCACTTAAGTCGCTATCCAGTTGACGTATTTCGCTGGGCTTTATGGTTGCGGAGATGATGATTGCCGAACCTTTATCAAGGGTTGAAATCAGGCCGCCATTTGAGTTGGCAGGCGGTCCGTCGCGACCAAACACAACGTCATTCACTTCACCCCCATTCATCACCATGATGAAAACCGCCTCGGCACCCTGAGCTACTTCCGCCGACGAAGCGCAGGCAATGCCACCCATATTGGCGAAGTCGGCCATTCGGTCCGGCTTCAAGTCATGCCCTCGGACGGTAAACCCGGCCTTGATCAGGTTTTTTGCCAGGCCGGAACCCATGTCTCCAATGCCTACGACGCCGACAGTTTTCATATTAATATCTCCCAGAATAAACGTCTTGCAACCTGACTCCGACAATGATCGGAGGCAAGTAGGAATCGCCTGTACAGTCAGACAATGCACGGGGTTCTCAAATCCCTTGCAAATTTATGGCAATCGCCATATATAAGAAAAAAATCTCAGGCATTTGTCAGAGTGGGTCCCCCGGGGAACCCGCTCTTTTTTATGCCAGCTCTTGGGAGCTCCCATGGTTGATGCAACCAATACAGAAGACAATTCAGCCGCTGGCCGGCTTGTTGTGGAAGAAGGTTTAGACGCTGTGGTGGCATCTGTTGTCGCACCGGTCGTCGAAGACATGGGCTTTCGTCTGGTTCGGGCCCGCATGATTGATCATAACGGTCTGACAATGCAGATTATGGCCGAACGACCCGATGGTACCATGTCGGTGGTTGATTGTGAGCAATTGTCAAAGGCTCTGTCGCCGGTTCTCGATGTCGAGGACCCGGTCGCTCAAGCTTATAGTCTGGAACTGTCTTCGCCGGGTATCGATCGCCCGTTGGTACGTCGCAGTGATTTCGAAACCTGGGCTGGGCACATTGCCAAAATAGAAACGGCCTATTTGCTGGATGGTCGAAAACGTTTTCGTGGGCATATTGTCAGACCTGAAGGTGATGGCGTTCTTCTGCGACGCGACAATGCTGCCAAGGGTGAAGAGAGAGAAGTTGTCATACCGTCCGAGGCCATTTCGGCTGCAAATCTGGTGCTGACAGATGAACTGATACGAGAGGCTTTGGTGCGTGATAAAGCACTGCGGAAAGCCAATGAGATAGACGCCGACGAAGATGCGGCGGAAGAAAATTAAAGCTGATTGTATGTCACATCCGACTATGTTGTGACCAACACGATACGGAGAAAACCAATGGCTGTTAGTGCCAATAGACTCGAACTCATGCAGATCGCTGACGCCGTGGCGCGTGAAAAGTCGATCGACAAAAAAATCGTCATTGATGCAATGGCGGATTCAATCGAAAAAGCGGCCAAGTCCCGCTATGGATTGGAAACCAATATTCGGGCCGATATCAACGAGAAAACCGGTGAGATCAAGCTGCAACGCTTGCTGGAGGTGGTGGAAGTCGTTGAGGATTACGAAACTCAGATCGATCTGCCGGGCGCCAAGAAGAAAAATGAAACTGCCCAGATCGGTGATCATATTGGCGAACTTCTGCCACCGATGGATTTTGGCCGTATCGCTGCCCAGTCCGCCAAGCAGGTGATCGTGCAAAAAGTGCGTGACGCCGAGCGTGATCGCCAGTTTGAAGAGTTTAAGGACCGTGTTGGTGAAATCATCAACGGCACTGTCAAACGCGTTGAATATGGCAATGTAATTGTTGATCTTGGGCGCGGCGAAGCGATTATTCGCAGAGACGAGTTGATCCCCCGTGAAACCTATAAATATGGCGATCGGGTCAGGGGGTATATCTACGATGTTCGTCGTGAACAACGTGGGCCCCAGATATTCATGTCACGCACCCATCCCCAGTTCATGGCGAAACTGTTCCAGATGGAAGTTCCGGAAATCTATGACGGTGTGATTGAAATTCGCTCCGTTGCCCGTGATCCGGGTTCGCGCGCCAAGATTGCGGTGATCTCCAATGACAGCTCCATCGATCCGGTCGGCGCATGTGTTGGTATGCGCGGCTCTCGCGTTCAGGCTGTGGTTGGTGAACTGCAGGGCGAGAAAATTGATATTATTCCATGGAATCAAGAGGCTGCTGGATTTATTGTCAACGCTTTGCAGCCTGCGGAAGTGGCCAAGGTGGTTCTCGACGAAGAGAAAGAGCGCATCGAGGTTGTTGTTCCTGATGAGCAATTGTCATTGGCCATCGGTCGCCGTGGTCAAAATGTGCGGCTCGCCTCACAATTGACCGGTTGGGATATCGACATTTTGACCGAAGAAGAAGAATCAGGTCGCCGCCAGGCAGAGTTTAATGCCAACACGCAAAAATTTGTTGGTGCTCTCAACGTTGACGAGATGGTTGCTCAGCTTCTGGCGTCGGAAGGATTTTCTGACGTTGAAGAAGTTGCCTATGTCGAGTCCGACGAGATCGCGATGATCGAGGGCTTTGATGATGAAACGGCAGGTGAATTGCAGGCCCGCGCCCGCGAGTTTCTGGAGAAGCAGGAACAGGAGCTGGACGCAGAGCGCAAGGAACTGGGCATCGCCGATGATGTTCGTCAAGTGCCGGGCATGACAACGCGGATGATGGTCGCAATGGGCAAGTCTGAAGACGAGATCAAGTCGCTTGAGGACTTTGCCGGTTGCATCGCCGACGACCTGATTGGCTGGAACGAACGCAAGGATGGTGAAGTAACGCGTCATCCTGGCATTCTGGATGGATTTGATCTGTCTCGGGTGCAGGCCGATGAAATGATCATGGCAGCGCGGATTGCAGCTGGCTGGGTCACCGAAGAAGACCTCATTGAACCAGAACCGGAAGTTGAAGAAGAAATATTGGAAGAGGATACAAGAGCTGCGGTTGTCAATGTCATCGAAGATACCAGTGCTCAAGCTTGAACTGTTTGACCTGAGAGGAATGGCCTGAAAGGAAGTCGAAGGGTGAGTAGTTTGACGGATCGCACTTGCATTGTGACGCGTGAAGTTATGGACCCTTCAGATCTTATTCGTTTTGTCGCCGGGCCAAATGACACAGTGGTGCCGGATTTGAAGCGCAATCTTCCTGGACGTGGTGTCTGGGTCAGCGCTCGCAAATCTTGCATTGAACAGGCGGTTTCGTCGTCTGCCTTTTCGCGAGGGCTGAAATCGAAGGTGCGGGCAGAGCAGAATCTGCCTGAATTGGTCGAAAAATTGCTGCTGGAGGCTGCACTTGGTGCATTAGGGTTTGCGCGAAAGGCCGGTCAATGTATTACAGGCGCAGGAAAAGTTGAGAATTTGGTCCGGTCTGGTGAAGCAATTGCAGTTCTGCACGCAATTGACGGATCTGAAGATGGACTGCGGAAGGTAAATCAAGCTGCCCACGCTACAGAGAGCGGCGGCGGAAAACGAATTCGGATTTGGCGTATTTTCTCAAGTACGCAATTGAACATAGCGCTTGGTGCATCAAATGTGATACACGCAGCGGTAATCGAAGGTGGTGCTGCACGCAATTTTGTAAGCAGGGCCATTCAACTGTCAAAATACCGTGAAATGGAGCCATCCTGATGGAGCCCTACGCGAAACAAGATTTGCCAAACTGATGTTGGCACAACAATGATAACGGCCCCGGATAACCAAAGGGGGTCAAAAGGTAAAGAACGTACATGACTGATACGAAATCGGGCGATGAAAATAAATTAGGCGGTTCTCCTCGCGGAACGCTGTCTTTGAAGCCCCGGGGCCCTGGAACCGTACGGCAAAACTTTTCGCATGGCCGAAGCAATTCTGTTGTTGTGGAAACCAAGAAACGCCGCATCGTTAAGCCTGGCGATGAGAAGCCGGTCTTCGCGCCAAAAACCGATTCTGTCGCCCCTCCGCCGCCAAAACCTGCCGCGCCGGAAGACAAAAAACCAACACCTGCACCCGTTGTTAGCGAGCAGACCAACCTGTCTGCAGGTGAAATGGATGCGCGGGCCCGCGCCTTGCAGGAAGCAAAACTTCGTGAAGTAGAAGACGCAAAACGCGCCACCGAAGAAGCCGAACGCCGCGCCAAAGAAGATGCAGAAACCCGGGCCAAGCGTGAAGCAGCTGAAGCTGAAGCCGAAGAAGAAGCCCAGCGTCAGGCCGCCGAAGAAGAAAAACGTAAAGCCGAAGAAGAAGAGGCTGCCCGTATGGCTGCAGCCGACGCTTCTGCCGCCGCCGCTGCTGCCGATCCCGATGCCATCAAGAAATCCAGTGGTGTGGCACCACTGAGACCGGTTGAACGCCCCAAAGAAACGCCGAAGCCATCCCGCCCCAAAGGTGGAGATGACCGTCGACGCACCAAACTGACCCTGAACAATGCGTTGAATGCCAATACCGAGCGGTCCCGCTCTCTGGCATCAATGCGACGCCAGCGCGAAAAACAAAAGCGAGGCCAGCAGACCGGTCCGCGCGAAAAGGTTATGCGCGAGGTCACTATCCCAGACACAATCACCATTCAGGAACTCGCCAACCGCATGACGGAACGGGCTGTTGATGTGGTTAAGTTCCTGATGGAACAAGGTCAGATGATGACGCCTGGCGATATCATCGATTCCGATTTGGCTCAGCTGATCACGGAAGAAATGGGCCACACAGTCGTACGCGTTTCAGAATCTGACGTAGAAGCCGTCGATCAGGTGGAAGACAAACCCGAAGATCTGATGCCGCGACCTCCTGTTGTGACAATTATGGGTCACGTTGACCACGGTAAGACTTCTTTGCTGGACAAGATCCGCGAAGCCCGTGTTGCAGACGGCGAAGCCGGAGGCATCACGCAGCACATTGGCGCCTACCAGATAGAAAGAGACGGAAAGAAGATCTCATTCCTTGATACGCCCGGTCACGAAGCCTTCACGGCGATGCGGGCCCGCGGCGTCCAGTCAACAGATATCGCCATCCTGGTTGTTGCTGCCGACGACAGTGTCATGCCGCAAACCATTGAAAGCATCAAGCACGCCAAGGCTGCAGAAGTTCCGATTATTGTGGCCATCAACAAAATGGACACAACCGGGGCTGATGCTAACAAGGTACGTACCGAGTTGCTGCAACATGAAGTTTTTGTTGAAAGCATGGGCGGTGAGGTTCTGGATGTGGAAGTTTCGGCCAAAACCGGTGACGGCATCGGAAATCTGCTCGACGCGATCAACCTGCAATCCGAACTGATGGAGTTGAAGTCAAATCCTGACCGTGACGGTGAAGGCGTAGTCATTGAAGCCCGACTGGAAAAAGGTCGCGGGTCCGTTGCCACAATCATTGTTCAGCGCGGCGCGCTTCGCGTTGGAGATATCATTGTTGCCGGCAGTGAATGGGGCCGGGTTCGCGCGATGATTAACGATCACGGGGTTCAGTTGAAAGAAGCCGGGCCGTCTACACCGATCGAATTACTCGGATTGTCCGGCGCACCGTCCGCAGGTGACCGAATCGTCGTGGTTGAGGATGAAGCCCGCGCCCGTGAGATTTCCGACTATCGTCAGCGCAAGGCGCGAGAGCTTTCCGTTGCTGCACAAGCCGGACAGCGCGGCTCGCTGGAGCAGATGATGAGCAACCTGCAGCAAAAGGGTGCTTCCCTGGCGCCACTCGTTATCAAGGGTGACACCCAGGGTTCGGTTGAAGCGATTAATGCAGCTTTGACCGGTCTAGGTACTGAAGAGGTGCAGGCTCGGGTTGTGCATTCCGGAGTTGGTGGCATCACTGAAGCCGATGTGACCTTGGCGATTGCTTCCGAAACGCCAATTATCGCGTTCAACGTGCGGGCCAATAAACAGGCTCAGGAACTTGCCAAGCGCGAAGGTATTGAAATCCGCTATTATTCGATCATCTACAACCTGATCGATGACGTTAAAGGCACGCTTTCAGGCATGTTGGCACCAGAGCGACGCGAAACCTTCATCGGATATGCAGATATTCTGGAGCTGTTCACCCATTCCAAAATCGGCAAAGTGGCCGGTTGTCTGGTCACGGAAGGTCATGTGGAACGTGGAATGGGCGTGCGTTTGTTGCGGGACGATGTTGTTATTCATGAAGGTGAATTGGCGACCCTGAAACGCTTCAAGGATGAGGTTGATCGGGTAGATTCTGGTACCGAGTGCGGCATGGCATTCAAGAATTACCAGGATATGCACAAGGGTGATGTCATCGAATGTTTCACCGTCGAGATGATCGAGCGGTCCCTGTAATTTGCAGAAGCAGTCAACGAATTTCCCCGCTTCGGTCGGGGAGATTTTGCAATTGGCTCAAATTTGACCCATCAGCCGGGATGTCTCCAACCGGTTGACACGAATTGGTGGTCCAGATGAACAAATCAAAAGCCCCGTCCCAGCGTCAGTTGCGCGTTGGAGAACTTGTTCGACACGCATTGACGGATGTTTTGACACGCGAGACGTTTAACGATGCCGTGTTGGATGGTCAGTTGGTATCGGTTTCTGAGGTACGCATGTCGCCGGACCTGAAAATTGCCACCTGTTTTATCTCGCCACTCGGTGGCCGCCGGCAAAACGGCAAGGGACATGCTGACGGCCAGCAGATTTGCAAGGCACTTGCCAAACAGGCGAAGTTTATTCGGGCCCGGGCCACGCCCCACCTGAACCAGATGAAGTACATGCCCAGTTTTCGGTTTCTGGAAGATAAGAGTTTTGACAATTTTGCGCGTATCGACAGCATTTTGCGCAGCGACACCGTACAGCAAGATCTGACAGAAGAAGACTAGCATGGGGCGCAATAAAAAAGGCAGAGCTGTGTCAGGCTGGTTGGTTCTGGACAAGCCCTACGAGCTTGGATCGACTCAGGCGGTTGGTAAAATTCGCTGGTTGTTTCAAGCCAGGAAAGCCGGTCACGCTGGTACTCTGGACCCGCTTGCTACGGGTATTTTGCCCATCGCACTGGGCGAGGCAACCAAGACGGTGCCCTATGTAACGGACGGCGAAAAAGCTTACAGGTTTACCGTTCAGTGGGGTCGTCAGACCAACACCGATGACGCTGAGGGAACGACCGTGAATTCAAGCGATGCGCGGCCCACGGCCGCTGCAATTGAAGCGTTGTTACCTCAATTTAGAGGTGAGATTCAGCAAACGCCTCCGGCGTTTTCGGCCATCAAGATAGACGGCAAACGGGCCTATGCGCAGGCCAGAGCCGGTGAGCATGTTGAGCTACAACCACGTGCTGTGAGTGTGGAGTCGTTTGATCTGGTGGCGTGTCCCGACGAGGATCATGCGATTTTTGAAGTGGTCTGCGGAAAAGGCACCTATATCCGCGCATTTGCCCGCGACCTTGGCCTGCAGTTGAAATGTTTTGGTCATGTGAGGGATTTGCGGCGAACCTTTGTCGAACCTTTCGAAGAATCTGATGCCGTACGACTGGACGACCTATTGGCACTGGAAGGCGATATTGCTGCGCTGGATGACCTCTTGGTTTCGCCGATTGAGTCGATGCAGGGGTTTCCCGAAATTCGTTTGACAGAAGAAGAAGCGCGCCGCGTGCGGTTGGGGAACTCGATTATTTTGAGGGGCCGCGATGCTCCCATTGAGGATGACGACGTTTGTGCGGTTCATAGAGGTCAATTGATTGCTATCGGGGATGTTGCGAAGGGTGAGTTTCAACCGCGCCGTGTGCTGGCTGCATAACTGTTTTCAGGTGGCGCAGCGAGTTGCCGCATCAGGTGTATGCTAAGACCGCAAAAACATCGATTGCCGCTTGCCGCAGGTGAATTCCCTTAGTATGGAAGGCGGGTGCGTTTACGCAGATGCACCCGTAGCTCAGCTGGATAGAGTGCTGCCCTCCGAAGGCAGAGGTCGCGCGTTCGAATCGCGCCGGGTGCGCCATTCCTGGGCAAAAGTGGGCACCAGTCTTCTAGACTGACTATAGGTGCTTGCAAGGCCCGCAAGTACGGCATTTGAGCCGCATATCCTAATTCTTTCGTGATCCACATCGACACGGTTAATCAATGACCGAACATAGGCGCGGCGAAAGCGGTTTTGGCATTTTGCCGTCAGACGGCTTCGAAGTGCGCTGGAAAAAGTACCTATGCTCTTTGCATCGAATTTTCCGAGCGGCATCTTATTCTGGCGTTCAAGCCGGGTGATCGCCCGGATGATGCTCTCATACTTGCTTTGCATTTTTTCGATATAGGCTTTGAGCGATGCATCAAGCCGCAAATCTTCAGTTGCGATCTGCCGCCAGAGCGCGTCAAGCTGGGTTTTCATTTCCCGCTTATCGCTCTTCAAACCCTTAATGCGGTTCTGAATGGTGCGCTCACGATCAAGATCGCGCTCAAACAAGGGAGACAGAAGTTCATCAAGACGGCTTGGCGCAAGGGTGCGCTCAATGAGGACATCCAGAACGATATCGTCCAGTTTTTCCATGCGAACCGAACAGCCGCTGCAAACGGAGCGGCCCGCATCGGCTCGTTTGCCGCATTTGTAATAGCGGTATTTGCCGCTCTTGCCGGTTTGAATTCGCATCGGCGCATGACACTGTGAACAATGCGCCAGACCGGTCAGCAGAATATTGCTGTTTACGATACGCGGTGATGTGGTCAGCGGGTGGTTGCTGTCCAGACGGTCATGCACGGCGTTAAAATCGGCATCCTCGATGATGCGCGGTGTTTTGAGCAAAATCCATTGATCTTCCGGCTTGATCTTTCTGGTTTTGCTGTCGCGGCGGTTAAACACATGGCGCGTGACATAAGCCTCGTTAGTCAGGATTTTGTGGATATATTGCAGCAGGAACTTGCCGCCGTTGCGTGTCTGGACGCCTTCGGAGTTAAGCAAGCTGGCGATGGCTTTGAGCCCCATCGGCCCCTTTTCGCCTTCACCATGAACGTAGAGCGTGAAGATGCGCCGCACGATCTCGGCTTCCGCCGGGTTGATCTCCAGCTTTTTCTTGTCCTTTTTACCGCGTCTTTCGGCAACATAGGTGCGATAGCCAAAAGGTGGCTGAGCGCCATTCCAAAAACCCTGCCGCGCATTTTCGCACATGGAGCGACTGACATGCTTGGAGGTTTCCTTGGATTGATATTCGTCCATCGCACCGAGAATGGTGCGCAGGACATCCGCCTGATCACCCGAGCCAATATCCTGCGTGATGGAGACAAACTGGACTTCGGCCTTTTCCAGCTTCTTGGTGTAGTGCAATAAATCAAGCGTGTTGCGGGCGAAGCGCGACTGGGAATGCACGATCACCACATCAAATGGTTTTGCCTTTGAGCAGGCTTCGGCGATCATCGCCTGAAACTCTGTCCGATTGTCATTGGTCGCGCTGGCCCCTGCGTCCGTATAGGTCGCGGCGACTTCCCAATCCCGCTTGCTGCAATAGGCTTCACATTGCGCAATCTGGTCAGGGATCGACAAATCCTGCAACGCCTGTCTTCCGGTCGAAACTCTGACATAAATTGCAGCACGCATGATCATTCCTTTTTCTTGTTGGCCTTTTTCCCATTCATATGTTCCTTGACGAACATACGGATTAAATCTCCTGCATAGGTCTCCAGAACGTCAAGTTCGGCATTGGTGACTGGTATATTTTCCAGACCAATGCAGTGGACTTCTATGCCGTCTCTCATTTCAGTATCGGGCTGAGGCGCTTCCCCGGCACGATGCTTTTTGTCTTTCTTGCTGTCCATTAGCCTTCTCATACAAGAAGGCGGGCATCAGATCAGTATACTGACCATGCTCTGAACAATCAATATTTCTCCATAATAACAATATGTTAAATCACAATTCGTCCCTTTCAGTCCTGATCGGCCCCGTGTCAGTAGCAGGCGATATATTTCAATCCCAAGTGAGACAAACAGAGGCCCTCCGGCCTTAGAATGCCTTTGTGTGATCCTGGCGTCCTAAAATGCGGATGATCTCAACACCACCATTTTCAACCCGATAGTAAATTGAATGCACGCCGCATACGCTGCGGCGATAACCCGGCCTGATATGATCCACGGCGGGATATAGGGCCGGTTGCTCCGCCATGATCGCAAAGCGGCGCTTTAGCATGTCACGATAGTGATTGGATTGAGCAACGCCGAACTTTTCATCACCATAGGCGGCGATGCCCATTAAATCTTCTCTGGCGGCTTCACTGAGCCGGTATTCAGACATGTTTTGATCTGTGGCGTTGCCGTGTGTCTTCCCATATTTCGTCTACGGACTGATCGCTAAAACCGCTTTTCTCACCCTTAATCAGCGCCGCGCGAATGGCTTCTATTTCCGCCGGTGTTTCCTGCTCCCTGATCTGCCGTTCCCGGATCAATTCACGAATGACCTCACTTTCATTACCAAAATGCCCGGTCTTGATTTGTGCCTTGATCCAACCGTCCTGTTGGTCGGTGACTGAAATGCTCTTTTTGACCATGCTCATGTGATCTATCTCCACTGGCGACGTTATCCTACCAGGTAGTATAATATACTCATTCCACGTTTGCAATGATTATCGATGTCTCTACCAATACCGTCATCGTCCTCCTTGAAGGAACTCTTTCCATTTGGCTTCTGCGGGGGAAAGCCTTCCCCCTGACTTCAACCAGCCCCGAATGGGCCTGATTTCAGCACACCCCCTTCCAGCGGGGACACCCCGCAACGCCCGAAGATCATCTCAAGATATCGCAATGGCACCGACTGGATGTCGGTGACTTTTGGAGTGTTTTCCCCTGTCGGCTGGTGGGCGGTCGGCCTTTCTAGCCCCAAGCGGTCACGCCGCAACAGTTTTGGCTTTAAGTGCGTCTCAGTCGTTTCATTTCTCCTACCAAAAATATTGCGTCGCGCCCTGAAGCTTGGGGCTAACCGGCCTCTTCACCGCCCCCCGCCTCCGGGGAAAAACGCGGCGAAGAGGATGGAGAAAGACCCAATGACCAGGCAAAACAAACAAGCACCACAGGAGCGGCAAACAGTTTACGGACAAGGGACAGCCCGCATCATTCAGGAACTGGAACAAGGCCGGGTGCCCTGGGTTCAGCCCTGGGGCAATCCAGATGGCGCGGCGGGGATCGGACTTCCCGCCAATGCGGACACCGGCAAAAACTATTCCGGCATCAATATTCTGCTTTTATGGGGAGCCGTCTTTGACCGTGGTTTTCAGCTTCAAAGCTGGCTGACTTACAAACAGGCGGAGACGCTTGGTGGTCATGTTCGCAAGGGCGAGAAATCCACCACCATCGTTTATGCAGACAGTTTCATAACCAGGGAAGAACGCCGGACTGCGCAGAACGAACACCGTGATCCGCAGCGTGTTCCCTTCCTGAAACGCTATTCTGTTTTCAATATTGAGCAATGCGAAGGCTTGCCAGAGAACCTCTATACGGACGCGCCTGAGCTTCCAGAACGTGAGCAAATCCCCCACGCTGAAGCCTTGATAAAGGATACGGAAGCCGATTTCCGGGTTCATGGTAATCGGGCTTTTTATGTACCGTCACAGGATTTTATCCAGGTGCCGCCACAACCCGCCTTTCATGAACAGATCAATTATTACCGCACCTGTTTTCATGAACTGGGGCACTGGACAGGCCATAAGTCTCGCCTTGATCGGGACTTGAACCATAGCAAAGGCAGCAAGCCCTATGCCCATGAAGAACTTGTCGCAGAAATGACCAGTGCTTTTGTATGCGCGTCACTTCTCATCACGCCCACCGTTCGGCACACGGACTACATCGCGTCATGGCTGGAAGTCCTGAAAGAAGATGATAGAGCGATTTTCCGCGCCGCCAGCCTTGCCAGCAAAGCCGCCGACTATCTCTTGGCAACCCGGCAAGGCGAAGGCACTCGGGCAGCGGCATGACCGCGTCCGAGCTCCAAATCCATATGTCCTTTTTTCAATCGGGGAAGGCTATATTTTTGTTCCGTCACACACGAAACACCGAAGAAACAGGCAATCCATAGTCAGTCTTCAAGGCTTCATAGACGGCGGCAATTCCCTCATTAATCCACTCAAATTGACCAGGGATGTCATAATTTTCAAGCATCCAGGCGGCGGGGCGTGAGTGAGATATACGGGTTTCCGCCCGGTTGCGATCAGGCTCCGTCTCTGACCTGGATGTGCTTTCCGCGCAAACCCGGTAATCAGGCTGCGCCTGTTTCCTCTTTGGCAGAATAGAATTGTCTGGCATCCACGGTCCGGCAGTGAGAGCTGTCCGACAAAACCGTTTAAATTTGTAGCGATCCAACCCACCGTACCATTTTTCGTCTCCATAAATTTGGTGGAGCGAAACACCCAACGCCTTGGCTCTGCTGAAATGACCTATGGCGAACGGCTGTCATTCTCAACCGCTAATTTTCACTTTTTTCCCCGCCGCAAGCGGCTCCTCGCGCACACCATCAAGTGGTCAAAAAAGTGAAAATTAGCAGTCCGGCCCTAAAGGGTGAGAATACCATCCGAGCGCCATAACGGTCTCGCACGAGCCGAGGCGATGGACGCCCCGCTCTTAACAAAGGAGACGAAAAAATGGCACAGGCAATTGGATATGTAACAGAAACTGAAAACGGTTTTGCCGGACAGCTCACAATGATGAGCCTCAAGAAACGCATCGTTATTCTGCAAAACAACAAAAAGGAAGCCGACAGACAGCCCGACTACCGGGTCTACACGGAAGACAAAGTGGAGATCGGCGGCGGCTGGAACCGGATCGGAAAGGCAAGCGGAAACCCCTATATCTCACTCACATTCGCAGCACCGGAACTTGGCTCCCGTAAAATCTATGCCAACCTCGGACCGGCGTCCGGGCAGGAAAAGGAAGGCGTCAGCGCGATCCTCTGGAACCCTGAGGATTGAGCATAGGCACTGTGTTCCCTCACGCAGGTGAGTGTGAGGGAACACAAAATTGTCACCCGGCGGAGGAGTTTGATGAGGCTCGACTTGTCAGGCTTTTCAATTAAGCGCTCAAACAAACATCAGACTTTCATTCAATTATAGAGGTTGTTTGATAATAAAAATCGTTGAAAACTTGGGAGATATGATAACGACACAACATAGACATATCATTTTACACAACTTATGGGATTACAATTTGAGCCTTCCGGGTACGCAAAACTTTTCCAGATCGACAGGGAGAGAGATCGGGAGACTGAAACAATTCCTGGAATTGGGCACCAGTCATGACCGATGATGAACCGGAGAAAAACCAATATAACTACCTCCATGACAATATGAGCATTGAGGCGTGGGCGTGGGAATTTATCCGCCGAGACCCTGCATATCATAAAGCGTGGGCGCGCTATGCTTCCTATCCTGTCACGGCGCAAACCCGTCAGGATATTCCGCTAATCGCGCGGGATGAGACCGCTGCCGCTACCCGGTTCGGCCTGCTTTTTTTCCCGTGACCCCAGGAAAACCTCGGAAGTCGTCCGCCCGTTTTGGTCACCGGCCCATAATCCAGGGGTATTAAAATGCGTGGCAACCGAGCGCGACAATCGCGATAAATCGTCTGGTGCGATCCTTTCCAGATTGCCTTGCAATCGGGCAATGGTACGCAGCAGTGACGGCAAACAGCATTTGCTTCTTTCAAAAGAAAAGCAGTCTTTGCAGCTTGTGTTTGATGTGGAAGTTGACCTTCATGAAGATGTCTATTTTGAAATCAGAGCTTCTGCCCCCGGTATTCTGACACAACAGATTGACGCCATTTCATGCCTTGATTCCCTGCTCAAACAGGGCCGGTTCAAGCCGTCATATTGCATGGTGCCAGCACGGTTCCACTTGACACCGGACATACTCTACGCACTCGATTTGGCACGGTTTGGCCTTTCCCAAAGGGAGATTGCCATCCGCATTTTCGGCGAAGAAGCCGTCAGAGACGGCTGGGACAATATCAGTCATCATGTGCAAAGCCGGACGTACCGGCTTCTGAAAAAAGGTCGAAATTTCGTCACCAAAGGTCATCGAGTTTTCTTTAACCGATCCCGAAAAGGCTGATTTCTGATCCACACGTTTTTGGGGGACGCAGAATGCGAGTCTGCAAAACCCTGCGTCTCTCCATCAGAATTGATCGAAATATATCGATTAGTCCTGACGGAGACCATGCGTGATGAACGAGGATAGCCCTTCCAACAAAGTGTCCAGGCAGATCAGTGAAACGCCTTACCTCGACATTGACGAAGCGGCGGATCGCCTGAAGCTCAGTCGGCATACGCTCAATAAGTGGCGGTGTGAGGGACGCGGGCCTGTTTTTCGCGATCACGGGCGGCGCATTGTCTATCATGTGGATGATCTGGATCGCTGGTCTCAAGATCATAAACGTCAAAAAGCACGCGGTTACGGCGTCAAAAATCCGATCTCTTCCGATGACAACGGAGGAGAAAAGTGACCGATTATCTGACCCGTGTTCACCTGCATTATGGCCGTGATACGTTCAATTATTATGTTCGTTTCGGCATTCCGAAATACCGCGATGACTATGCCGGACGTGAAGCTTTTGAGTATTACCCATGCGGGGCCATTTTTGGCTATGTCCGCTGGGAGGCCAATGACCATGGCACCAAGAGCTGGCGCTTTTTTGTCCTTCGCGGCGGTGACCCAACGAAAGCCGTCTACACTATTCCGGGCATAACCCCCGGTGCAGAGATGCTCCTGGACATCTCCGGCAAGGCCCGTGTGCATCGCCTGTTTGCAGCAATTGACCTCATTGAACAGACCGACATCGACCTCGCAGACGTTGCGCCGTGGTACTGGATACAGACCAGTGCCCGCCTCAATGCTTCCCTTGATCCGCTTCCATATGAGATCAGACAACATCATGCCTGGCTGTTGGAGAGGAGGGTCGCGCCATGAAAAAGCAGGCGCAAATTTTGGTCCTTCTCGTCCTTGCGCTCGTCATTGTTGCGGTGCCGATGATGGTCAGATTCCCGATAAAATTCACCTATAATGCATCCGCTTCCGCACCCATCGGCTTTTATCGCATTCGTACGGCCAGCAGTCTGAAACGGGGGGCGTTTGCCGTCGTTCCGACGCCGCCCGGCTTCAGGATGATGGCCGCGAAAAGACATTATCTCCCCTACAATGTCCCGCTTATTAAGCGGATTGTTGCCCTGTCCGGCGACGAAGTTTGCCGTCACGGGGAGACCATTTTCGTTAACAAAAAACCGGTTGCCACGGCTTTGACAAGGGACCGTCAGGGCCGCCTTTTACCCGTTTGGCAGGGCTGTACCCTTCTCAAATCGACACGGTTTTTTGCTCTCATGGACGCCCCGGACAGTTTTGACGGACGCTATTTTGCTCCACTCGATACAGAGGATATTGTCGGCATTGCCGTCCCG
>JAALLE010000139.1 GCA_011087605.1 Hyphomicrobiales bacterium
GAATCAAATTGTCGCACCTAATGGCAGCAGAAATAGGGTAGCTGAGTAGTTACTGCTTTTCTGCAAATGCAGAGGTTTCTTAGAATTCCCAACACCAAGGCGCAGCACGCCATAATCAAGCCTAACACTGAAATGCTCGCCATAAAAACCCCTCCATTGGGTGGAATTTACGATCATCTGCGCCATCGCACCGGATTTTGACAATGATTCCAATCATCGCCGGGCTGGAAACCAGCTAGTTGGCCTTCCCTCCCCGCCTCATGCGCGGTAACGTTTGACAAACGCTGAGGGAACAGGATCGCCCACGTGTCAGACGCCAATCCCGCCGCCACCGCCGTCCCCGCCGTCGCCGCAGCAGTCGCCGCCCGGCCTTATGGTCGCAGCCTGTCGGATTTCTGGCTCGATGGCGAGGTGGGGAAGCTGCACCCGGCAGAGCACAAATTGCTGGCGTGTGCGGCCGAGGGAACCGATTGTAATCTGGCCGAAGCCCGACCCGAACGACTAACTGCTGATAGTTCAGTACGTGCTGATTTCTTTCGGTTTCTCGCCCTTGGTGGCGATGCTCAAAACCCGGTTCATGAACATGGTTTAAATGTGCAGGGCGCCTGGATCACTGGCGACTTAGACTTGGAAGGCACGCGTTTGGCCCATGAGTTCATGCTTGCCGACTGTTGCTTAGACGGAAATATCATATTGCGGGGATGTCGGGCTCAGACCATCGGTCTGATGGGTACTCACGTCAACGCGCTGAGAGCTGACAGATTGGAAATCAGCGGCAGCCTGCATTTGCGCGATGGTTTCTGCGCGCACGGAGAGGTTCAACTGCCTGGTGCAAAACTGGGCGGTGATCTGGATTGCAGCCATGCTGTTTTCCAATGCAAGGACGTGGCTCTTATCGCCCAGAATGCAATAATTTCCGGCAATTGTATTTTAAACGACGGCTTCTTCGCCAACGGTACGGTTAATCTTGACGGCGCGTCTATCGGAGGTCGCTTGTCCTGCCGGGACGGTATATTTGCCTGTCGCGATCAGGCGCTTTTTGCACCTCGTATCAAAGTTGCCGACAATGTGAACCTTGGGGACAATTGTCGTGTGGCCGGTCAGATCTCGCTGCAGGGCGCGGTAATTGGCGGCGACCTCTCCTTCACCGGCGGAGTGTTTGATCGCAATGTAAAATGGGAAAAAATTCACGACGTTGTCTGCATCAATCTGCGCAATGCGGAGATCGGAGGCACATTGTTCTGGCGTCAGATTGTCCTGTCCCGCGGAGAGCTGAATCTCGCTGGGGCCTCTTGCCGCACGCTAAATATGGATCGCGACAGTTGGGAAAAGCCAGCGCAGATTCGCCTCGATAACTTCACCTATCGGGGATTTAACCAGCTGGATGAAACCACATCCGCTCGTTTCTGGCTCAACTGGATCGACCGCCAGCCGGTCAGCCACCTGACCACAAAATTTCGCCCCAAACCCTACCAGCAGCTTGCCGATGTGCTGCAGTCCATGGGCCATGAAGAAGAAGCCCGGGTCATCCGAATCGAACGGCGACGGCGGCACGCAGAGTATGTGCGCTACTATGAAAAACGGCCGTCCGATCCCGTGGCACGATTCTATCGCGGGCTAAATTCTTTCTGGAACTCTGTTCAGGGCAAGGCGGTTGGCTATGGTTATCGTCCCGGCAATGCGGTGATCTGGCTGGTTCTGTTGTCTTTCCTCGGCGCATTGTTTTACCAGGTCGCTGCCATCAATGGCATTATGGCACCCACCCATCCGCTGATTTACAAGGAAGCGGTCTGGGACGGTAAGACCGGCCCGCTAATCGCTCCCAAGATCCCCGCCGCCTGCCACCAGAACTGGGTCTATCCGCAGGGCAAAACTGCCAGTCTTTGCGCCCGCTCTGTGCCGTCGGAATATTCCACGTTCAACGCTCTGATCTATTCCATTGATGTGGCCATTCCAGTGGTGGATTTCCGTATGCAGGAAGACTGGTCACCCCGCGTCGTTGACTGGCAAAGTGGTGAAACCGATTGGGCCGGGTGGTGGGTACGTTCCTGGGAATGGCTGCAAATCCTGCTTGGCTGGGCTTTCTCCCTGCTCTTCGTTTCCGCCATTGGTGGCATCATACGCCGCGACTGAGGCGCAGGCTCGGCGAAAATTGAATTGACTTTTAGATGTTCAAACCTGATTTTCGTAACAATTGGGGCGCAGAATTGCGGCCTGGGCAACAATGGATTGAATCGATCATTCTCATGAACGTCAAACGATTTGCATTCAGCCTTGCGCTGACCACCGGTTTCATCTTCATGCATCCGATTGAAACCACAAGCCTGTTGACGCTGGACGACGCACCCATTCAAGCCGCCAGCGCCAAAGGAAAAGGCAGCGGCGGCGGCAATAATGGTAACGCCGGCAATAGCAGCAAGGGAAAATCTTCCCTCGCCAGATCGACAAAATCCAACAATGGCCGTGGCAAGAACGGCGCCAATCGAGGCAACGATAAAGTAAAGGGCTTTTTCGACAAGCTGTTTTCCAAGTCAAACAACCCAACCACGTCGACCAGAGGCAAGACCATACGACCGGCCAAAAATACACATCAGACCAAGCTGGCCAATCTGAAAAATATCGCCGTTCCAAAAACCCGACCTCTCTCGATAGTCGATCCCCGGCATCCCAGAAATCTTCGCAAATTAAACGGCGCGCTCAATTCAAACCCCCGTGCGAAACTGGCCCATATATTAAACGAGAATTTCAACGGGCCTGTCGGACTGGCCGCCGCGCTGGCGCTGATCTCAAATGCGCCTTCTGAAATGGATATCGCCGACGCCGAGATACTCGTTGGAAACGGTGTTGACAATGGACAGGCCGATATCGACGCACTGGCGGTCCTTGATCTCCAAGCCCTGGTTGAGAAAGCTCAAACAGCGCTGAATGACAGAAAACTGGATGAAAAGGATGCCGCAGAATTGCTCGCCATCCTGGAAGAATCTTTGCCGGGTTCAGATGAAATCCTCCAGGCGCTGGCCGAACGGGCACAAAAAGAAGCCGCAGAGACTGCTGAGGCGGATTCCGACGACCCCGTGGTCGAAGAAACCGGGGATGCTTCCGGAACTCTTTAGCAGTATCGCCGCTGGCCATTATTTAGCCAGCTAATGCGCCGCGGTGCTTCACATTCTAAATTTGCTGGACTGGTCCTGCCCGGTCTTCTACACGTGATGGATGGCAACTGAGCAAACCAGACGACGACTGGCCGCAATATTGGCGGCCGACGTGGTTGGTTATTCCCGCCTGATGGCGGCTGATGAAGTCGGCACGCTGGAATTGCTGAATCAACACCGCGAAACATGCCTTTCTCCCCTTATCGCGCGCAATAATGGACGCATAGTCAAACTTATGGGCGACGGAACGCTGGTTGAATTCAACAGCGTTGTGGGCGCAGTAAAATGTGCTGTCGCCATCCAAAGAGCATCTGAGGCAGAGGAAGATGACGGTACAGGTATCATTCTACGCATCGGCATTAATCTCGGTGACATCATCACACAAAATGACGACATTTTTGGTGACGGGGTAAACATCGCCGCACGACTGGAGCAATTGGCCGAACCCGGTGGCATTTGCGTCTCATCGGTCGTCAATGAAAGCATTGGCAGCCGTATTGAAGAGGTATTTCACGACGGTGGTGAAGTGACCGTGAAAAACATCGACCGACCGTTGCGGGTGTTCCATTGGCGTTCAGATGATTCTTCCCCTCCCGGCAAAGCGGTGCAGTCAAGAACTGAGACAAATGACCGGTCTGACAATCCGGCGATTGCCGTATTGCCGTTCGACAACATGTCAAAAGACCCCGATCAGGAATATTTTTCAGACGGCATCAGCGAGGACATAATCACCGACCTGTCTAAGGTCTCCGGTCTGCAGGTAATCGCCCGAAATTCCAGTTTCGCTTATAAAGGCCGGTCGGTTGACTTACGCATGGTTGGCGAGGAGTTGGGCGTCAACTGGGTGCTTGAAGGCAGTGTGCGGCGTGCCGGTGAACGGGTTCGGATAACGGCACAGTTGATTAACGCGGCCACCGGCGGCCATGTCTGGGCAGATCGCTATGATCGTGACCTGACCGATATTTTTGCTGTTCAGGATGAAGTGACCTTCGAAATCGTCAAAGCGCTGAAAATCAAACTTACGTCGCGCGAAAAGGCAAATATTACCGCCGTTGAAACGACCAACCTGCGAGCCCATGAATGCTACATGCAGTTAAGAGGCTTGCTGTTTTATCCCGGCATGGATTTGCGCATTTGGCGACAGGCCGTTGCCTATGGCCATGAGGCCATCAAACTTGATCCGTCTTACGCACCGGCCCATGCGGTACTGTCAATGATGCATCTGCTGGATTACCATAATGGCTGGTCGGACGACGAATCACAGGTCGCCTTGGACAAGTCAAAACGTCTGATTGAACGCGCAATGGAGCTTGATCCCGATGGCATGCTGTCGAACCACGTGTTTGCTGTTCATGCGCGTTGGACAGGACAGCTGGAAATTGCTGAAAAAAGTATCGCCAAATCACTGGCGATCAGTCCTGACTATGCAATGGGACTATTTACCCGCGGCGAGACCTATGTGGCCGCCGGTAAATTGCAGGAAGCCATTGTTGACCTTGAGCGGGCCATACGGCTGGATCCGTCCTACAGTCATCAATATCTGCAATTCCTGGCGATGGCACACTTTCTGCAGGGAAATTTCGAAACCGCCATTGTCATGCTGCGGGAGCGTATTCTTCATGCCAAGAATACCGATGTTGGTCGCGCCTGGCTGGCCGCTGCACTTGGCCACATTGGCGAATTCGATGAAGCACGAAAGATCTGGGCCGAATTACTGGTCATAAATCCGAATTTCTGCATCACAACCCGTCTGGAACGCTTGAAATTTGCCGACCAGTCATATTCAGACCGCATGCTTGAGGGTTTGACCAAGGCCGGATTGCCGCCGAAAACCTAGACAATTCGTGCCATATGCTTTGCCAGATCATGGCTTTGCGCCAGAAATCCGGCTCATTCGCCGACAGATTTCTATCCCACATCGCGTCAATTTGTTAGTATTTGGCAGCAATATCGCCGATTTCCCGGCATCGAAAAATAAATATTTCCAGGCGATTTTTCAAATATTAGGCGTGTTGACCCATTTGGCAAACCCGTCAGCTCTCCCCTCAAATCAACTTTCCAGCCCACAAAACTGCGCTAGTTGCCGGGGATATTAATCCGTCACCTACAATTTGCTTATAAAACGCGACTAATTATTTTAAAAGTAAATCAGTATAAATAAGTATTGATTATTATTAATAGTGCGAATTTTACACAAACTAATTTTATTTTGTCATAAAAGGCTCCGAATACAGGAGACAACGACATGACATACCGCAACAACAACAACTTTGAATGGTTCAACTGGGACAATACTTCTAACGCAGCCGACTGCGATACCGACGCCTACGGCAGCGGCGGCGGCAGCGGCAGCGGTTCAAAAGGTTCTGGTTCAGGCAAGGGTTCTGGTTCCGGTAAAGGCACTGGCTCAGGTTCGGGTTCTGCTTCTGGTAAGGGTTCTGGTAGCGGCAAAGGTTCAGGCTCTGGAAAAGGCTCGGGCTCAGGCAAGGGTTCTGGTTCCGGTAAAGGCACTGGCTCAGGTTCGGGTTCTGCTTCTGGTAAGGGTTCTGGTAGCGGCAAAGGTTCCGGTTCAGGCAAGGGTTCAGGCTCTGGTAAAGGCTCATGCGGTTCGGGTTCTGGTTCAGGCAAAGGGTCTGGCTCTGGCAAGGGTACTGGTTCAGGCAAAGGCTCTGGCTCAGGCAAGGGTTCTGGTTCTGGTTCTGGTTCTGGTTCGGGTTCGGGTTCTGGTTCCGGCTCAGGCAAAGGTTCTGGTTCCGGTAAAGGCTCTGGCTCAGGTACTGGCTCAGGTTCGGGTTCTGGCTCAGGTTCCGAAAAAGGTTCCTGCGGTGGTAGCGGCAGCGACGGATCTGGCGATCCCAAGGAGCCAAAAGAACCGGAAGACGATGATTGCGGCGACGATGACGATGATCAAGATGACGACGACAACGACGATGACGATGACGATGACGATGACGATGACTGCGATGGTGACGGCAAAACTTTGTTTGGCACTTGCGATGATGACACGATTACCAATGAAGCTGGTACCAATTACATATTCGGCTTCACTGGTACCGACACTGTCGTATTCGAAGGACAAAGCTCAGACTACCAATATGCCCAAACCGATGATGGTGGATATGTCTTCTGGAACGAGGCAGAAGATTTCGACCTTCTCTATGGTATCGAATATGTAGAGTTTGAAGATGAAACTCTGGAACTCGGATAAAATCCAGGTTTGGCGCGTCTCTGGATGCGCCAACCACGCCCATTCGGGCACCAAAAGGCTGGCGGTTATTTCGGGCGTGTTGTCTCCTCCCAAACACTCCGAGATTCCGCCGCCTCGCGTTTCCGCATCCAGGCTGCATAGGATCGACATCTGATCGCGCTGAACATCATTGGAGGCCTTTTCGCTTTTCGCGGTTCGCCAAAAGCCAATTGACGCACCGCCGCTTCCAACAACCTCACGACCCAGCAACCGCGCCGCCGCCGCCGCCGAGCTATTCATCAACCAGGACGAGAGACTCTACTATTTGTGTTGCTGTGCCGTGACTTTTCATGAATGAAAATAGAGGCGCATAGCATTTGTTGGAGAGATTAAATGCAGTCTTCGAGAAATCTGTTCGATTCGGTACCCTTGCCTTGTGGTGTCGTCTTGAAAAACCGGATTGCCAAATCGGCAATGTCGGATTCTCTGGGTGATGGCACCGGCCATCCGACTGCTGAACAGGGCAGGCTTTATCAGCGTTGGGCCGAAGGTGGGGTGGCAATATCCATCATCGGCGAGGTTCAGGGAACCGCCGCATATCCGGAAAAACCAGGCAATCTGGTGCTTAGCGATAGCAGCGATCTAGATCGGTTCCGGGAACTTGCCCGACGCGGCAGCGAAAATGGTGTTCAATTCTGGCCCCAACTTGGTCACGCCGGGGCGCTTGCCTATGCGCCCGTCAGCAGTCCCAAAGGTCCCAGCGCTCTGGATTTGCCTGGCTTGCATTGCGCGGAGCTGACAATCGACGAGATTCAACTATTGCCGCTGGAGTTCGCCCAAACAGCACGACGGGCACAACAAGTTGGCTTCGGCGGCGTGCAAATTCACGCAGCGCACGGATTTCTGCTCAGTCAGTTCCTGTCGCCGCTGTTTAATAAACGGTGCGATGAATATGGTGGGACGATTACCAATCGGATGCGGCTGCTGATGGAAACCATTGAAGCCACGCGGGCCGCTGTCGGGCCCAACTTTCCAATAGCCGTAAAACTCAACTCTTCGGACCAACTGGAAGGCGGACTTGACCATTCAGACGCTCTCAAAGTGGTCGCCGCATTAGATCGATCATCGGTCGACCTGATCGACGTCAGCGGCGGAACCTACTTTCCGGGGGCAAAATCCGCTTCTGACGGGGCCGGACGTGGGCCTTATTTTCTCGAGTTTGCAAAACAGGCTCGCACACATACCACCAAACCGCTCATGCTGACCGGTGGGTTCAAAACGCGCGCACAGGCCGAAAATGCGCTGGCCAGCGGAGCCATCGACATTGTCGGCCTTGCCCGGGCGCTGGTGCTTGAGCCAGCGCTTCCAGACTTCTGGGAAAACGATCAGATGCCCGAGCCGGTCTTTCCAAGATTTCACAAGTCTCCGGAGGGTGGCGTTACCGCCTGGTACACCATGCGGTTGACTGACATCGGAGCCGATAAAGAATCTTCCGACGTTGTTGAAATTGAGCAGGCCATCAAACGCTATGAAAAGCGCGACGCACTTCGAACCAAAATCTGGCTGGATCACTTTGGCAAACATATCGACCAGCCACTTTAACGGTCACCGTCGTCGCCGCACCGTCGTCGCTATGTCCTGTGTGGATGGCTCCCTTTTTGCAAGTCCTGTTTTGTGATTGAAGCAT
>JAALLE010000036.1 GCA_011087605.1 Hyphomicrobiales bacterium
CGTCTGATGGGCCGTCTATAAAAGCATCAGGTTGGGGTAGCTGGGTAGTTACTGATTTTTAAACTTCGCTAACCTTGTTTATGGGTCGAAAGACGCCCCCGTCGCGGGCTTCCATTCTGATGTCGCAAACGGAGTGGTGATCAGGTGGTCGCAACGGAGTATTGTCCATCAAACGGGAACGGACTTGGCCGGTTTCCCTGACTTTCTTGAAGGAAAGAACTCGATGCAAAACAAAGCACGTGCAGTCGTAATCGGAGGCGGGGTTGTTGGTGTTTCCACCCTATATCATTTGGCTAAAAAGGGCTGGACCGACAGCGTATTGCTGGAACGCAAGGAGTTGACATCAGGGTCAACCTGGCATGCGGCTGGTTTGTTGCCGCTGTTCAACATGTCTTATTCGGTTGGCCAGGCGCACAAATATTCGGTCAAGTTTTATCAGGAACTGGCCGAAGAAACCGGCATGGATACTGGCTTTCGCCAGGTTTCCAATGTGCGGCTTGCACGCTCTCAGGATCGCTGGGATGAGTATGAATATTATATGGGTGTGGCGGAAACGATTGGCATCAATGTCAAAAAAATCACCCCCGAGGGAATCAAGGAATTGTGGCCCTACGTCAATACGGACGGTTTGCTGGGCGGAATTCAACATCCCGACGATGGCTATATTCAACCGGCGGATCTGACCCAGGCTTTGGCCAAGGCGGCGCGCGACCGCGGAGCAAAGATTCACCGCAACACAAGTGTTACCGGCATCCAGCGTTTGCCCGGCGATAAGTGGCTGGTGGAAACAGATCAGGGAAATATTGAGTGTGAGCACATCATTTCCTGTTCCGGCAATTTTGCCCGCAAAACCGGTGCCATGGTTGGTCTCGACGTTCCCGTCATCCCGGTCGAGCATCAATATATTGTCACGGAAGCGCATCCTGAGATTCAAAAATTCCGAGCCGAAGGCGGCGCGGAGCTTTGTGTGCTGCGTGAGAGTGATAGTGCCTGGTATATGCGCGAAGAAGCCGGTGGCCTGATACTTGGTCCTTATGAAAAAGGCGCGCCGTGCTGTTATGTGGATGGTCCTGATGATGGCAGTGAATATGAGCTGTTTCAGGAAGACCTGGACCGGTTGATGCCGCATATTGAAACGGCGGTCGAGAGAGTGCCGTATTTTGCCGAGGCCGGCATCAAGAAGGTCTATAATGGTGCCATTGCCTACACGCCGGATGGCAACCCGATTATTGGTCCAGCCCCCGGCCTGAAAGGGTTTTGGCTTAACGAGGGCCATTCCTTCGGTATCACCGCTGCAGGCGGTGCCGGCTGGCAACTGGCCGAATGGATTGTCGATGGCGAACCAACAATCGACATGATGGGCGTTGATCCCCGCCGCTATGGTTCCTATGCAACCGAAGGCTATCTGAAAGAAAAGAATGAAGAGGCCTATGCCAACGTCTTCACGCTGCATTTTCCCGATGAAGAGCGTTCTGCTGCGCGGCCATTGAAGACAACTCCCGCCTATGAGCGTCAAAAGGCTTTGGGTGGTGTTTTCGGCAGCGTTTATGGCTGGGAGCGCGCTAACTGGTATGCACCGGAAGGCTATGAACTGCCGGAAAGCGAAATTGGCGTCGGTGTTGATGTGCTGGTTAATGAAAATCATGCGCCGGCCGACCATACCGGGCGGATCCGTGAAAAATGGTCGTTCCGCCGCTCTAATTACTTTGAGCATGTCGGCAACGAAGTGAAGGCGGTAACCGAAAGCTGTGGCCTGCTCGATATGTCTGCATTCGCTAAAATCACCGTCACCGGCCCGGGAGCCCGCGACTGGCTGGAAAGCATTTTTGCCAACAAGATTCCAAAAAAGCGGGGCAGGGTGGCACTTTGCCACCTGCTGACCAACCAGGGCGGAGTGAAAAGCGAATTCACCGTTTATGAAGTGCGTCCCGGCGTCTTCTATCTGGTTTCCGCCGGGGCTTACATGACCCATGACCATGATGTTCTGTATCGTCATCTGCCGGATGACGGGTCGGTCAAATTGACACCAATTACTGAAAAGTTTGGCGTTTTGGTGCTGGCAGGACCCAACAGTCGCAAGGTTTTGCAGAAATTGACACGCGCAGATCTGAGCAATGCGAAATTCCCGTGGTTGTCCGGCCAACCGATTTCCGTCGGCACGGCGACGGCGGAAGCTCTGCGGGTCAACTTTGTCGGCGAGTTGGGTTGGGAATTGCATCATCCAATGGAAATGCAGAACGCGATCTGGGATGCAGTCATGGAGGCCGGAGCTGAATTTGGCATTAAACCCTTTGGTATCAGAGCGATGACCGCCATGGCGATTGAGAAATCATACCGTCTGATTCCCCGCGAGTTGTCGATTGAATATTCCGCCTATGAATCGGCTCTGGATCGCTTCATCAAGCTGGATAAGGATTTTGTCGGCAAGGAAGCGCTGGTCAAACGCCATGAGGCAGGGGATGCGTGGAAATTTGTCACGATGGAAGTTCTCGGCGTCAGCGATTGTGATGCTCGTGGATCAGAAGCGATCTATAGCAATGGCGAACTTGTTGGCCGGGCGACCCACGGTGGTTATGGGTACAGAACCGGTAAATCCCTGGCACTTGCGATGGTCAGGCCGGGATATGAGACGGTTGGTACAGAACTGGAAATCAAACTTCTGGGCGTGCAACACAAGGCCGTTGTGGTGGAAGAAAGTCCATTTGATTCAACAAATGAACGTTTGCGCGCAGATGCTTGATTAAAAACAATTTATGTACATTGAATAAGGTGGCCAATTTGGCCACCTTCTGTGCGTCGGCGGGTGATTCACGCCGCTTCGATCTGCCTCTCTGCCCGTTCCTGTTGCGGTGAACGACCGTAAAGCTCGCGATAGCATTTGGAGAAATGCGAGGCCGACACGAAGCCACAGGCGATTGCGACTTCAACCACCGGCAACATCGATTGCAGCAGCAGGTGGCGGGCACGGTCAAGGCGTATTTCAAGATAGTAGCGGGCGGGAGAGCGTCCCATGTGGTGACGGAACAGGCGTTCGATCTGACGACGCGACAGGCCCGCATGATCGGCAATTTCGATCAGGGTGAGGGGTTCTGACAGATTGGCTTCCATCATTTCGATGATCGAAAGGATGCGGGCGTTTTGAACTCCAAGGCGCGCGCGCAATGGCAGCCTTTGTCGGTCGTGTGGCCCGCGTACGCGATCCGTCAGGGCCTGTTCACATATGGCATTGATGAGTTTTTCGTCATGGTCTTCGGCAATCAGCGACAGCATCATGTCGAGTGCGGCTGTGCCTCCGGCGCAGGTATAGACGTTGCCGTCGACTTCAAACAGGTCGGCATAAACATCGGCTTTGGGAAAAGCTTCGGCAAAGCCCGGCAGATTTTCCCAGTGAATGGCGCAACGGCGGTTTGATAACAGACCCGCCGAGGCCAGAATATGCGCCCCTGTGCACAGTCCACCCACGGAAACTCCGCGATTGTGCTCTTCGCGAATCCATCCATAGACGCTTTTATTGCTGTATTTTTCCACGTTCACACCGGAACAGACAAACAACATTGAAGGTCGGTCCTTGCCCGACAGCATTCGCCGTTCTTCTTCCAACGAGGTGTCAACGCCGACTTCAACGCCATTTGAGGCAATAACTGGTTTACCATCAACCGAAGCAAGGCGCCATTTATAGCTGTCGTAGTTAAGCATGCGATTGGCCAGCCGCAGAGCCTCTATGGCAGTGGCAAAGGCGATCATTGAGAAGTCAGGCACCAGAAAAAACACAAAACTGCGCAAAGCTGAGGTTTCGGGTGCTGAACGACGTGCGGAATCGGCACTGATTTGCTCAGAAACTGCAGGATTGGACATTGCTTAGATCTCCCAATCGACCTCCAACTTTGGCCATAACACCAAATTCGATTGTCGCATAGAGGACATTTACTGCACAATGTTCCCAATGTGGATTCACTATTCGTTAATCCTTGCTACTTCAAAACAGTCAAAAGAGATAATTTCTGCGAATCAGGGACCAAGGGAGCGCTATTTTGACATCTTCACTTGCATTGGAAATTACCGGCCTGAAGAAGAGCTTTGATCGTCCGGCCGTAAACGGGCTGGATCTGAAAGTTTATGGCGGTGAGTTCTACGCTCTGCTTGGACCTAATGGTGCCGGCAAGACGACCACATTGCGCATGGTAGCTGGATTGCTGCTTCCTGATGCTGGTGAAATAACCGTGTTCGGTACCAAACTCATGCGCGATCCGATTGCAGCAAAAAGCAAGATTGCCTGGGTGTCGGATGAGCCGATGATTTACGACAAGCTGACCGTGATGGAATATCTGGAATTTGTCTCCGGCCTCTGGGGCGTCGAACCCGATATTGCCGAACAACGTTCCCTGGAACTTGTTGACTGGTTGGGCCTTGCCCCTCATGCGATGGAACGGTGCGGTGGATTCTCCAAAGGCATGCGTCAGAAAGTGGCCTTGGCCGGTGCTCTGGTGCATGAACCGCAACTGATCATTCTCGATGAACCTTTGACCGGGCTGGACGCCAGTTCTGCCCGGCAGGTGAAGGATGTTTTGCTGTCACGCGTAAAACGCGGCACGACGATCATCATGACCACCCACATTCTGGAAGTTGCTGAACGTATGGCGGAACGCATCGGTGTTATTGCCGATGGTCGCCTGGTGGCAGAAGGAACATTTCAGGAATTGCGTGAGCGCTCAAGTAACCAAAGCTCTACTCTGGAAGACGTATTTTTGGACATTGTTGAAACAGGCGAGGAAGAAGCTGGCCTGGGAAGTATTGCTGCATGAGCGGATCCGCCTTTTCCGCGAAAAGTAATTCCTTTGGCTGGTATGCCGTTCATGAAATGCGTCTGATCTGGCGCGATTTCGCTTCCCTCATTACCGGGGGCAAGCCACGACGGGTGGTCATTGTCGGGGCGATAATTACTGCCTTCATCATCGGTTTGCATATGTTCGTCGCGAACATAATGCGTGCTCCGCTGGCCAGCGGTATTGTTGCTGATAAAGCCACACTGCTTCTGATTTCCGGCTTTGCAGTGATGCTGTTTTCCCTGATGTTCAGCCAGGCAATCGAAAGCGTCACCAGGGCCTATTACGCCCGCTCGGATCTCGATTTATTGCTGTCGTCGCCGGCGACATCGCGGCGACTTTTTCAGGTACGGACATCCATGCTGGCTGTCCACACAACCGTATTTGCGATCTTGATTGCATCTCCGCTGATCAATGTATTGGGCTTTATGGATCATCCAAGATGGTTCAGCGCCTATTTGGTGATTGTCTGCTTGGGTGGGTTTGCCACCTGTTTTGCGGTGCTGCTGACCTTGCTGCTCTTCCGCACGGTTGGGGCTGCCAAGACCCGATTGATAGCCCAGATAATTTCGGCAATTGTTGGTGCCGGTTTCATCATCTCGTTGCAGGTTATGGCGATCATGTTTGGTGAGGGTATTTCCAGGCTGGCGCTGTTTACATCCGCTGACACTGTCGCACGGGCTCCGGATCTGGACAGCTGGTTCTGGCTGCCGGCCCAGGCGATCATGGGCCAGGGATGGCCGTTGATGACACTCGTCGCAGCCAGCGGGTTGAGCCTGATATTGGTGATCGCATATTCGGCTCGCCGATTTGCAGTTGATGCACAGGCGACGTCTGGATTGGTTGAAGGACGCAACAAGACTGAAGCATTCTCAGGATTTCAGCGACGCTCAAACATGAGTTCGGTATTGCGTCGTAAAGAATGGGACCTGTTGAAACGGGATCCGTGGCTGCTGTCCCAGTCGTTACAACAACTATTGTATTTGTTCACGCCTGGCATGCTGTTGTGGGTCAATTACGGTTCTGGATTTGGCGTTTATTATGTGGTGATCCCGGTTGTTGTAATGGCAGCCGGACAACTGGCAGGCGGATTGTCCTGGGTGACAATTTCAGGTGAAGATGCGCATGAACTTATCGACACATCCCCGGTAACCTCCCGGGCCATGCTTAGGGCCAAGTCTGAAGCGGTGATCGTGGTCGTCGGGCTGGCAACTTCGCCGTTCTTGATCGCATTATTATGGTTTTCGCCACGTGCCGCCGTTTGTTTGGCGATCGGTATATTGATGGCAACCTGCTGTGCCGTGATGATCCAGCTGTGGCATCGCAGCCAATGCAGTCGCAGCCTGTTTCGCCGCCGCCAGGTGTCGTCAAAAACGGCAACCATCAGTGAGGCAGCCGTGTCGATTATCTGGGCGACGGGTGCAGCACTGGCGTTTCGTCATGGACTGTTTCTGATACCGTTTGCGCTTATTGCCGGTCTGCTCATGTGGGTTGCCTGGCTGCTGCGGCCGCAGGGACAGGTTTAACCGAACCGCTGCGGAGTCAGAGCCCAGCAAATTCCAAACGCTGATGACTTTTGCGAGCCAGCTCGGATAACTCGCCACCGCGCGAAAGGGTTTTTTGGCCGGTACTGCATGCCAGGCCGCTTTGTGCTAGGATCCTGCAAATGAAATTTCGCGGGATGAGGAGAGTAGGCTTTGGATTGGGAAGAAAGAGCGCGACCGTGGATTGAGGCCGAAACCGAACTAGAAGAATTGCACAAAAACGTCGGGATTGAGCTGATCCAACGCGCACCTTTTGAGCCCGGCATGAATATCTTGGACATTGGATGCGGGTCTGGCAGTTGTTCGATTGCCGCCGCAAACGCGGTCGGGCCAACCGGGCATGTTACCGCAGTTGACATTGCACCACCGCTGGCACGACGCACTTCTCAAAGAACCGCATCTCTACAACAGGTTGAAGTTAAAACGGGAGATGCGCAAACTTTGGACCTTGGTTCTGGCACAATTGACCTGGCAATCTCGCAATTCGGAGTAATGTTCTTTGCGGATCCCAAGGCGGCATTTTCAAACATTAACAGTGCGCTTCGACCGTCCGGTCGTTTGCTTTTTGCAGCGTGGGCCGGGCCAATGGATAATCCATGGTTCAGCGGTTCCAGGAAGATTGCCGAAGTTCTTTTACCTGACTTGCCTGCCGCAATCCCAACGGCTCCGGGACCCCTTTCACTGGCCAACAGCGAGCGGACCATAGCAATCCTCCACGAAGCTGGTTTCGAGAATGTTTCGGTCGAAACTGTCGACCTGACACTGGACCCTATCGGTTCAGCAGCGGACGTGTCCAAGCTTCAATTCAAAATCGGACAATTGGCGGCATGGATCGATCAAAGCTTGCAAGACGGAGATGATGCCGCAGAATTGGCGTTAGACTGCCAAGCCAAGTTGACCAAGTTTTATTCCACATTCGAGACCGGAAATGGCGTAAGTATTCCGGCGAAGGTCCATTTCTATTCTGCATTTTCTCGGGCGTGATCATTCGCTAATTGCCATTTAAGTGATTGGAGATGCATATCAACAGATATGCCTGCTGCGCTCATACGTTCATGGCGGCAATCTGTACCGCCGCAACAGCAACCTTCCGGCTTCATCAATGAGTCTTGACCCTATGCTCTGCGGCGTCCACCCCGACGACGTCTGGGTGAGCCGGTATCATCAGCGCCGACCAGTGCAGCGGACCGGCGCGCCGGCAACTTGATCTCAGCCTCCAGTCGCGGGAATTGATCCACCTTGTTGGGAAACGCCATCGCGTTGACGAAATGCTCCTGGAACTTTGGCTCCAGGGCGGTTTCGATTTTTTCGATATTCTGCACCGTATCTTCAATTTCTCGCCGATGTTCCCGGTTCAGCAGAGCCATACGGGCTCCGGTTCCTGCCGCATTTCCAACCGCCCGCACATTGGCGATTTCACAATCCGGCACCAGTCCCAGAACAAGCGCATATTTCGGATCGATAAAGGTGCCGAATGCGCCGGCGAGATGAATTTTGGCAACCGTCTGCGCGCCGTGTTTTTCCATCAACAATTTGACGCCGGCATAGAGTGCCGCCTTGGCCATCTGGATGGCCCGCACATCGGTTTGCGCGACAGTGATATTGGGACCATTGTCGGTTTCCCAAAGCCGGTAGCTGAAGGTGCGTTTGTCTTCGAAAATGCGGTCAGAATTGGCGGCTTTGGATCCATCGAGAACCCCGTCTTCATCGATGATGCCGGCCAGAAACATTTCGGCCATCACTTCGATAATGCCGGACCCGCAAATGCCGGTCACGCCGGTGGCTTTCGCCAGTTCGGCAAATCCGGGTTCATCAGACCACATGTCGACACCGATAATACGGATACGCGGTTCCAGTGTTTCCGGATCAATCCTGACCCGTTCTATCGCGCCGGGCGCGGCGCGTTGGCCGCAGGAAATTTCTGCGCCTTCAAAAGCCGGGCCGGTGGGCGAAGAACAGGCCAGGGTGCGCCCCTGCTGACCAAGTACAATTTCAGCGTTGGTTCCCACATCGACCAACAGCGACAGGTCGATTTCCTTGTGGGGAGCTTCCGACAAAGTTGCCGCGGCAGCATCAGCACCAACATGCCCGGCAATGCACGGCAACATGTAAACGCGGGTGCCGTCATTCATGTGCAGGTCAAGCTCGGTTGCCCATGTATGAACGGCACCGGATACCGCAAGAGCAAACGGTGCCCCACCAAGTTCGGTCGGGTCGATGCCGAGAAACAGGTGATGCATGATCGGATTGCCGACAAATACACTGTCGAGAATATCGGTGGGATCAATTCCGGCTTCGGCGCAGACATTCTGGATCAGGCCATTGATCGCATCGCGAACCGCCTTGGACATGGCGCCGCGACCGTCGGGATTCATCATCACATAGGAGACCCGGCTCATGACGTCTTCGCCAAATCTGATCTGCGGATTTGAGGTGCCGGAGGAGGCCAGAGTTCGGCCCGACAAGAGCGACGAAAGATGCATCGCGATGGTTGTCGAGCCAATATCACAGGCAATGCCATAGGCTTCGTTTTTCAACCCGGGATAAAGCGCAATCAATGTCGGGCGCGAGGATTCGAGATCCTGATGGATGGCCGCCGTGACCGACCATTTGCCATCGCGCAGCACTTTTTGAACAATCGGCAAAATATGTTGCGATACCAGAATATCGCTATAACCCCATTCGCGTTCGAGCACGGCCTTTAGCCGGTCGAGATCACCCAGGGGCTTATGCATGTCAGGCTCGTCTACTTCGACAAAACACATCTGGATTGCAGGGTTGCGTTCAATCAGCCGGGTATCGACAGCCTTGCGGATGGTTTGCTGGTTGACCACCGTGTCGGCCGGGATGTCGACGACTAGCGGGCCCTGAATGGTTGCCGAACAGGACAGTCGGCGTCCGTCAATAAGTTCGCCTCGTTTGTCGGTGTAACGAATTTCCTTGGCAGACCATTGGGAAACGGAATCGGGTGCTGATTCAATGCCGTGTTTGGCGAAATGGCCGAATTCCGGAGCCACCTGGCAGCGCCCGCAAATGCCCCGGCCACCACAAACCGATTCCACATAGACGCCAAGATCGCGCGCCGCATCCAGTATCGGCGTGCCAACTGGAAAATTCCCGCGCTTGCCGCTGGGGGTGAAGATGACGAGAGGATCAGACATGTTGGCGCACTCTTAAGCAACAGCAATCAATTGACAAACAATATCTGATTCCCAATCGATTTGCCTCAGCCTGTCCGCGCTGCGCGGCCGCCGCGGCGACGTCCTGCACCGGATGGGGTAGGGGTGCCACCCTGATTGCCTGCCATGGTTGCGGGGAATGTTCCCTGAACGGCGACACGGTCCTTATAGTTTCTGATCCATTCCATGCAGTCCTGGTCGACACCGGCCAGGACGTTGGCTGCATGAACCATTTCCATCTCCTGGGGGCGGCAGGGATTCATGATCGCGCTGGTCATGCCGGAAGCGATGCACATGGGAATAAAGGCGGCATTGATGCCATGGCGGTGAGGCAGGCCGAATGAGATGTTGGACAGACCACAAGTCGTGTTGACGCCGAGTTCCTCGCGCAGGCGACGTACCAGTGCAAATACCTGTTTGCCGGCTGTGCCCATGGCGCCAATCGGCATGACCAGCGGATCGACCACAATATCATGGGCAGGAATGCCATAATCTGCGGCGTGTTCGACAATCTTCTTGGCGACCTCAAAACGCACGTCGGGATCTTCTGAGATACCGGTCTCGTCGTTGGAAATGGCAACAACCGGAACATCGTATTTTTTGACCAGCGGCAATATGGCTTCCAGCTTTTCAGTTTCGCCAGTCACGGAATTGACCAGCGGGCGCCCCTTGGCGACTTTAAGGCCGGCTTCAATGGCGGCTGTGACCGATGAATCGATGGAGAGGGGAATGTCGACAAGTTCCTGAACCATTTCCAGGGTCTGGACCAGCAGAGCTGGTTCGGTAGCGTTAGGATCGACCGATGTCACGCCGGCATTAATGTCCAGCATGGTCGCGCCAGCGGCAACCTGAGCCAGGGCATCCGCCTTGACCGTATCAAAATTGCCGGCCTGCATTTCAGCAGCAAGCTTTTTGCGCCCGGTGGGGTTGATGCGCTCTCCAATAACGCAGAATTTCTGATCAAAGCCGATTACGACTTCCTTGCTTGCTGATGCAACGATTGTCTGTGTCACGTCACTGTCTCCAATTGGATTGCCGGTCTCTTTGCGGTTGGGTCGTTATACACACTTTGCCGCAGCCGGTATTTTGTTGCGGCAACTATCATCGTCTTTTGAACCGCGAGGCAGTGCCAAATGCGACACCAAACGGCTCATTTCTAGACGTCAGCGAAATGTTTTTTCATCACTGGATTTATAAACATAAAGAAATCTTTATATCAACCTTGCGCATATCGATTTTTTAATGTAATTTCACTTTACGACATTGGTTGTCGCAAACAAGCCAAGTCTGTATGATTGTAATTTCACCTCGTGTTTTCCGTAGGAACATCCCATGTCTCCAGCAAAAATCTTCGACCAACCCGTTGTTAGTGTAGAATATTTTCCACCCAAGGGACTTTCGGCCGAACGATCACTGATGACCGGGGCTCACGCCCTGCGGCGATTCGAGCCTGCTTACCAGACCGTGACGTTTGGTGCAGGTGGTTCGGCAATTGAGGGAAGTTTTGACTGGTCTGTCAGCCTGCAAAACCTCAACGAAGTGCCAACTGCGACGCATATTGCGTTGTGCCACTTTAACCGAGAGAGCCTGTTTGAGTTCGCGGAGAATCTGTGGGAGCAGGGAATTCACCGTCTGGTGGTTCTCAGGGGCGACGCAGGAGGTCAACTGGCCGGATTTGACAGCGTTGCAGACGCCATTGCCGGGTTGAAAAAGCTGCACCCCTTTGATGTATCGGTTGCGGCTTATCCCGAAGTTCATCCGCTGGCTGAATCACGCGACGTCGATATTGCCAATCTGATCGCCAAACAGGATGCCGGGGCCAACCGGGCAATCACTCAGTATTTCTTCAACAATGAAGATTTCTATCGTTTTCGCGACGAAGCGGAGAAAAAGGGCTTTCGCCGCGATATCGTTCCAGGCGTAATTCCAATCACCAATTTTGAACGCATTATCGAATTTTCGGCCAAATGCGGTGCCAGCATTCCCGATCATTTTCATCCGCTGTTTGAAGCGGCAGGTGATGATCGCGCCAAGCACACCGACGTTGCCCGCAAGCTGATTGAAGAACAGGTGCGGGATCTGGCCCAGAACGGCGTCCTGGCGCTGCATATTTACACGCTTAACAGGGTTGACCTGACCGCCGACGCGATCAGGGCGTTCAACGGTGAATTCGATACGAACGTCGCTGCATTCCGCCCAGCTCTCGTCGGGTAATCGGGTTGCCCAAGCCGTAATTGATTAGGCCAGAACCGCTGACTGGCCTTCATTGGAAAACTGGAAACTGCCCCGATCGGTCAACCAGTCGGCAGATGCCTGAAGCCCGCCAAATGGAAAGACGTGAAGTTGGGCAATGTTGCCAACCTGCTCCCGCCAGGCCTGTTCAATCGGGTTGACGACGTCCTCAGGTGAATGTTTTGTGGCCAGCTGAGCAATGGCGCTGGTGCGTTTCTTAAAGAAATTCAAAGAGTTGCCAACTCCGCACATGGCCGCATATTTAATCAGCGTGGTAATCTTTGCTGGCCCTGCGACACCGAGATGAATCGGCGCATCGATCCCGGCTTGTTTGACCGAGCGTGCCCAATCAACAAATTTCGGGCCATCAAAGCCAAATTGTGTTGCGATGCGAAACTCGGCATCGCTCTGCAGTCCAAAATCAATCTTGTCTTTCAAAACCTGCATAACGTCGCGACCGCCATAGGCAACATTGCCTTCCGGGTGCCCGCCAATCGCCACGTGTTTGATGCCCAATTTGTCAATCAGACCGGTTTGCAACACTGCGAGAGCTTCAGAATAGGGGCCCATTTGCTCGTCTGCTTCGCCAGCAATAATAAGAATATCGCGGACGCCGGCATCGTTTGCCATGCCTGACAGACGGGCTTCCAGTGCCGCTTCGCTTTCGATGCGTCGAGCCGGAATATGGGGCACAGCCTGATAGCCAAGATCAGTCACTTTGCGGGCAGCAGCAATCAGTTCGGCAACCGGATCAACACCGACATCGGTAATGTAGACACGCGTTCCCGTGGGCAGCATGTCGCCATGCAACTTGCCGTCATGGACATGTTTTGCGCTGACCTCGATTGAGGCGCCGACTTTTGCTGCGGTCATGCTTCGCGACCTCCATTTTTGACAAGGGCCACCAATCTGGCCTTGTCATATTCACCTTCAATGGCATCCATTGCCAGTTGAGCTTCGGCTTCCAGATCATCACCAACCGGCACCGGGTCACCGCGCCGCCATTCGGCCAGATAATCGTCCGTCTCGGCAGCCCCGGTGCGCATGGCGGCCATGTCTATGGCTTCGGTAAAGCGCAATGACAGTTCGCGCTTGGCCTGATTGCGACGTCCGGCCTTGACCATAATCTGGGCCGGAATGTCCCGCCAGTAAACGATTTGAAGTTGTGCCATTGCAAGCTTTCCATGTTTTCGGTGGCCAAAATGCGCTTTTGTGTCTCTCAATCCTTATGTAAGGGCGACGGAGGACAACTTCAAATACGACTCCGACAGCCCATTTTTGAAGTTTTGGTCCAACTTATCGACTATCATGGACGCGCTTGTAGCACCAATCATAATCCTTGATGCAATGACGTCGTCACCACTCATATGCAGCATTGATATCGCAATTGCGACACCTATGCCAAAATTATGAATGACCAATATCGGTGACACCTTCCGGTGATGTCTCAAGATTGTTGCGGGATGTCCGCAAGCGCATTGGAGAGATCACCATATCCGGTCAGGCGCTTTTCGAATTCCAGGCCAAGAAATTCAGCAGCCTGTCTAGCATTTTCCGTCAATTGCTCATCTTCGGTCTGGGCAATGTAGATCATGCGTGTGTAATTACCAAAATACATCTCGCGCAGTTCCGGGTGACGGTCCATGCCCAGCGGCTTGACCAAAAAGGTCTCGAAATGGCGGGCCAGAAAATCCGTCATGAAAAAGCTGGTCAGCAGGTCATCGCCTTCCTCTTCAAAGGTTTGGTTGCCCATATAGAATGAAAAACAATGCGGTCCGGCAATCCGCTCGACGCCGTGCTTGTCGCAGACCATGTCCAGATGCCCGCCTGTGCCACAATCGGCATAGGCAACGAAAATCTGTTCAAACCCTTCCGCCCTGGCGCTGTTGATGGCCGCATCGACGCCCGGGGCGATTTTATCGGGATAATGGTGCCACATGGCGGGCAGGCATTTTAGATCAATATTGGTGAGACCCAGTTGTTCGCTCACCGCAAGAATTTCACGGGCAATCATGCCACACCCTATGACTCGCACAGGGGCGGGCTCCGGTGCATCGACAGATTTGCCAATTTGATTCATACAAATACCCTAACACCCTAATTCAGAAACAAAAAAGGCGTCCGAAGACGCCTTGATATTGCAGTCAGTTCAGGCGGCCCGGCGTCAGGCGCTTGCCCGCTGATTATGTTTGCGCGTCATGTAGTCCTTGGCGGTTTCCACGGCCACTGCCGCATCGCGACAATAGGCGTCGGCGCCGATTGCTTCACCAAATTCATCATTCAGCGGTGCACCACCGACCAGCACCGTATAATCGTCGCGAATGCCCTTTTCCTTCATCGTGTCGATGACAACTTTCATGTAAGGCATGGTGGTCGTCAGCAGGGCAGACATGCCAACAATATCGGGCTCATGCTCGTCTATAGCGTCCAGATAATTTTCGACAGGGTTGTTGATGCCCAGATCAATGACGTCGAACCCGGCGCCTTCCATCATCATGCCGACCAGGTTTTTGCCGATATCGTGAATGTCACCTTTCACCGTGCCAATCACCATCTTACCCTGTTTGGGCGCGCCGGTAGCAGCAAGCAGCGGGCGCAATATGGCCATGCCGCCCTTCATCGCATTGGCTGACAGCAGAACTTCAGGCACAAACAGGATGCCGTCGCGAAAATCCTCACCAACAATGCGCATGCCTTCAACCAGCGCCTCGGTCAGAACCTTGTAGGGGGCCCAATCCCGGCTCAACAGGATATTGGTGCCTTCTTCAATCTCTTCCTTCAGACCATCATACAGATCGTCATGCATTTGCAGAACGAGCTCTTCTGTCGGCAATTCGGAGAGGATGATTTCTTCTTCGTCAGACATGTGCATAAACCCTGTGCGAAACGTCCCATTCAGTTGGTGATTATGTCTTGCTTAATATGTTCAACGCTTCCTATAGCGACTTAGCCCGACACGATTGCGACCTGTTTGGTTCATAACATCTTGCTTTCCCGGTCCAAAGGCAAATTTTTCCAAAAATGGCGTCTTCTTTGCGACCGCCGTCTTGATTGCGCCAACAGGTGCCGCACGGGGAAAGTTGTCGGCGCTGCGCATGGGGGAATAGTGGGCCAGATAATCAATTTTGACATGGTGCAATTGTTCAAAATGCGCCATGCTAGACAGTCACTGACCGGGATGACAGATCATGAGTGAAGCCAGAGCTGCAAGACGCGGACGCGGTGGTGGTGGTGCAGCGGCCCGCCGGGCGGAACGTACCAGCGGCGTTACCGAGCACTTGCCCTATATCCGCCGAAAAATCGCGACTTTCGATATTCTCAACGACGAAGCGATGGAAATTATCGAATCCAATGCCGATACGGTGCTGGAAGAGATCGGTATTGAGTTCCGCGATGATGCCGAAGCGCTGGCGATGCTGAAAGAGGCCGGTGCCGACGTTCAGGGCGAACGGGTGCATTTTCCAAAAGGCCTGTGTCGCGACCTGATGAAGACGGCACCGCGGGAATTTACCCAGCACGCCCGCAATCCCGAACGCAATGTGGTGATCGGGGGCAACAACACCGTATTTGCACCGGTTTATGGTCCGCCATTCGTTCTCGATCTGGAGGGTGAGCGTCGCTATGCGACGATGGAGGACTTCCGAAATTTTGTGAAAATGGCCTATATGGCCCCCGCCATGCATCACAGTGGCGGAACCGTATGTGAGCCGGTCGATGTTGCCGTCAACAAGCGCCATCTGGACATGGTCCACGCCCATATGACTCTGTCGGACAAGCCATATATGGGGTCAGTGACCGCACCGGAGAGGGCTGCCGACACGGTGGAAATGTCGAAAATCCTGTTTGGCGAAGAGTTTGTCGACAATAATTGCGTCGTCACATCGCTGATCAACATCAATTCACCAATGGTCATGGATGACACCATGCTTGGCGCGCTGAAAGTCTATGCGCGGGCCGGGCAGGCGACGATAATCTCGCCCTTCATCGTCGGCGGGGCAATGTCGCCGGTCACCGTTGCTGGAACATTGACCCAGGTTCTCGCCGAAGCACAGGCTGCAATTGCCTTTTCGCAGCTATGCCGCCCCGGCGCTCCGGTGATCATGGGGACATTTGCGACTTCAATTTCAATGCAGTCCGGGGCACCGGCCTTTGGTACGCCGGAACCGGCTCAGGTACTTTATGGAGCGGCGCAATTTGCTCGCAAGTTTGGCCTGCCTTTCCGCTCTGGTGGATCGCTGACGGGCTCAAAAATGCCCGATGCGCAGGCCGCATATGAAAGCGCAAATACGCTTAATCCCACCCTGTTGGGTGGTGTCAATTTCGCATTGCATTCAGCAGGTTGGTTAGAGGGCGGCCTGGTCAGTTCGTACGAAAAATTCGTCATGGATTGCGACCAGCTGGCAGCCCAGCAGAAAATGGCGGCTGGTGTCGATGTCAGCGAACACGGGCAGGCAATGGATGCTATTCGAGAAGTCGGTCCGGGCAGCCATTATCTGGGCTGTGACCATACCCAGGCGAACTTCAAAACTGCTTTTTTCCGCTCGACAATTGCCGACAACAACTCATTTGAACAGTGGGAAGTTGAAGGCGCCAAGACCGCGCCACAGCGGGCCAATGAGATTGCCCGCAAATGGATCAGTGATCACAACGCCCCGGATCTCGACCCGGCCAAACGCGAGGCGCTGGATGCCTATGTCGCCAATAAAAAGGATTCCATGCCCGACGCCTTCACCTGAACACGCGAGGTCAGGGCGCCAAATTGTCGGGAAGTGAGAAGCCGGGAATTCATTGCCGACTTCATCCAGCAGGAAGTCTGGCGTTCGGCTATCAAGGGGTGAGTGCTGGCGGAGCGGTGTGATGAACAATGACGCAGCATTGAAGCTTGAAGATGATATTCGGGAAATTCTGTTGCCCAGTGGCCTGTTGCCGCTTGGATGGTTTGAAATTGATGGCCAGTCCGCCTTGTTGATCGGTAACGTTGGCAGCAGCCAGTGGCAGGCATTTTCTGGGTCGGAACAATTTGCCGATGATGAAGCTGATCCGATGAACCGTTGGACAGTTTCGGTTATTTCAGCAATGGCTGAAAAGCTGCGACCCGAATTGGTGGAGCATATCAGATATCCGTTTGGCGACCCCAACTGGCCATTTCAGGAATATGCCAAGCAGGCATTGGGGATCGATCAGTCGCCAATCGGCCTGTTGATTCACCCCGAATATGGATTGTGGACAGCGTTTCGCGCGGTTGTGATTTTCGCCGACAAATTTGATCTGCAGGAAGCCCAAATCCCCGATCATCCATGTGACACATGCTCAGACAGACCCTGTTTGAATACCTGCCCGATCGCGGCATTCACTATCGACGGATATGATTATCTTGCCTGCAAATCTCATGTTGCAGGCGAACAGGGCAGGGCCTGTCGCGAGGGTGGCTGTCTGGCGCGACTGGCCTGCCCGGTGGGCAGCCAATATCGCTATCAAAAGCCGCATCAGGCTTTTCACATGAAGGCCTATATCTGACGATTGTCAGGGCTTTAGCGGCGTCTTCCCCTGCGGCGCCCACTGCGCGCACCGTCATCATTCTCCGATTTTGCCGCTGCGATCTGATTGACCAATTCACCGGTAGCCGCAACGACTGCTTCCAGAGCCGGGCGTTGGCCTTTGGTATGGGCGTCGATGGCCTGCCGCATGGCGACAAGATGTTCTGCAGATGTGCCGCAACAACCACCGATGATCTTGGCGCCGGAATCGATTGCCAGCTGCGCATATTTTGCCATCAATTCTGGGGTGCCGGTATACAGAACCTGATCACCACTAACCCGCGGGACGCCACAATTTGCCTTGGCAATTACCGCAATCGTGCCGCCTTCCGCTGTCGGGCCGGATTCAGTCATATCGAGCACAGAGAACAAAAGGTCGGTTGCCCCAACCCCGCAATTGGCTCCAATTGCGGTGGGTGGGGTCGGCAGATCATTGGCCAGTTGGCCAAGCTCGGAAGGGGCGATGCCCATCATTGTCCGGCCTGCCGTATCAAAACTGGCAGTAAATATGAATTCCAAGCCAACAGCATTGGCAGCCTCGGCTGCTGCCGCGATTTCTTCGCGTGCCGACATGGTTTCGATCCACAACACGTCAGCACCGCCCTGTTTGAGCCCCTCCATCTGTTCGGTGAAGGAGGAAACGGCGTCCTCATGGGTGAGTTCGCCAAGCGGCACGAACAATTCCCCGGTCGGACCGACGGACCCGGCTACCAAAACAGTTTTGGAAGCCGCATCTGCGACCTCGCGGGCAAGTCTGGCGGCTTTTTTATTCAGTTCACGCGAACGGTCCTGGGCATTGTGCAGTTTCAGGCGGTGCCGATTGCCGCCAAATGTATTGGTCAATATAATATCGGACCCTGAATCGACAAAGCTTTGATGTAATGCCTTGACCTTTTCGGGGGCATCCTCATTCCACAATTCCGGCGCATCACCTGAAAGCAGGCCCATATTGAAGAAATTCGTGCCGGTTGCACCGTCTGCAAGCAGGACGCCTTTTTCTTCGATCAAGGATTTTAGTTTTCCAGCCATGTCATTCAGACTCCTGATAAGAGATATAAAGATAGCTTTATATGAGTTCTCTTAACACGGCAACAATTGCATAGGTTTGCAAAATATTTCTTGCGCGGCGCAGAATTTAGGAGGAATGTGCGATCACGCGAATGTGAGATTGAGATGACTGCTGGGATGACGAAGAAGTGGGAATGGGCAACCCTGGGGCTGATGGCGGCCTGTTATGGATTGTGGATTGCCGGCGGCCTGTTGTGGCAGACATCCTGGTGGTTTGCCGGCCTGATTATGATGCCTTATCTGGCGGCGTTTCATACCTCACTGCAACATGAAGTGATCCATGACCATCCAACCCCTTCAAGATGGCTCAATGAACTGCTGATCAGCCTGCCAATTGGCGCGGTATTTCCCTATCGGCGCTATCGTGATTTGCATTTGAAACATCACAATGACCTGAACCTGACGGATCCGTACGAAGATCCGGAAAGCTATTTTTGGCCGCTATGTCAGTATACGGCCATGCGCCCGATCATGCGGCAACTGTTTAAGATCAACAATACGCTGGTCGGGCGATTGGTGGTTGGACCCTTGTTGACGCTGTATGGCTTTACCCGCACGGAAGTGAGACGTTTGACTGCCGGTGAGCCGGGAGTTCGGGTGGCCTGGCTATTGCATGTGGCGGGCATGATTGTGCTTGGGATCATCATTGTAAAACTGTTTGCCATGCCGCTTTGGGTCTATGCTGTGTTTGTAGCTTATCCCGCCCTGTCGCTAACATCCTTGCGTTCCTATGCGGAACATCAGGCGGCGGAAAATGTCGGCGCCCGGTCGGCCATAGTTGAGGCCCATCCGGTATTTGCTCTGCTGTTTTTAAACAACAACCTGCACATTGTGCATCATGCGAACCCAGGCGTTGCGTGGTATGATTTACCGGCTTTGTACCGGGAGCGGCGTGAACTATTTCTGGCGGCCAACGAACACACTTTGTTTCACGGGTATGGCGACATTATTCGGCGGTTTGCTTTTCGCACCAAACAACCGGTCGATCATCCGTTCATGTATCGCGACGAAGTAACCCCCGAGTGATCGCTTCTCTGCCCATGTATGATTGGCCGGAACTGCGCGCCGATACCGATGCGCTGTGGCAGATGTTACGCAAAAACTTTTCGCAAGCCGGATTTCAACCACCTGACCATCTTTCGCGATTTGAAGACGAGAGCGAGGGTTGGCTGGAGGCCAGTTTGTTTTTCAGCCAGACCTGCGGCTATCCGTATATGTCCCGTCTGGAAGGGCAGGTGGAACTACTCGGCACACCCCATTTCGATATCGATGGCTGGCAGGGATCGAATTACAGCAGCGCGATTGTGGTTCGAAAAGAATCCAAAGCGGCCAGTCTGGATGACTGTCGCCCGAATCGGTTTGCCTTTAACAGCAACAACTCGCTATCGGGATATCGATGCATGACGCCACTGGTTGGCCGGCCGGAAGACTGGTTTGATGAACTGGTCAAAAGTGGCGGGCATCGGGTTTCCGCAACAATGGTGGCAGATGGGCGGGCAGATATTGCTGCCATTGATGCCATGTGTTGGCATTTGTTTGCGACCTATCAATCCGAGCAGGCTGCTCAACTGAAGGTTTTGCAGTGGACACCGCCATTGCCGGGCCTGCCTTATATTACCAACCGGTACTGGTCAGCCGATGAACTACAGAGGCTGAAATCGACATTGGCCAGCGCCATTTCAGAAATGTCGACAGCTCCGCAAAATGAGATCTTTCGACTGAACGGCGTGTCGCATCTGGAAACAGAGGCGTATAAATCGATTATATTACTTTAGTCTAATTCTGGTGCATTGGGGCATTGCAACGAATTGGATTCCGTGCAAATTTCCCGCCCATTCCGGTAGCTCGAGGGAGCCGTCCGGTCGTCTGGAGCTTTGCTCTATCGACGACGCCGCGCGGGCGGGAGGATAACCGCGCGGCGATTTCGTCCCTCATCGATCATCAGTCGGATTTTGCCACTGCGTATTTGGCGAGCAAATGATCAACCGCTGCTCGCCGCCATCAGTCGTTTGTCGAGCGGATAGGTGGAAAGTTGCTCATAGCCGGTTTCGGTTATCAGGCATTGATCTTCCAGTTTGACGCCTTCGCCGCCACCGTGGCGGCCAACATAACTTTCCACGCAGATACACATTCCCGGTTCCAGCGCGCCGTCATAACCGTGGTCAGGGTAGTCCACCGAATAGCGGATGGAAGGATATTCATCGCAAAGCCCGACGCCATGATAGAGAACCCCATAGCGGGTCGGCATACAGTCCTGGGGCAGTTCTTTTGAGCGGTTCGACAGTTCTTTGAAGGTTACGCCCGGCGCCAACATTTTGAAATTTGCTTCCATCTGTTCGACAGAGGTTTGATAGAGCCAGCGTTGCTCGTTGGTTGGTTGGCCATCACCGGCCAGCCAGGAACGGGATATGTCACAACAAAATCCATAAGGCCCCACAAGATCGGTGTCGAACGACACCATGTCACCATCTTCGATGACCCGCGATGAGGATTCCTGAAACCAGGGATTGGTGCGTGGCCCCGATGACAACAGCCGGGTTTCAATCCATTCTCCACCACGACGGATGTTTTCTGCATGAAGCACGGCCCAAAGGTCGTTTTCGGTCATTCCCGGAGTAAGTGCATTTTCCATTTCTGACATCGCCGCTTCGCAGGAGACAATTGCCCGACGCATACACAGGATCTCGTCGACAGATTTCACCTTGCGGGCTTCTTCCATCAACTCCTCACCATAGACGATTTCGACGCCGGCTTTTTGCAGCGGTGTGACGCCGTGGCTGTCGATCTGATCAAATGCACAGCGCATGTTGCCACCGCCATGTTCACGCAGAAGGGCAGCAATGTCGTTTGCCCAGTTTTCGGCGAACTCAAAACACCGGTTTCCGGCTTCAAAATAAAACCAGGCGGTGCAGCCGCGAATCTCGTCCACGACGCCGGCGTGGTCGGAAAGATGTTCACAATTGTGAAATTCAAAAAGTATCACCGGCCCATCCGTGGCGATAAAAGCGCAGCGTGCCGGATTGTGGGTGGTCCACAATTGCATGTTCGTGCTGTCGGTGGCGTATCGGATGTTGAGAGGATCGTAGAGATGAATGCCGGCCAGATCACGCTGACGCAATTGTTGCCGGATGCGTTGCAGCCGGTAGTGCCGCATTGCGGTAAGATCCGGCTCGGCAATCCCGGCCTTTTTCCATTCGTTTTCAGCCAGTTCTCCGTAACCGATCAGATGTTGATTCATCGCCGCAGCCTTGGCACGTGCATAGGCTTCCAGCGCATCGTAACCTGCGTTGGCACCGGGATGTTCTGGCAGAACAAAAGGCTCAATTTTTCGCTTGTGACGACCAAATCGTGGCTGGATATTCATAATTTTGCTCCCGCTATAAAGGGGAGTTTGTGTTGGAAATTTGCGCTGCGCTGTTGAAAAAGCGTCACTCATAATGGCGAAATTGTAGGGCGACAGACGCAAGCAATTGGTCTAGCTAATTGTTGCTGGCCGGTGCGAACCGGACATTCAGTGGGAGAGGGTGGCTCAATTGCAGTCGCCGCCGAAGGTGAAAATACCCATAATCTCTCAGGCAAAAGGACCGCTGACTGTGGATCATTTGATCCGAAGCACTCTGGAAAGTCAGGCCCACAGGCCTGCGCCGACGGTGTAAGTTCAGGAGTGTGTCTCCTGCAGCGAGTCTCTCAGGCCAAGGACAGAGGGGGCATGCCCGCACAAGTGGGCGTGTGCCTTTAGATGTCTGGAGCCTGTTTTGAAACAAACCCCTTTTTATCAAACGCATATTGATGCTGGTGCCAAGATGGGTGCCTTTGCCGGTTTCGACATGCCGCTGTTTTATCCGCTTGGCGTGATGAAGGAACATGAACATACCCGCCAGAATGCCGGCCTGTTCGATATTTCCCATATGGTTCACGTGTCCATATCTGGCGCTGAAGCTGCCGCGCTGATCAGCGCCCTGTGCCCCTATCATGCCGATCAACAGGGGGAAGGCCAGGCGAGATATACATTTATGCTGACCGAAGACGCGGGCATCATCGATGACCTGATCGTCACGCGACTGGCCGAAAAGCGCTATTTGATCGTCGCCAATGCGGGATGTGCCGAAAAGGATGTGGCGCACATTCAAGCTGTTGCGAGCAAGTTTGACGCGGCTGTTGAAATCATCCCAAGAGCTTTTGTGGCGCTACAGGGGCCAGCGGCAGAAGCCGTTCTGGCAGCTCATTTCAGCGTCGGCGACATGGATTTCATGACCGCCAAAGAACCAACCGACGGATGGTTCATATCGCGCACTGGGTATACCGGTGAAGACGGTTTTGAAATTGCCATCCCGGAAGCCGACGGTGTTGCGTTTGCTGAAAAACTGACATCCGATGAGCGGGTTGAATGGATTGGCCTGGGTGCCCGTGACTCGCTTCGCCTGGAAGCCGGGTTGCCGCTTTATGGTCAGGATCTGAGTGAGGACATTTCACCTCACGAAGCCGGATTGCTTTGGGCCATTCCCAAGGACTTGCGCGATGGCGGAAGTTTTAACGGGGCTGATGCCCTGGCCGAAAAAATTGCCGCAGGAAGATCACGGATGCGAGTTGGACTGTTGCCACAAGGGCGTCCGGTACGCGGTGAAGCTGTGCTGGTTGACGAATCCGGAAGTGAAATTGGCATCGTTACATCAGGTGGATTTGGGCCAAGCCTCAAGGCCCCGATGGCTATGGGTTTGGTGTCAGTCGACGCTGCCGATGCCCCGATATTTGCCGATATGCGCGGCAAGAAAATTCCCATGTTGAGGGTCAAACCGCCCTTCGTACCCCATAATTATAAACGCTAAGGAGAAGCACCGATGAGCAAGACATATTATACCGACGAACATGAATGGCTGAGCGTTGAAGGTGACGTGGCTACAGTTGGCATTACCGACCACGCGCAGGAACAACTGGGCGACCTGGTGTTCGTTGACCTGCCCGATATTGGTACCGAGCTGGAGCAGGGTGATGACGGTATTGTCGTTGAATCCGTGAAAGCAGCCTCCGACGTTTATGCTCCGGTTTCGGGCACGGTGGTTGAGGTCAATGAAAAACTCAATGACGATGCTGCGCTGGTCAATGCCGGAGCCGAAGGTGACGGCTGGCTCTACAAGCTGAAGCTGAATGACGCCAGCCAGTTGGACGATCTGCTTGATGCCGATGGCTACAAGGCTCTGATTTCCTGACCCCAGTTTCAATTGTCTGAAAGACCCGCAATATGACCGAACTCTCTCCTTTTGTCGCCCGCCATATTGGCCCGTCTGATGCCGATCAGCGGACCATGCTCAATGCACTGGATATGGTTTCCATGGAGGCTCTGCTGCATCAGACCGTGCCGGATTCCATTCGCATGAAGGGCGAGTTGCAAATTCCTCATGGTGTTTCAGAAGAAGCCGCTCTGGCGGAAATTGCAGACAAGTTGGAGCGTAATATTGTTGCCAAAACAATGATCGGGCAGGGCTATCACGGTACCCATGTGCCGCCGGTCATCCAGCGCAATCTGTTGGAAAACCCTGCCTGGTACACCAGCTACACGCCGTATCAGCCGGAAATTTCCCAGGGACGGCTGGAAATGCTGTTTCATTTTCAGACATTGGTATCAGAACTGACCGGCCTGCCAATCGCCAACGCATCGCTGCTCGACGAAGCAACAGCTGTTGCTGAAGCTGCCGGCATGGCTTTCCGTCATCACAGGGGCAAGCGGCCGCGTGTGGTTGTGGCCAACGCATTGCATCCGCAAACCGTGGACGTGTTGAATACGCGTGCTTCTACCGCCGATTATGCCATCGAGTATCCAGTTTCGCTGGAAGAGGCAATTACCGACGATGTGGCGGCAGTTGTTTTGCAATGGCCGGATACGAGTGGAGCACTGGCCGATCCGACGACGATTGTGGAAGCCGCCAAACAGGTGGGTGCGCTGGTGATTGTAAGTGCCGATCCGATGGCTTTGGTATTGATGGATGGTCCCGGTACCTGGGGTGCAGATATCTGTGTTGGCTCAATGCAGCGTTTTGGCGTTCCGCTGGGCAATGGCGGTCCTCACGCCGCCTATATGGCGGTTGGCGAGGGCCTGACCCGCATGCTTCCAGGGCGTCTGGTTGGCCAGTCAATCGACCGGCATGGCCGCCCGGCCTACCGTTTAGCGCTGCAAACACGCGAACAACATATTCGTCGCGAGAAAGCGACGTCTAATATCTGTACGGCTCAGGCCCTGCTGGCGAATATGGCAGCAGCCTATGCCATCTGGCACGGTCCGGAAGGTCTGGCGGCGATTGCGGAGCGCATTCACGGATTGGCCGGGCGTTTTGCAGCTGCGCTGGAAAAAGATGGTCACACAACGGCCGATCAGTTTTTCGACACTGTAACCGTCAACTTGTCCGGCAAGGCCGCAGAAGTTGTGGCCAAGGCTGAAGAAGCCGGTATTTTGCTGCGTCTCATCGGTGCCGATACGGCCTCCGTGGCTTTTGACGAAACCAGCACCGAGGCTGATCTGGCAAGTCTGTGCGACCTGTTTGGCGTCGGTTTGATGGAGCAAGCCGATACGGCTTTGCCATCACGTCGCGATCCGGACCAGTTCCTGTCTCAGGACATCTTTCACGCCAATCGTTCAGAAACGGAAATGATGCGCCTGTTGCGCAAGCTGGCCGACATGGATCTGGCGCTTGACCGGGCAATGATCCCGCTGGGCTCCTGCACGATGAAGCTCAACGCGGCAGCAGAAATGATGCCCGTGACATGGGAAAGTGCCGGAAATATCCATCCTTTCGCACCCAAATCGCACCGGATTGGCTATGGGGCGATTATCGATGATCTGGACAATTGGCTGAGTGAAATCACCGGATTTGCCAAATGCACCCTGCAGCCCAATGCCGGCAGCCAGGGGGAATATGCCGGTCTTCTGGCAATCCGATCTTACCACGAAGCCAACGGCCAGGGGCACCGCAATATTTGCATAATTCCTTCGTCCGCTCACGGCACCAACCCGGCGTCCGCCCAGATGGCGGGCTATGATGTTGTGGTGGTGAAATGCAATGAAGCAGGGGATGTGTCGCTCAACGATCTTGAAGAGAAGGTTGCCAAGCACAGTGATAATCTTGCTGCGCTGATGATCACCTATCCGTCGACCCACGGGGTGTTTGAAGCCCGGATCGTGGACATCTGCGAAATCATCCATGCCCATGGTGGGCAGGTTTATCTGGATGGTGCCAATCTCAACGCGATGGTCGGCATTGCCCGTCCTGGCGATATTGGAGCTGATGTCTGTCACATGAACCTGCACAAGACTTTCTGCATCCCTCATGGCGGTGGCGGACCCGGAATTGGCCCGATTGGCGTTGCGGCTCATCTGGTGCCTCATCTTCCCGGTCATGTGGCAGATGGCAGTGACGGTGCTGTCAGCGCCGCTCCCGACGGATCGGCATCAATCCTGCCGATCTCATGGATGTATATCCGCATGCTGGGGGGCAGTGGATTGCGTCGGGCCAGCGAGGTGGCCATTCTCAGCGCAAATTATATCGCCAATCGACTAAGCCAGCACTATCCGATCCTGTTTACCGGTAAGAACGGACAATGCGCCCATGAGTGCATTGTCGATGTGCGCATCCTGAAGGACAGTGCCGGGGTGACCGTTGACGATGTTGCCAAACGACTCATTGATTATGGGTTTCATGCGCCAACCATGAGCTGGCCGGTGGCAGGCACTCTCATGGTGGAGCCGACAGAATCTGAACCACTTTCGGAGATTGATCGCTTTATCGATGCAATGATTGCCATCGCCAAAGAATCTGCGCGAATTGAAGCTGGTGAGTGGCCGCAGGACAACAATCCTCTGCACAACGCACCCCATACAGCTGAAGACCTGTTAGCGGACGAGTGGGAGCATCCATATTCACGCTCACTGGCGGCGCATCCTGCGCCCACCGATCTGGGTTCGAAGTATTGGCCACCGGTCAGCCGCGTCGACAATGTCCACGGGGACCGCAATCTGATTTGCATCTGCCCACCAATCGAGGAGTTGGCGGTAGGATAGGATTTTGGCGTCGAAATTGGACGAATAGGGCGGGTAAAAAGTCACACCTGTGATAAAAACTCGGTGTGACTGAAAATTAATGAAAATGCACTGCCCATTGGTGAACTAACTGTGCTAGGCCTTTTTTCATAATGACGAGCCGGTTTCGAATCGGCCCATGGGAGATGTGTGTCTTTTGACCAGCGATAAAGTATGGGGCCGTCGTCTTGCGGCGTATCGAGCAACGAGCAATGGGCGCGCTTATGTTGAGCTGAGCATTACGTTGCTGCCATTCATAGCTTTGTATGGGGCCATGTGGTGGTCGCTATCAATTGGATATTGGCTCACATTGATTTTGGCGCTGCCAACAGCGGCAATGCTGGTGCGGCTGTTTGCCATCCAGCATGATTGCGGGCACGGGGCCTTTTTAAAGTCAAAAAAATCAAATGATTGGCTAGGTCGTGCCATCGGCATCCTGACATTTACGCCCTACGACGACTGGCGTCGTGAACATGCGTTACACCACGCTGGATCGGGCAATCTTGCCCGCCGCGGATTTGGCGACATCAATACGTTGACCGTCGGGGAATATATGGCGCTCAGCAAGCCCCGTAAGTTCCAGTACTGGCTGTATCGTCACCCAATCGTTTTGTTTGCGATCGGCCCCTCGTGGCAATTCCTGCTGCGCCACCGCTGGCCGACCGGTAGGGCCAAAAACCTGATGCCGTTTTTGAGCACCCATTCGACCAATATCGGCATCGCGGTCTATTCTGTGCTGATGATCTGGTGGATGGGGTGGCAGGCATTTTTGATGGTGCAATTGCCCGTGACCATATTGGCGGCGACGACCGGTGTGTGGCTGTTTTATGTCCAGCACCAGTTTGATGAGACGCTTTGGCAACAGGATACCGATTGGCAGCGCGAACATGCCGCTTTGCATGGAAGTTCCTATTATGACTTGCCGCAGCCGCTGATGTGGCTGACCGGAAACATTGGCATCCATCATGTTCACCACATATCTAGCCAGATTCCGTTCCACGTTCTGCCGAAAGTGGTGAAGGACTATCCGGAGTTGAAAACCATCGGGCGACTGACCCTGTGGGAAAGCATTCGATGCATCCCTCTGACCCTGTGGGATGAAGAGCGAAATATGCTGGTGTCGTTTCGCCAACGCCGTAAATTTGCGATGGCGTCGGTCTAAGATTCCAGGTCGGTTACGCGGGTTTGTTGTTGAGTCCCATCAGGCACTTGCCCAGGTTTCCTTGCGTAGTTTTTCAAGTCGGGCATGATCTGCAATGTCTGTGGCCTGCATAACGCCGGTTGCAAATTTGTCTGGTTGGTAGTGACCATATTTGTCTTCGCCGCGCACCAAGGTTGCTGAATCCAGGTCGTGCAGGGTCTGCCGTGCTGATGGATTGATATATTGTACGTTAAAGCCAATGCGCCGGTCGTCGCTTTCGTTCGGCATGGAGGCGTGGAGGGTCCAGCCGTGATGAAAGCTTGCCTGACCCGGTTCCAGCGGACACATCATCGCCGTTTCTTCGGCAACACCGTCAACCGACTGACCGCGAAACAGAACATTTGACGCGTCCTGCTTGTCGACATGATCCAGCCGGCCTTGCTTGTGGCTGCCGGGCACCATGCGCATGCAACCGGATACCGGTGTTGCCGCAGATAATGCCAGCCACATGGAGACCTGCTGATCATTGGAAAGCCCCCAATAGGTCAGATCCTGATGCCAGCTCACGTGGGAAGCAGAATTTGCCTCCTTGATGATATAGGTGACGTCAAACAGCATGATGTCGGGACCAAGTAACTGCTCAACCACGTCCAGCACCGACGGGGTGGTGGCCAGCCCCGCTGCAAAATCCAGCAATGTGTGCATTTTGGATTTGTAATGCTGATCGCCAAACCGGGATTCCACCGCCTCCAAACGGGCACGGTGATCAGCTGCCTGTTGGGCGGATATGCACCGAACCGGAGAAACAAAACCATTATCTGAATATTGTTGGGCCAGTGACATTTCACTTCTCCTTGAATTGAAGACGCGAGGCTTTAGCTGAAATCGCCGCGCATGCGTTTGCCAAGCGGGTCGAAGGGTGGTTCGTCCTGAATCTCAGCTGCACACATGTCGCCAATTATCTCGACCTTCAGCCCCTGTTGCCGGGCAGCAGCAAGGTGTTCGGTAGGGATGTAGCCGGTGGCCAGCGACTGATCGACAAAGTGTCCGTATCCACCCGACGTGACCCAACCGATCACCTCGTCTCCAAGAAAGATTGGCTCATCGCCGATGCAGTCCGCATCGGTCGCTCCGGTGACATTCATGCAGATTCGCGTCAGCGGTGGATTTTCCGCATGGGCAAAAACACCTTCCCGACCGACAAAAGTGTTCTTTTTCTTGGAAACGAAGCGGTCCAGCCCGGCTTCAAAAGGCGTGTAGATGGGGCGGAATTCGCGGAACCATGTTCCGAAATGTTTTTCCAGTCGCATCGTCAGCAAGGCGCGCATACCAAACAGCTGGATGCCAAACTCTTCCCCCGCCTGCATGATGCCGTCATAGAGGCGACGCAGATGCTCTGCATCCACCCAGATTTCGTAACCCAGATCGCCGGAATAGGAGATCCGGTTCAGTTTGGCCGGAACACTGGCAATCACAGTCTCGCGGTAATCCATGAATTTGAACGCGTCGTTGGAGACATCTTCATCGGTCAGTTTGGCAAGTACCTTTTGAGCGTTGGGTCCGGCGATGGAGAGACCCAGCATTGACAAGTTGAGATTTCGGATCAGCACGGAACCATCTTCCGGCAAATGCTCTTCAAACCAGCGCATGTGATAGATTTGCGCCTGACTTGAGCCCCACATCTGAAAACGCTCATTGCCCTTGTTTGGCCCGGAACGGTCGACGCCGGCAGCGCCAATAGTGAAGTCGCCGTTGATCTTGCCCTCATGGGTAACCATTGAAGTCAGCGCCAAACGGCCAGCCTTGGGGATGAAATTGGTCATCACATTGGTCAGCCATTCACGGGCGCCGGGGCCGGTGATTTCATATTTGGCGAAGTTGGAAATGTCGGTCAGACCGACATTGTTGCGGCAATTGAGAACCTCTGCCTTGACGTGTTCGAAATCATTCGAACGGTGGAACGAGAAGATGTCCTGAGCCTCAACCCCTTCTGGAGCATACCAAAGAGGTGTTTCCAATCCCCAGGAATCCCCCATGACGGCACCATTTGACAGATGCACGTCATATAGGGGGGTGGTCTGGTGTGGCCGGGCGGCGGGCAGTTCTTCATTCGGGAAACGGATTCGGAAGCGACGGGAATAGTTTTCCCGAACCTTGGCATTTGTATAGTCGCGGGTAATGTGCGGACCAAAGCGCGAGACATCCATGCCCCAGATATCATATCCCGGATCGCCATTGACCATCCATTGGGACAGGGCAAGACCAACGCCGCCACCCTGCGAGAAACCGGCCATTACCGCGCAGGCCGGCCAGTAATTGGGAACCCCGCGCACCGGCCCAACCAGCGGGTTGCCGTCCGGCGCAAAGGTGAAGGGGCCATTGACGATGCGCCGGATACCGGCCCGTTCGAATGCCGGGAAGTGCTTGAAACCGACTTCAAGGGACGGGGCAATACGGTCCAGATCAGGGTTGAGAAGTTCCTGGGCAAAATCCCATGGCGTATCCTTGGGAGACCAGGGAGTTGCCTGTTTTTCATAGGTGCCGAGCAACATTCCGTCGCGTTCCTGGCGAATGTAAATTTCGCCGGAAAAATCAATTGCGTGGACAACTTCCTTCCCGGTTGATTCATTGATTTCGGCAACTTCCGGCATAGCTTCGGTCAACAGATAATGGTGTTCCATGGCGAGAACCGGCAGTTCCACACCGACCATGCGACCGACTTCGCGGGCCCACAATCCACCGGCATTGACGACATGATCCGCCGTGATTGTTCCCTTGTTGGTGACGATGTTCCAAACCGATTTGGTCTCGTCCCAGTTGAGTTCCTCTACCTTGCACTGTAATTCAATTTCTGCGCCCCCAATACGGGCGGATTTGGCATAGGCATTGGTGGTGCCATAGGGGTCGAGATGACCTTCAATCGGATCCCACATGGCACCGACAAAATATTCCTCTTCCAGCAGTGGCAAGATTTCCTTGGCTTCTGCCGTTGAAATAATCTCGGTTTCCATGCCCAGGTAGCGGCCACGGGCATGGCTCATTTTCAGCCATTCGAGACGATCCTGATTTTCCGCAAGCGCCACGCCGCCGGTCAGGTGGAGGCCACATTTTTCACCGGATATCGCTTCAAGTTCATCGTAGAGATCGATCGTATACGCCTGAAGCTTCGCCACATTGGGATCACCATTGAGTGTATGGAAACCACCCGCGGCATGCCAGGTCGAACCACAGGTAAGCTGATCACGTTCCAGCAGGACAACGTCCTTCCATCCGGCCTTTGTCAGATGGTAAAGGACCGAACATCCGACCACGCCTCCGCCGATAACGACTGCCTGTGCATGAGATTTCATTTGGTATTCTCCAAGATGGGGGCGTCACCGCCCTGATAATTGTAATTTTCATTGGCCACGTCACCCGCCCGGACCCAAACAGCCAACAGGTCCGAATGAGTGGTTCGACTGGCGTGAGGTTGATAACTCGCGTGATGCATGCGGTCACCGGAAGGGCTCAAAGTATTGGTTGATCCTTCTTTATACCATTCCGCCTGGCCGGCAATTTTCACAAACAATCCTTCGGCAGGGCAGGTTGGTGTGGCATGACGGCGTAATGTATCTGACCCGATGCGGGCGATATCTTCTTTGCCCCTATCCAGCCGGTCTGCCTGGGACTGAAACATGTTGGAAAAACCCAAATCAGCCATGGCTAAAAATCGGTTGGTGCACCGCCTTCTTCCTTGCGTTTTGCGACAAATGTCTGGAGTTCCTCATCAATTGCCTGATCGAGTTCTGGCGGCTCGAATTCTTCCAGAATCTGCTTGTACAATGCGTTGGCCCGATCATGGGTCCACACCGACCCGCGTTCTTCAAAATTCTCGTAGTTGTTCCAGTCCGACAGGAATGGATTATAGAAGGCATTCTCGTAACGGTCCTGAGTGTGTTGAATGCCGAAGAAATGCCCGTTGGGACCAACTTCCTTCATGGCATCGAATGCAAGGGTCGCATCGTCAACAACCATCGGATTGAGATAGGACTGAAACTGCTGCAGCACTTCGCAATCCATGACGAATTTTTCAAACGAAGCGCACAGCCCACCTTCAAGCCATCCGGCCGCGTGATAAACAACATTGGTGCCGCTGGTGATCACTGCCCACATGGAATTCATGTATTCCCACATGCTTTGTCCATCGGGCACATTTGCAGCGCAAACTCCGGAGGACCGCATCGGCAGACCATAATAGCGGGCCATCTGGCCGGTTATCTGGGTCGCCCGGACATAATCAGGAGTGCCAAAGGCCGGTGCGCCGGTTTTCATGTCAACATTGGAGGTGAATGTGCCAATGGCTGAGGCACAGCCGGGGCGAATACACTGGATCAATACGATTGCCACAAGCGCCTCTGCCAGCGATTGAGTGACCGCCCCGACCATCGTGACCGGCGCCATGGCGCCAGCCAGAGTGAAGGGGGTGACAATGGTTGGCTGACCGCGACGGGCCAGCCGCATCATGCCGTCGAGCATGGGAAAGTCGTGCTTCAGAGGCGAGGTCGAGTTGATATTGGTGTACATGCGGGGCGAGGCATCAAATTCCTCGTGGGTCAGACCACCGGCAATGCGGGTCATTTCCATGACGTCTTCAACGCGCTCTTTGCCCAGCGAATAGGCGTGCACAACCTTGTCGGTCAAAGTCAGCTTGTCATAGAGGCAGTCGAGGTGACGGACCGACGGATGGATGTCCATCGGTTCCACCGGATAGCCCCCGGCAAAGTGCAGGCAGTTGAAATATTGCGTCAGGCGCAAGAAGTTCTTGTAATCCTCCCGGGTGCCGGTGCGACGCCCGTTGTCCAGATCAGAACAATTGGGCGGGCTGGACACATTGCCAAATATCAGATGTTTGCTGCCAATGGTGATCTGACGGTCCAGATTGCGTGGCGTCAGGGTGAATTGCGAAGGCGCCAGGGCGATTTTTTCCATCACCATATCGCGCCCCATTCGGACATTTTCACCCGTTACCGTTGCCCCGTGCTGGCGCAGAATTTCAGCCGCTTCGGGATTGAGAAATTCAATGCCGATTTCCTCCAGAGCCCGCATCGCCGTGTCGTGGATTTTTTCAACCCCTTCAGCGTCAATCGGTTCGGTTGGCTGGTCGTTGTTGATAATCGTCTGCCAGGGATACTGGCGGATGGCCGGTCCGCCGCGTCTGGCATTGCCTTCGCGCCCACCACTGCGTGTGCGACGGCGCGTGTTGCGCTTTCCTCCACTGTCCGGTGATGTCGACTGAGTTGCTGCATCGGTATCGGTCATCAATATATCCTCCTGCAAGGCGCGGACTTGCCCGACCATTGTGGGTTTCCGGTACCGCAACAGTGACGGATGCACGACGCCAGCCAACAGGAAAGCGACATGCTGTGTGTTGGTTTAGAAAAAACGACTCGTTAAGCCGTGTGAAGGATTGAAATCCACAGGGCTCGCCGCCAAAGTCGCGCCACTTGAATCGGGTAACCATCAACATGACCGCATTTTCCCTGACCAAACACCCTTCAATGATCCTGGCTCCTGGTGCTTCGAAAGAACTCGGTGTTCGGGTTACCGAAACCACCGGTGAAGGCAGCCGTGTCCTGATGGTTTGCGACCCGGCGCTGGTCAAAATGGGTCTGGCCGAACCGCTGGTTGAGAGCCTCAAAGAGCAGCGGCATGAAGTTATATTATTCGATGACCTGCAAAGCGACCCGAAGGAAAAGTCGGTCAATGATGCGACCAGAATTGCCCATGAAAACCAGACTGATTGCATTGTCGGCATGGGGGGTGGCTCGGCACTGGATACCAGCAAGGTGGTCGCTGCGCTGGCACATACGGGTGAAAGTTGCGAACCCTACAGGCTGGCGCTGAGCCAATTACCGTTTCGCAAGACCGGGCTGATAACCCTGCCGACAACCGCCGGAACCGGCAGTGAAACCACCGGCACGTCGATAATTTCCCAACCGGATGGTGTTAAAAACTGGTTTTGGGGGCCGCCCTTGAAGCCGGATATGGCGTTGATGGATCCAGAGCTGACCATTGGTCTGCCCGCTTATTGGACTTTATATACAGGTCTTGATGCGCTGGTTCACAGCATTGAGTCGCGAACCAACCGATATCGCTACGAAGAAAACGACCGACTGGCCGAGGAGGGGATTGTGCAGGCAGTTGCTCATCTGGTGGAGGCGGTCAAAAACCCAACTTCAATTGAGGCGCGCACCGGCATGATGCTGGCGGCGGCATATGGTGGGTTGGCGATTGCCAATACGGGCTGCGCGGTTGCCCACAATATTGGACATGCCCTAGGCTCGCTCGCCCAGGTCCCCCATGGCCGGGCTGTCAGCGTTGCACTGGCCCAGACCATGGAATGGACGATTGAAGGCAATCCGAAGGCGTTTGAACGCGTGGCAGAATTGCTTGGGGGCAAGAAAATCTCCGACATCAGCGACAAACTGCATGGGTTGGCTGAGGCGTGTGGAGAATCTCTGACGCTGAGCAGCGAGGAGAAATCCAGGCTTTCCCAGCAGACCCTGGCGGATGACATGGTGGCTGACGCCAATATCGCGATGCTGGAAGCAACCGCGCGTGATGCAACGCGAAATGATGTGGAGCAGCTTGCCGAACGCGTAATGGCTGCCTGATAGACCGTCTTTGAGGGCGCCCGAGAGAGCGCCCCCAAAATATTATCTAGCAGCCGCCGATTGCTCTTCTGCCCGTGCGGTTACCCAAGCGGTCGTAGGCCCAGCGGTATTTGGTGTTGCGGTAGCAGCCTTCAACAAACATGGTTGTCGATTCTGCCCCGCGACGCTCCAGCGTTTTCAACAACTCGAGCACCGTGCTGGAAACACAGTTGCCGCTATCGCGTTGGCTGACGATCTTGCCGATCGAGTTGATGCGGATGGTCGTTTTTACGTCGTCTCGGCAGACATTGGCAGTCCAACCGTTGTTCGACTGGCGCACATCAACATTCAAATAGCCGTCTTTGACAAATCGATCTTCAAGCATCTGCTTGGTGACCGGAGGTGCACAAGTGCCGACATTTTCCTGTTTGCTGATACGGCCATAACGGTCGACTAAAAGTTCCACCAAATTCCTGCCTTTGCATGCCTCAACCAGATAAGGGGTGCGGCTGCCGCGCAGGACCTTGACCTGATCATAGCCTTCTTTGCGCATCAATCTGCCGAGGTTTGCCGGGTCAATTGGCCTGGCGCAGGTGTCAATACGGGTTTCGTTGCGCAGACGACCAAAGCGGCCAATGGTGATTTCAATCTTGTCACCAGCCTTGCAACCATGGGCAATATAGGGTGGACGACGGCGGTCGATGATTTCAATGCGGCTATAGCCGTTATCTTCGAGCAATTGTGCGAGATTGGCGGGATTGATCTGCTGACGGCACCGTCCGATACGATTCTCAGAACGAATGCCACCGCGCCGGTTCAGCTCGATGGTGACGCGATCATTGTTGCGGCAGGCTTCAGCTGCATACCGCGGTGGCTGATCGTCAATAACTTCAATCCGGCGATATCCATTTCGCTCCAGAATGCGGGTGATCTGACGTGCGGTCAGTGCGTCAGGTCCGCAAGAGCCGCTGCGTTTACGGTCGGTAACCTTGCCGCGCCGATTGAATTCAAACTGATATTGACGATTGTTGCGGCATGCAGTCGCAACAATCGAATTGCCGCGGCGTTGGGCATCTACCCGGTCATAGCCTTCCCGTTCCAGGAATTGTCTGGCATCAGCTCTTGAATATCTGGCCTGATCGGTCCTGGGACATTTGCCAATTTTGTTGCTGCTGGTGATTTTGCCAAGAATGCTGACTTTCACCAGATATTTGTCAGAGCCTTTGCAAGCTTCCGCACGCACAATGGTCAGTCCACGGCTTTTGATCACCGCATTGCGATAACCGGCACCCCGCAGGATCTGGATAACCTGGCGATCATCACCTCCCAAAGTTATGGTCTGGGCGCTCGCCTGATGCGAGATGGTCATTGTCGAGATGACAAGACATAGAGACAGAAAAAGCCTGGCAAAGGAGTGCGACATATTATCCTCCAGATGGATGCGGTTGCTCGTGTAAATTCGAGTGAAGATGACGTAACGTTATTTGTCAATTGTTGTGCGGCGTTCGGGCCATCTTGGTGTTTTTTTCATCCACAAGCGGTTGGAAGGTTTGCGCGTTGTGAAATTTTTAAGATTTCGATACAGTGAATTAGAAGTTATTGCATTAATGAAGGCGATTTTATGAAGCATTCTATGATTTTGGTGGGCGCCGACAAAGGCGGTGTCGGCAAAACCACCCTTTCGCGGGCTTTGCTGGATTATCTGGAACGCAACAACGTTTTGGTGCGCGCCTTCGATACGGAAAACCCCCGGGGCACGCTTAATCGCTTTTATCCGACTAAGGCCACGGTGATCGATCTGGCAAATGTTGCAGATCAGATGCGCATTCTGGATACGATGGAATCAGCTGCTGAACAGGTAACCATCGTTGACCTTAAAGCCGGCAATCTGTCATCTGCGCTGGATATTTTTGATCGCATCGGTGTGCTCGAAGCGGCCAAGGACGGGTTGTTTGACCTAGGCCTTATGCATGTGGTTGGCCCATCCATTGCCTCGCTCGATGAAATGAATGAAGTGGCCAAATATACCAACGGGTTGGATTATGTTGTGGCCCGCAATTTCATCAATGAGACCAATTTCTTTGAGTGGGACGAAACGACCTACAACAAGTATTTTGCCAGACTGCCCAATGCCAAAGAGATCGAAGTGCCGAAACTCAATGAGATGGCCTATGAGCAGGTCGATCTGGCGGGTGTCACATTTACCGATTTTATCGCCAACAAGTCGGCCAAGGGCGAAGATGCGGACTTTTCCTTCGTGTTGCGCGGCTATGTGCGCAAATGGATCCAAGATCTGGACGCTGAATTAAGCCAGCTCGACATGATCAAATCAGTTATGGCAGCCAAAAGGTCCAACGCGTCGGGAGATTCCTGAGCATTTGACTGACAACGGGTCTCAACCAGATAAATCTGCCAATTGGGGACGTGCTGGGGCATCCGCTACGATAATCTGTTCAGACTGCCCGCGAAACGGCAAGACACTGTTCGCCAAACTGGCGGCTGACCTGTTGATGTTACGACTGGGGCATCCGCCGCATATTTTTGACACCGACGAGCCGGACGGTAGTTTGATCAGCCATTTTCGCGACAGTGGTCAGGTGATTGATATTTCCAAGACCACGGCTCAGGTGGCGCTGTTTGATGGTATGTTGGCGCGGACCAATGAGCATTTTCTGATTGATTTGTCGGCCCGGCATTTCACCCGTTTCTTTGACATTTATCGTGACATTGATTTTGAATCCGGCGCCGAGGAGGCTGGCCTTGATGTGACGGTGTTTTATCTGATTGATCGAACCGAAGCATCGATTGAAGCGGCGGCGGAGTTGTCGGCATCGATTCCAAAAACCCGATTTCTGACGGTGCGCAATTCAGCCATCGGAGATTCGCTGGGGCAGGGGCGCAGCTCAGACATCTACCACCAAATGCGCATTGACCGTGAAGTGTTGTTACCGCAATTGTCGGCCGAAGCCTTGGGAATGCTTGAACATCCCGACTTTCATTTTGATACATTTATCGCTGGAAAGTACGAGCATTTTCCGTTTGAATTGAAAGCCGAGCTGTGGAGCTTCCTGGAAGGGCTTTACGAGCAACGTGATAGTGTCGAAACTGGTTCGACCTATCCAGTATGACAAGAGCAAGCTGATGTGGACTGTTATCCAATCCGGATGGTGTGGATGGCTCCTGCACCATCGGCGTCGTAATGCGCCATATTGCAGT